>DASYCD010000120.1:0-6362 GCA_036500405.1 Bryobacteraceae bacterium
CCAGGATCTGTTCAACTACGACTTCCGCCGCACCGAGCAGTGCATCATCCCCTACGCGACGCAGGAAGGCGAAATCAGCTTCTGCGCGTACAACACGGGCGTGGGCTGGCGCAACATCGTGGAAAAGATGCACATGACGGCGACGCTCACCAAGTGGTACGAAGAGAAGGGCCGTCACGAGATCATCGCGGGCGGCAAGAGCGTGAATCTGCCTTCGAAGGAACACTCGCTGATCCTGAACGCGGAAGCAGTCGCGGCTGGCAAGCAGCATGACCTCGACGATCTGGGTATTGCGAAGACGGCCCGCGAAGAGAAGATTCGGGCGCGCAACGCGGACATCGTCAAGAAGGCCGCCGAAGATGCGAAGATGGCGAAGCTTTATCGCGAAGTGATTCTGAAGGAAAAGCCGATCGAATCCGGATTCGTACCGGTGAGCCACATCGGTGGAATCCAGCCTGCAGCGGCCCCGAAAGCGGACTCGCGCGAAGAAGTCGGCAGCTTCGGCGATTAAGAGAATTAGAAGGTCAGGGAGAGAAAAGCCGCCGGAGAAATCCGGCGGTTTTTTTATGTTACGGAACGCCGCTTCAGGAGTTTGTGACGTTACGCCGGGCAAGGAACGCGAAGCGGCAATGCAACTCGTTTCTCGATTCAGTTGGCCAGCATGATGCTGTCTTCTGCGATCCTACACCAAATCTCAAAAAGGTCCGACTGCGCATCGGCCGAAAGAGCATAGCGGCTGTCCATTAGCCGGCGCGCTTGCTAAGCCAGGCAGCCTTGCGCGATTCCATATCCTTGCGGCTCTCTTCCGCAGAAAAACATTCGCCGCGTTGGAATTGCGCGAGAGCATGATCGATTTTCGCGTCTATCGTGGTTCGATTTTCCTCCAGCCACCGGTCCTCAGCACGAAGAACTTCGAGCGCGCGCTGTATCATCTGATCGGAATTTTCGTAAGTTCCGGCCTTGATCGCCTCGGCGATCAGTTGTTCGTGATCACTGGTTAGATTGATAGTCATCGCAGTTCCTGTCTCTATTATCGCTATTTGCGTGCACCTGTTGGCCGGTACATGCCGCTGTAGTCCAACTGCTGTTTGACGAAGTCGCGCGGATAGTTCATCGTCACCTTCGTGACATTGCCTTTCGCGTCGAACTGAGCGGTCAGGTCAGCGTTGATGCCGGCGAAGTACGTCGGCAAGTCGAGGGATTTGTAGCGAGCCACGACTTCATCGCGCAGCGCGGGGTCGAAGTGGACGCCGTACTTGTCCATCAGCGCCTTAATCGCGCCGTAGTCGCCCTCCGCCTTAATCCGCATCAACTCCGCCAGTAGCTGGCCGATGCCCTGGCGCATCTTGTCGTAATCCTTCACAACCGCGTAGGTTTTGCCGTTGCGCTTCTCGACCGCGATCGCACCGGTCTTGTCCATGATGTATCGGGCCGTAAGTTGACGTCCGCGCTGGTGATCTTCCTCGATCGTGTCGCCTTTCGGGATGCGGCGAAGCTGGAGAACCCAGGTGCGGGCAATGTTGTCGTACATCGCCTTGCCAACCTCGTCCGAATCCACGAGTCCGAGTTGCTTCAGCTTCGGATCGAACACATTCCAGTACGCCATCAGATCGGCGCGGGCTTCTTCAAGCGCGGAGAAGTATTCCTTTAAATAAGCCTGCGACGACTGCGTCAGTTTCGGATCGAGCTTACCCGACCCGTGGCCGATTACCTCATGCATGCAGACCAGCAGATCATTCGCGACCGTGTTGTATTTCTTGTAGCGCGCGATCTCCTCCGGCGAGTAACCAAATTCATCGATCGTTTTATTACCTGTCGCCTGATCGAGAGCGCGCGTGCTGCTGCTGAAAAGAAAACTCTTCGAGCCTTCCTTCTCGCGGATCTCGTTTTCATTCGGCAGGTTGTCACCGATCGTCGTCACGTGAAAATCGCCGGTCTCCACCACCGTTTCGATCGCCTTGGCGATGGGCGGCGTCACGCCCTGTTTTTTGTATTGCGGAAGCCAGGGAGCTTTGTCTTCGAAGTACTGGGCATTGGCGGCGATCTTCGCCATCGCGCCCGAAAGCTTGTCATCCGTCACGCTGACGAAGCTCTGCGAGCTGCCCTTCGCCCCACGGGCATCGCGATAAACCTCAATGAAGCCGTTGACAAAATCGACAGGCGGGTTGTTGGTCACCCAGGCGCGGTCAAACTGCAGCCAGTCGCTGTATTCGCCAGTCTGGTAATAGCGGATGAGATTGTCGATCACCTTCGCCTCATCGGGCTCCGCGTACGCGCGAGCCTTCGCCAGATAGCCGTTAGCTTTCTTCAGATACTGCGCGTAGAGCCCAGGCGCAACTTTCCCATCGGGCGTACCTGCGCGATAGACCTGCTCCACAAGCTTTCCCTTCTCCTTCGCAACGCGCGAGTTCAGCGGGTATTTCTCGGTGAATCCCTTCAAATCGGCCAGCGTGACGCCCAGGTAGTAGTTGTTTGCGCTCGCCTGAATGATGTCGAGGCCGTTCTGAGGACTCTTTGCCGTAATCATCGGCTCGAAATTCGGATCGAAGAAAGCCTGTTTGAGAGCTGCCGCCTCCGGTAGCAGATCGGCCCGGCTCGCGCCTCGCAGCGCGCGGTTCAGTTCCTCCGCCGTGAATGCGGGCAGAAATTTCTGTGACGTCATTTCGTTATGATTGCCGCGGTTCGCCCAGAAGAGTTTCGTGTAATCGAGGATCTTCGCGTACGCCGCGGGATCTACTTTTCCCTTCTTCGCGACAACGGCTTCGAGAATCGCCTTCTCCCGAAGCCCGAATCGGGAAAGCTGATCGTAGATGATCGGATTGATCGCAATCGAAGCCTGGGAGAGCCAGTAAGCCAGCGCCTGCTGCTTCGGCGTCAGTGCGTTGAAGCCATCCGCGGCGACCTGAATAAATGCCGTCGTGTCGACGCGATCCACCATCGGCGACGACTGCGCGCCTGCGGGAATCGCAATCGCGGCGGACGCCAACAGAGCGGCGAGGTTGCGTTTGTGTGTCACTACCGACAGGTTACGATACTTGCGTATGCTCAACCTTCATGCCGTGCCGCTGGCGATTCCGGAAAGTGCCAACATCATTCTGGGCCAGAGCCACTTCATCAAGACCGTGGAAGATCTCTACGAAGCCATGGTGAATTCCGCGCCGGGAATTCAGTTTGGCGTTGCGTTCAGTGAAGCTTCGGGACCCTGTCTGATTCGGCATGACGGCACGAATGAGGAAATGCGCACGGCGGCCGTCGATATCGTGAGCGCGGTCGCATCCGGGCATTTCTTCGCGATTGTTATGAAGGATGCGTTTCCGGTCAACGTGCTGAAGGCCGTCCAAGCCACATACGAAGTCTGCACTATCTTCTGCGCGACGGCGAATCCGGTGCAGGTAATCGTGGCGGAGTCTGAACAGGGGCGCGGCGTGCTGGGCGTCATTGACGGCTCGTCGCCCAAAGGCCTGGAAACGGCCGAGGACGCCGAGAAGCGCAAGGGCTTTCTGCGGATGATCGGCTACAAGCGTTGAAGGCGGCGCGTTGGGGGTGTAGACCCACGTCTGGCGTGTCCTTCCGTCGGGAGAACCAGCGATTACCGTAACGTCAGGTACGCGAAAACGCGAGGAACCGCCATGAAGGTGGACCTCGCGTTCGTTCCATGCAGGATCGGCCGCACGTCTAATCCTTCTCGGTCCCGCTGAGAAACTGCTCCACCCGGTGCATCGCCTGGCTCGCAACGGCTACGTCATCTCCGAACCCGCGCACCACTTCCAGCCCCGGCTCTTGTCGAAACCAGGTCATCTGGCGCTTCGCATACTGCCGCGTGTCGCGCTTTGCGTAAAAAATCGCATCCTTCACAGACAGTTCGCCGCGCACAACCTGCAAAGCCTGCTTATACCCGATCGATTCGAACGGCTTCGCGCTCTCCGGCACGCCTCGCGCGAGAATCGCTTCCACTTCGGCCACCAGCCCCGCCTCGAACATCGCCTCCACCCGCGATTCCAGCCGGGCGACCAGCTTCTCGCGATCGGGAAACAATCCCAGCTTCAGGACACGATATCCGGTCAGCGCGTCGCGCCCGCCCGCAAAAACCTCCGTCGCCGGACGTCGCGCGCACAGGCAAATCTCCAGTGCCCGCATCGCCTTCGGCACGTCGTTCGGATGCATCCGCCTCGCCGCTGCCGGATCTAGCCGACGCAACAGCCGATGGACCGATCCGGCCCGTTTCGCTTCCCTCGCCGTAAGACGCGCCCGCAACGCGTCATCTCTCCCCGGCCCCGGCGCCAGGCCATCCACCAGCGACCTTAGATAGAAACCCGTGCCGCCAGCCACCACCGGCAGCCGCCCGCGGCCTGTAATTTCGTGTAAAGCCATCCGCCCGGCTCTCGCAAAATCTCCGGCGGTGAATACCCGATCCGGTTCCAGCACGTCAATCAGATGGTGAGGAATGCCACGCCAATCCGGCTCCGACAGCTTTGCGGTTCCGATGTTGAAGTATTTAAAGATCTGAACCGAATCGCAATTCAGGATTTCGCCATCGAATCTCTCAGCGAGCCGGAGTGCGAGTTCGCTTTTTCCGGAGCCCGTAGGCCCGACGACCGCGACCAGCGGATGGTCCACTCCCGATGATGTTTCTTCACGGTTTCCAAACGGCGGGAATGAATTCATTTTCGGCTTCGCGTTATACAATGATGACAACAGGCCCGGCGCGATGCGGAACGGGAATTGCTCCCTCCGCAGGTGTCCGGCAAAGGAAGGCGATTTCCCGTATGAACGGCCGCACGCATACCGCGTTTTTCATTTTCGGCCTGGCGTGTTTAACCGCCATTCCCGCTTTTTCTCAGGCTCCAGCCAGCGCCCCGGCCCCGGCCGCCAGCGCAAGCAAAGCCGAGACGCCGACGGAGGCTAAAGCCGACGCTTACTACAACTACGGCATGGCGCACCTCTACGCCGAACAGGCCGCGCGTTATGGCGGCCGCCGGGAGTACGTCAACAAAGCCATCGATTTCTATAAGAAGGCCATGGAACTCGACCCCACGGACAACGTGGTGGGCGAGGAACTGGCTGAATTCTACCTGCGGTCCGGTAGCGCGGAAAAGGCCGTCGATCTCGCCAACAGCCTGATCAAGCAAAATCCGAATGACGCCGGCGCCCACAAGATCCTTGCGCGCATGTATGCCGCGCAGCTTGACCCCGAGCAGGGTAAGGTCGATGAGACCGCGCTGAAAAACGCGATCGAGCACTATCAAAAAGCGGCGGACATCGACCCGAAAGACGCCGAGACTCTCTCTTCGCTGGCGCACCTCTACCGCGTCGCCCGGAATGACGCCGCCGCCGAGAAAGCCTTCAAGGCCGTTATCGCGCTCGATGCCGGGGATGACGATGCTCTCGTCGGCCTCGCCGAGATCTACGCGGGCCGCGATGATTTCGATTCCGCGATCGCGCTGCTCGAACCAGTTTCGGGCGAAGACGCCGATAACAATACCCTGCAGATGCTCGCCATGCTGTACGAAGACAGCCGCAACTTCGGCAAAGCCGCGGATACCTGGAAGCGGCTCCTCCCCGTCGCCAACGGCCTGCAGGTTCGCAAGCACTATTGCGAGAACCTGGTGAAGGCCGGCCGCGTGGATGAAGCGATCACCGCCTGGACGGAACTCGCGGCAGCCGAGCCAAAGAACGTCAATGACCTCATTGAACTCGCCGAGCTCTGGGGGTCGAAGCACAACTACGCCAAAGCCCACGAAACGCTCGACAAAGCGAAGACCGTTGAGAACAGCATCGGCGTTCGCATGGCGGAAGCTGAGCTGATGGATGCGGAAGGCAAGACGCCCGATGGGATCGCGGCAGTCGAAGCCATTCTCAAGGAAACCCAGAAATCGATTTATTCGGATACGGAGCGCGCGCAGCGCATCTCTATGCTGGGCTCGCTGGCCAACATGCAGCGGAATGGCGACCGTACTGCGGATGCGGTCACCTCCTACCAGCAGATCGCCGAGCTCGACCCGGCGACCGCGGCCATCTGGGAAGGCAAGATCATTGAGACCCTTACGGACGCGAAGGATTTCAAAGGCGCCCGCGCCGCGGCAGACGCCGCTCTGAAGAAATACAGCGGCGACAAGGATATTCAGGCTGAACATGCCTCTCTGCTCGCCACGCTGGGCGAATACGACAAAGCCCTCACCGAACTGCGCGCTCTGCCGGACGCCGATAAGGATGTTTCTGTCCTGATCAGCATCGCTGAAGTGCAGGAGAAAGCGAAGCGTTACAAGGACGCGCTCGCGACGCTCGATTCCGCCAACCTGCTCGCTTCGAACCCGCAGCAGAAGCAGAATATCGTCTTCATGCGCGGCGCGCTTTACGAGCAC
>DASYCD010000121.1:0-9408 GCA_036500405.1 Bryobacteraceae bacterium
ACCGTTGCCCCGCGCCGCCGAAGCTCCAGAATGGCTTCGCGTATCGACTCCGCTCCCAAAGGATCAAGCCCGGTGAATGGCTCATCCAGGATCAGCAGACGAGGCCGGCCCAACACGGCGGCAATAAATTGAGCCTTCTGCGACATCCCTTTGCTGAGCGCTTCCACCGGCTGATTGGCCCAATCCGCCAGCCCCAGTCGCTCCAGCCACTCATCCGCCTCGCGCCGGATATCACTGCCACCGCGCAGCTGACCGTGAAACTCAAGTAACGCGCGCAATCGCATCTTTCGATACAAGCCGCGCTCTTCAGGCAGGTAACCGATTTTTCCGTTCGGGACGCCAGTCATCTCATCGCCAAACACTCGGATAGAACCCTGATCGGGATGCAGAATACCCACAATCATCCGCATTGTGGTCGTCTTACCGGATCCATTCGGCCCAATAAAGCTGTGAATCGACCCCTCCGGAATGGTGAGCGTAAGATCATCCACAGCCCGCACGCCGCCGAAAATCTTAGTAACCTGCTCGATCTGAATCGCCTGCATCGGCACGCATTCCAGTCTAGCCGTTTTCGTAGGGCGGGGCTTCCGCCCGGCGTATTCAGTTTCGGCGGTAGACTCGAAGCAGAAGCAATTTCATGAATCACGAAGACAAGCCAATCACCGCACGCCGCGGGCTGGCAACGATTGAAAGCGTGCTGCGCTTCGTGAACCCTGCGCCCGACGAAGAAACCGAGCGCTTTGTCGCGGCTATATACGCCGATCGCCGCCAAGCACGCATGGATTCACGCGCCGAATGAGTCGGATTGTCGTTGATACTGACGTCGCATCCTACGTCCTCAACTGGCACTCCTCAGCACCCGCATACGTTGAGGCCCTTCGTGGGGCAACTCTAATCCTGTCTTTCATGTCCCTCGCAGAGCTGCGCGCCGGAGCCCTTGCGGCAAACTGGGGACCGCGCCGGCTTCAGTTGCTCGAGCAGTTCATCGAAGGATTTGGCATCGTCTATCCAGATGACGCAATCTGTGCGTCATGGGCGTCCATTCGTGCTCGCGCACGTGCTACCGGCCACGGACTCAGTCCACAGGATGCCTGGATCGCCGCCACAGCGATCTCCATGAACGCGGAACTCGTAACCAATAATTAGAGCGACTTCGCGCATCTCTCCGTCTGCTGAAGATATAGCTCTCTGCGGGCGCGACGGACGCCTCTGATTCTCAGCTCCCGCGTTAGTGCGCGCCACGGCGCTCAATCCACTTCCTTAGGGAGCTATCACTTTCACGCGATCGTTGTCCCGTCAACAGACTTTCCACGCTGATGTCTTCATCAAGGTCGGGCCAGTGGATTCCGTGCCCGCCACCGATCAGCGAGCAGTTCTCGCGCTCCTTCTGAGTGCCTGTAACGAGCCGTGGGAACCAGGCAACCGGAACCGTGATCGTTCTGCCATCGGAGAGGTCAACCGAAAGATCCAGATCAGTCACCCGCATGGACAATGCCGAGGCCCCCGTAATTTCAGCCTGCGAAGTACTCATGCCATGCCTCCATCAATAGCTCCCTGTTCTCTCTTACCATTTTTTCCACGCGGGCGATATCGGCTCTTCCGAATCCTTCGCTCCACTCAATCCGCACCGGGTTCAACCACAATTTCGCGAGTGCGTCCTGTTGTTGAACATGCACGTGTTCCGCCCTCACCTCCGCCGCCCCTTTTTCCCGCCCTTCTTCCCCTCCCGCTTCGCCACCCGCGCCTTCACCGGCTCCACAATCGAAAATTGCAGCTTCCGCTCCAGCGGATCCACCCGATCCAGCAGCACCCGCACCCGATCCCCAATCGAATACGTCCGCCGCGTCCGCTGCCCAATAATCTGCCGCACATTCTCGTGATACGCAAACCGATCCCCTTGCAGCGACTCAATCGGCACCAGCCCCTCCACAAACCACTGCGCCAATTCCACAAACGCCCCATACTTCGCCGTACTGATAATCAGCCCGTCGAACTCCTCCCCCACCTGGCTCTCCATAAACCGCGCCTTCTTCCACTCAATCAGCTCCCGCTCCGCCTCCGCCGCCCGCCTCTCGGTAAACGAACAATCCTCCGCAATCGACCGCAGCTCCCCCTCATTCGAATACGTCCCGCCATCGAGCGCCGCCTTCAGCAACCGATGCACAATCAAATCCGGATACCGCCGGATCGGCGACGTGAAATGCGTATAGTGCGAAGCCGCCAGCGCGAAATGCCCCGTATTCGATTCGCTGTACCGCGCCTGCCTCAACGAACGCAGCATCAGATAGCTGAGAATCCGCTCCTCCGGCGTCCCCTCAATCCGCGCCACCAGCTTCTGATAAGCCTTCGACGTCACCGCCACCTCACCCGGCAGCATCACATCCTTATAAGCCGTTCGCCCCTGCGATTTCTTCTCGTGATAGCGAATCCTCTGCGCCGGCACATGCCCCACCCCCAGCGAATAACCGAACTGCGACGCCAGATCCTCAAACTCCATCACCCGCTTCGGATCCGGCGGATCATGCACCCGATAAATCGACGCATGCCCCGTCGCGTCCAGATGCGCCGCCACCGCCTCATTCGCCGCCAGCATGAATTCCTCGATGAGCCGGTTCGCAACCGTCCGCTCACTCCGCGTGACCCCGATCATCTCCCCTTCCGGACTGAACTCAATCTGCGGCTCCGGCAAATCGAAGTCAATCGACCCGCGTCTGTCACGTCGCCGCATCAGGATCTCCGCGAAATCCCGCATCAGCTCGAACCGCGAAACCAGCGGCGCATACCGCTCACGCAACTCCTTATCCCCTTCCAGCAGCCGATGGACATTCGTATACGTCATCCGCTCCACGCTGCGAATCACCCCGCGGCAAAACTCAAAACCCACCGGCTCGCCCTTCGGATCGAACTCAATCAGCGCGGACATCACCAGCCGGTCCACCCCCGGCTTCAGCGAACAGATATTCGTCGAGAGCTCAAACGGCAGCATCGGCACCGCGCGATCGGGAAAGTACACGCTCGTCCCGCGCATCTGCGCCTCAACATCAATCGCCGACCCCGGCTTCACATAATGGCTCACGTCCGCAATGTGCACCTGCAGCGCATAGCCACCGTTCGCCAGCCGATCCACCAGCACCGCATCGTCGAAATCGCGAGCCGTCTCGCCGTCGATCGTCACAATCGGCAGCCCGCGAAAATCCCGCCGCCCGCGCAGATCGCCCGGCGCAATCGTCTCCTCCACCTGCCGCGCCTCGTCCACCACCGCCGCCGGAAACCGGTGCGGCAACTGGTGCTTCCGGATGATGATCTCCACATCGATCCCGAAATCCCCCGGCCGCCCCAGCACCTCCACAATCCGGCCCACGGGATGCCCATCGCCCTTCCCGTAATCCAGAATCTCGGCCGTCACGATCATCCCCTCAAGATCCGCCGGCCCCGCAATCGCCACCGGCGCCGGCCCAATCCGATCCACCTGCTCGCCCTGCTCCGGCCTCTCCATCCCCGCCGGGATTTCGATCCAGTCCCGCAGCCGCTGATCGAACGGCGCCACGAACATCCCCCGCCGCGTCATCCGAAACTCACCGGTCACCGATGGATGCGCCCGCTTCACCACCTGCACCACTTCGCCCTCGGCCCGCCCCTCGCGCCCGCGAAACGTGATCCGGACAATTGCCCGATCCCCCTGCATCGCCCCCCGAATCGCATCGCGGCTCAGATAGATATCGCCCACAACGCCTGGAATGGGACTGTCCGGCACAAGAAACCCGTAGCCGTCGCGATGCACCACGATCCGCCCCACAATCTGGCCCTTCGCAGCCGCAGGAGCTTCATAATGACCGGCGCGCGTCTCGATCAGTTCCCCGCGCCCCACCAGCCGGTCCAGCTCGTTTTCGACGGCAACTTTCTCCGATCCACGGATGCGCAGCTCTCGAAACAGCGTTTTAAGAGTCGTGCGCCCGTGTGGCTGTTTCCGGATGTGACCAAGCAACTCGTCGGACGTCATTCACTTAAGAACACCATAACCGTCCGGAATTGTCACGAAACGCCGCGCCGGGGCATTGGTTCAGTAGTGGTTTAATTAATAGAGTAAAGAGAGAACGATGCGAACCTTACTGTTGCTTCTTCCGCTTGCGGTCCTGTCCGCCCAGACGCCCCGGACAAACACGGCGAAGACCGTCGCCGCCAAAGCTCCTGCGGCCAAAACGGTCCAGAACTACAAGGAAATGGGGTCCCCGAATGCTCCCATCACCATCTACGCCTACACGGACTACGAGTGCCCCCACTGCGCCCGCTTCTATCAGGAGTTCATGCCGCAGTTCACGAAGGACTACATCCAGACCGGCAAAGTAAAGTTCGTTCACAAGGATTTCCCGCTTCCCCAGCACCAGCACGCCGTCATGGCCGCCAAGTATGCGGACGCCGCCGGCGAAGTCGGCTTGTATGACGTCGCCGTCCAGCAGATTTTCAAGACTCAGACAACATGGGGCGTGTCGGAGACCGGCCCCGGCAACGGCAATATCGATGCTGAGCTGACGAAAGTCATCCCGCCCGGCGCGATGCAGAAAATCCGCGACATCGTGAAGACAACCGGCCCTATCGACGCCCAGATTGCAAAGGACGTTTCCGATGCCCAGAATCTGGACCACGTGAATTCCACCCCCACCATCGTCATCGTCACAAAGTCCGGCAAGCGCGAACCGCTCTCCACCGTGATGGAAATGCCCTACTCTCTCTTTAAGAAATATCTCGATGCAAAAATCGCCGGCCAGTAACGTGTGGGGCAGATTGTCAATCTGCGGCCGATTGGAAATCGGCCCACGGCATAGATGAAGCGCTGGCTCTTAATCATCGGACGTCTGATCCTCGGCGTAATCTTCGTATATGCGGCGTACGCGAAGCTGCGCGCGCCATGGATCGAATTCGCGGGATCTCTCGCCGCCTTCCAACTCCTGCCGGATAACCTGCTGGAACCGATCGCCCGCACACTCCCGGCGTTCGAGCTGATTCTCGGTCTCGGCCTGATCTCCGGCCTCTGGCAGCGCTGGTTCTCATTGGTGGCGAGCCTGCTGCTTCTGCTTTTCTTTTCCGTGATGGTGAGGTCCTACGCAAAAGGTCTTCAGATCGACTGCGGCTGCTTCGGCCCCGGCGAAGCCCTCGGCCCCAAAACGCTCGCGCGCGATTTCACGATGCTCGCGCTGGCCGTTGCTGTCACCATCGCATCGTTTCGAATGAAGCGGACGACGGACGCCAGACCTTCGTCGCCCGCCGTCGCATAAAATACGAGGTGAAATGCGCAGAACATTAGCAATTCTTCCCGCCCTGGCGCTCGCCGCCACGCTCTCTGCTCAGGCTCCGAAGTCTGCCGCGAAGATGTCGTCGGTTCCAAAAGCCGCGCCGCCGGCGAAAGCGGCTGTCGACGTTCCCCGCCCGTCCGGTGAATTCGTGATCCACATGCTCAACGGCCCCGATAAGCTCCTCACTTCTTATCGCGGCAAGTTCATCGTGCTGGCGTTCATGTACACCACCTGCACGCACTGCCAGCACACCGCCGGCCTGCTCTCGAAAATCCAGAACGAATACGCTTCGAAAGGCGTCCAGATGCTCGGTGTCACCATCGACAAGGGCGCGAAAGAAGGGATACCGGTCTTCCTCAAGATCACCGGCGCCAACTTCCCGGTCGGCTATTCCGACCCAGCCCCGGCGATGAAGTTCATGCACGTGGATACGAACAAGGATTGGTTCATTCCCATGCTGGCCTTCATTGACCAGAAAGGCATCATCCGCTCGCAGTATGTGTCCTACGGCGAAGGTGGTCCGGTCGAAAAGTTTCTGGATGAGCAGGATGGCGATCCGGCGAGGGGCGACAAAGGCAGCATACGCCGCGAGATCGATAAGTACCTGACGCCCGGCGCGCCCGCGAAAAAGTAACACCTCCACGATGCAGAGCACCATTCTCGGCATCACATTCCGTAACCCGGTGCTGGCCGCTTCCGGCACCTTCGGCTACGGCGTGGAATTCGAGCAACAAGTCGATCTCAACACTCTCGGCGGCATCGTGGTCAAAGGCCTTTCCCGCGAACCGATCGCCGGCAACGCCGCGCCACGCCTCTGGGAAGCTCGCGCCGGCATGCTCAACTCCGTCGGACTCCAGAATATCGGAGCCCGCGCCTTCGTCGAACAGAAACTGCCCGCGCTTCGCCGCTTCTTCACGCCGGTGATTGCCAATGTCTTCGGTTACTCGCCCGAGGATTACGTGGAAGTCGTCCGCATTCTCAATGACGCCGAGGGCCTGGCGGCCTACGAGCTGAATGTCTCCTGCCCCAACACCAAACACGGCGGACTCGCGTTCGGCGTCGATGAAGGAGCGTTGTCCGATCTGGTTTCGAGCGTGAAAGCCGCGTCCAGGCGGCCCGTAATCGTAAAGCTCTCGCCGAACGTCACCGCGATTGAGCCCTTCGCCGTAGCGGCGGAGCGCAGTGGCGCCGACGCCATCTCGCTCGTCAACACTTTCGTCTCGCTGGCCGTCAACGCCCGCACGCGCCTCCCGCGCATCGGCGCCGGTTACGGCGGACTCTCCGGTCCCGCCATCAAGCCCATCGCGCTCCGCATGGTCCATCAGGCGTCGCGCATCGTGAAGATCCCGGTCATTGGCCTGGGCGGCATCGCCACCGGCGAAGACGCCGCCGAATTTATGCTGGCCGGGGCGACGCTCGTGCAGGTCGGCACCGCCACGTTCTGGTCGCCGAGCGCTCCGGCCCGTATTGCGCGCGAACTCGGCGCGCTCCTCCCCGAGCTTGGCGTTACCCACCCCTCCGAGCTGATTGGAAAATTGAAGCTATGAAGGTTCTCTCCGCGGCCCTGTGCGCCGTACTCGCGCTCACTGCGCTTTCCTGTAAGAAGACGAAGCCACCGCTCCCGAACGTCACCGCGCCCGCGAATTTCCGGGTGGATTTCGACACCACCAAAGGTCACGTCATCCTGGAGATCTCCCGCGCCCTGGCGCCGATCGGCGTTGACCGCTTCTACAATCTCGTCCAGGCGAAGTACTTCGATGGCGCCCGCTTCTTCCGCGTCGTGCCTGGCTTCGTTGTGCAGTTCGGTCTCGCGGCAGATCCCGGCATGATCGCTACATGGGATCAGCCGATTCCGGATGATCCCGTCCTCACCAGCAACCGCCGCGGCGCCATCACATTCGCTCAAACTTCCGAGCCCAACACCCGCTCCACGCAGCTCTTCATTAGTCTTGGCAGTAACGAGCGTCTCGACGCCCAGCACTTCTCTCCCTTCGGCAAAGTAGTGGACGGGATGGATAATGTGGATGCTCTCTATGCCGGTGATGGCGAGAAACCGCAGCAGGATTCGATCAAAGAGAAAGGAAACGCCTATCTTGAAAAGGAGTTTCCGAAACTCGACTACATCAAAACCGCGCGCATTATTCCTTAGCCTGCTGATCGCCGGCTCACTGCAGGCCGCGCCCACGTTCTACAAAGACGTTCTGCCGATCCTCCAGGATCACTGCCAGTCCTGCCATCGCGCCGGCGAAATCGGTCCCATGCCGCTCGTCACTTATCAGGACGCGCGCAAATGGGGCGCCGAAATCGCCCGCCGCACCGCCGCCCGCGAAATGCCGCCCTGGTTCGCCGATCCCCGCGTCGGACACTTCGCCAACGATCCATCGCTCACACCCGCGCAGATTGCAACGCTCGGCGATTGGGCGAAATCTGGCGCCGCCGCCGGTCACGCCACCGATGCCCCCGCGCCGCGCCAATGGACCGAGGGCTACGCCATTCCAAAACCCGATCTCGTCGTCACCATGCCGCAGCCCGTCCCGATCCCGGCGAAGGGCGATATCGAATACACCTACGAAATCGTCCACACCAATTTCACCGAAGACCGCTGGGTTCGAATGTCGGAGATTCGCCCGTCGAGCCGAGCCCACGTGCATCACGCCGTGGTCTACATTCGTCCGCCCGGAGCAAAGTGGCTGGCAGACAAACCCGTGGGCCGCGCGTTCACCGCCATGAACATGGCCGAAGCCGAAACCACCAGCGACATCCTTCTGGTCTACGCCCCCGGCAGTTCGCCCGACGAATGGCCCGAAGGCATGGCGAAGCTCATCCCGCGAGGCTCCGACCTCATCTTCCAGATGCACTACACCGCAAACGGCCACGCCGCCGCGGATCGCACTTCGATCGCGATGATCTTCGCAAAGCAGCCGCCGAAGAAGCGAGTTCTCACCCTTCAACTCACCAACAGCCATTTCACAATTCCGCCAGGCGACCCCTCATACCGAGTCGAAGCCCGCGGCACGATCCCGAACGATGCGCTGTTACTGAGCTTTTTCCCGCACCTGCACCTGCGCGGCAAGGAATTCGAATACAACATCATCCACTCGCCGACCGACATCGAGCCGCTCCTGCGAGTGAACTACAACTTCTACTGGCAGCTTTCCTACCGCCTCGCCGAGCCGCGCCCACTCAAGGCCGGCACGACATTACAGGCGGTCGCCATCTTCGACAACTCAAGCAAAAACCCGCACAACCCCGACCCCACCGCCGAAGTCACCTGGGGCGATCAAACGTATCAGGAAATGATGGTAGGCTTCTTCGACGTTGCCGTCGACCCAACCGTAGACAAAGACCGCTTCTTCGAACGCATTCACTAACCCGCCCTGCATCCGGTGGGTTACATCCGGCAGATCAGCAATTCCCGCTCATACACAATCTCCGGCGGCAAATGATCATGCAGATCGATAAACAGCTCCTCATGGCTGATCACCTCACTCCGCCACGCCGCCCGATCGAACGCCTGCAACTCCTCAAACCTCTCCGGCGCAAAATCCAGCCCACGCCAGTCGATGTCCTCGTAATGCGGCATCCACCCGATCGGCGTTTCTTTCCCCACAGCGCGGCCCTTCGCACGATCCACAATCCACCGCAACACCCGCATATTCTCCCGGAACCCAGGCCACAGGAACTTCCCGTCCGCATCTTTCCGGAACCAGTTCACATGGAAAATCCGCGGCGTCTCATTCAGCGACCGCTGCACCTTCAGCCAGTGCCGGAAATAGTCGCCCATGTGATACCCGCAGAACGGCAGCATCGCCATCGGATCGCGCCGCACTTTCCCCACTGCGCCCGCCGCCGCCGCGGTCGTTTCCGACCCCATCGTCGCGCCCGTATAAACGCCCGCGCTCCAGTTGAACGTCTGAAACACCAGCGGCATCGTCGTCGCCCGCCGCCCGCCGAAAATAATCGCGCTGATCGGCACCCCATCCGGCGATTCCCACGCCGGATCAATCGTCGGACACTGCGACGCCGGCGCGGTAAACCTCGAATTCGGATGCGCCGCCTTCGCCCCGGTCTCCTTCGCAATCTCCGGAGTCCACTTATTCCCCTGCCAGTCCAGACA
>DASYCD010000122.1:0-3951 GCA_036500405.1 Bryobacteraceae bacterium
TGGCAAGAATTATTTTATATAGAGCCCGCTTTAGGCTTGAGCCGCGACCTCAGTGTACTTGTCCTGCGCGGTCAGCAGCCTGATCTCAAATGGCTCCTGTCTGGCGGCGGGCCACAAGGTGGAAGCCTCGAGCGTTAACTCGCCGCGCTTGACGGCGCCAAAATCGCGTATCCAGTCAGCGCTGAGGCGGCGCCGCAGCGGATTATCGTAAACCGTTTCGGGAGCATTCGTCAGTGACGTCGCGTGGCGCCGCCGGATGTAGAGGAATTCATCCACATTCCGGATACGGGCGCTGAACCATGCGCGAAGCAGAAACTGTGAATCGCTCGCGATAATCAGATTCGTGGCGAGGCCTCCCGCCCTGAAGAAAGCCTCGCGGCGGCACAGGAGCGTCGCGTGCAGCAGGGCATGGTTTGCGCATATACCCAGTGACGCGCTGCCATCGAGAGGGAAACGTACCGGTTGCACCACCGCGCGGAGCTCATCCAGACACAGTTCGTGCGAGCCGATAATGTCGCTGGCTGTTGCATCGAGCGCCGCGCTGAGCGAAGTAAATCGGTCATAGCAGGAGAGGTCGTCTGAATCCTGCAGTGTCAGCAAAGGCTCGGGCGAACGTTCCGCCAGCTGCTGCCGGATCAGGTACGGGCCCACCGGAGCCGGCGAAAAATGGAAGAATTCGGCGTCAGGGAATTCTTCCGGGAAAGACGTGTAAAGCGATTCGTCGTCCACGTCGAGGCCAACCCTGACCTTGACCGGACGTCCGGCCGCGCGCGCAATCTGTTTGAGCGATGCGCGCAGGAATGCCGTGCTTCCACGATGCGGCAGCACGAGCGCCGCGCCGGGAGCCGCAGCCGCCGAAATCGCGACATCGCGCGACGCCAAAGGAATTTGCCGAACCAGAAGGCGGTCCACTTCAATATCTCCATCGGCGATGGCGCGAAGCACGGCGAAGCAAAGTGTTTCGGGATAGCAGTCGATTCCGAGGTCGAGAAACCGGAGGAACACGCCCGCACTGCACACGAATGACGAAATCGGTTCACCGTAGGCCGAATCGGTCGCCGGAGCCGCGGCGCGCGGAACAAGCGCGATGAACACTTGTTCACCGGCCGGAAGTTCTTCCACTAAAGCGGCAAGCGACTCCTCGATTTCCGGCGCCGCCGATGCTTCGTAGACAAGTACGGCGTCCGATCGACGCGCCAGCTCCGGCAGCGCGATATCCACGGGAGCACTGCGCAATCCTTCGGAAACTAGAGGCTCAGCCGCGCATCTGAAGCCAGCTGCAAATACCTGTTTCGTGCCGGTGCGAGGCAGTTCTGTCAAAAGCATGAGAATTGATCTCCATGTTAAACTGCAACGACCGATGAGGGTCCTCTACTACGTTTCCGACACAAATATTCCCAGTTGGGGCGTAGGAATGGTCTACACCCACGTCCGAATGTTGTGCGCCAACGGCATCAATGCCGCGGTGCTGCACGGAAAGCGTGGCTTCCGTCCGGATTGGATGGGCTTCGATGCGCCCCGCCTCTATCGCAACGACAAATCTTTTCGTGCGGCTGCCGACGATATGGTTGTGATTCCCGAAGTTCATGCGGCCGACCCGGAAGCGCTGAATTTAAGCCGCAGGCGCATCGTGTTTGTACAGGCAAGCTCCTACATTGAAGCCGGCTTCGGAAAGACGCGAAACAGCGAACGAAACTACACGCGCCTCGGATACGCCGGCGCGATGACGACGATGCCGCATATCAGGCGCATTGTGGAACAACACTACGGAATCGCCGCGCCCGTGGTCCCACCCTGTATCGCCCCATGGTTTTTCGGAACCGCGAACGGTCCGCGAAAAAAGCAGGTGGTGCTCTGTCCAAAGCCGTGGTGCCAGGATTACCCGATCATCCGTCAAATGCTGGCTGCGCGGGCGCGCGCGCTCGGTTGGAGCGTCCTCGAGATGGCTGACAGCCCACACAAGCAAGTGGCGCGTGCGTTCCAACGCGCCGCGATTCATGTGAATGTGAATTGCCACGAGTCATTCAACGCCACCGTTCCGGAGGCTATGGCGGCAGGCTGTATCGCCATTTGTTACGAAGCGTTCGGTGGACGGGATTTTCTCCGGAACAAAAGGAACGCGTATGTTTTTCCGACCCACCACGCCTACCCTCTGGTGGAACACACTCTTGCGCTGATGGCTTCGTGGGACGCCCGCGCCGCGGAGACCGAAAAGATCCGGCAACGTGCCGCAGCGACTGCCGCGCGCTACACCGAAGCCGTCACGGAGCGGGCGCTGCTGCGTTTTTTTCGCGCCTTCATTCGTTCGTCGCGAAAGAATCGCCGGATCGACGCTTCGCTGTAGCAGGGATCGCTCTTGACGCTGTGAATGAGCGCATGTCCACGTCGCAGCATTTCGCGTGGACTATGCGCAAGGCCGCGATAGTTGCTTCCGAACGGCTCGCCCTCCCGCGAGAAATCGGTACTCTCGAATCCTGCTGTTCGCGTGAGCATCCCGACCATCACATCTTCAGGCGCCGCAAGCGGCAACCAGTCTTCAGGATGCCGAAAGCATCCGAGATCCGACAGCGCTTCCAGTGTACGGAAGGGCAAGACATAAATGCCGCCCTGACAGTACTCTTTCCCTACATACCCATTCCGCCAGGCTGCGCGCAGAAAGGCTTCGATACGCACATACTCTGGAGCATCGCCGGGCAATCGCGCCAGTTCCGTGACAACATCCGAGACCGCGGTCTTCTCGCAGCCATAGTGAGGCGAATCGCGGCGGCAGGTAAACCCGAGCGTCCCCAGCATTCCCGTACGCGGATGATCGCGAAGAAACAAGCTGACCTTCTCACGGAATTTTCCTGTGATCAGCGCGTCAGTGTCCGCCCGGAGAACAAAATCGAACGGACCTGCGAGCCGAATCGCTTCGTACCCGACCAGCAGGCTCGCGGAAAGCCTTCCCATCAGCGGCTCCCCCTGCCCGCGAAACGGGGCATTCAAAGTAACAAACTGGCACGTGTCTTTGTCCTTAGGGACGATACTCCGCGCAACGGGCGAACTATCGATGGCCACGCAGAAGCTTGCGGATGGCTCATAGTGCCACAGGCTGTCGAGAAAATCCCGATAACGCCGCAGTTCCTCGGCGCCCGGCCCGATGGGAACGATCACTGCAAACTTTTTCAATGGATAGACGGCTCCTGCCGCAACACGTCGGCAACAGCCGCAACAACATCGCGCCATTCACCGGGAGTCTTCTGACGGAACAAGCGTAGTGAACGGTACCAGGGCGTATCGTCGCGATCGATCATCCAGCGGAAGCAAGGGTCGTACGGCAGCATCAAAAATGTGCGCTTGCCCATAGCGCCCGCCAGATGGGCGATCCCCGTATCGATCGTCACAACAATATCGAGCGATTCCATCGCCGCGCAAGTGTTCGGAAGATCGGGCGCAAGATCCATCGCGGGAAACGGAGGATTCGCCTCCAACAGTTCGGTTCTGCCTTCACCGTACTGAAGACTATAAAGCGAGACATTCGGAACGGAAGCCAGCGGACGCAGATCTTCCAGAGTCATCGACCGCCTGCCGTAACGATCGCGAATCCGCCACGGCGACCCGCGCCACACCAGTCCGACACTCAGCCCCGGAGAGCGCGGGATACGCTCGCGCCAGTCCGCGCGCAATTCCGCAGGCGACTGCATATAGGCCTCTCCGCCGATCATCCGCTCCACGGGATCGCGCAGTGCGAACAATAGCCAGAACGCGTACGCCTCATAATTCGCATCAGTCCGCCGGTCATACGGGAACGTCACAGCGTCGATTCCGTCGACCGCGCGCAGCAGCGATCGAAGGCGTTTCGGAATCTCCGCAATCACTGTGGCTCCGGCTTCTTTCGCCACGCGCGCGAAACGCACGAATTGCACGGCGTCGCCAAGGTAAATATCGCCCGCGATCAGACGCAGCGTCTTG
>DASYCD010000123.1:0-3738 GCA_036500405.1 Bryobacteraceae bacterium
TGATCTCGCCGATGTATTCGCCGCTTGTATACGGCCCCGAAAGCGTCGCCTGGATTCATGGCACCGGCGCTCCTTCCTGGTTTCCCTCCTTCCTTCCTTTTTCCGCGGCGATGTTAGTTCTCTGGGCTCCTGGCGGCTTTCGATTCACGTGTTACTACTATCGCGGCGCCTACTACAAAGCGTTCTGGCAGGATCCTCCGAACTGCACGGTGGGCGAGCCACGCAAGACTTATCTCGGCGAGCGCAGCTTCCCTCTGATCTTCCAGAACATCCACCGCTACTTCCTCTATCTCGCTCTCATCTTTTTGGTGCTGCTCGCGCATGACGTGTATGAGGCCACGAAGTTCGACAACGGCTTCGGCGTCAGCGTCGGCACTCTGGTGCTCCTGCTCAATGTGGTGCTGCTGAGCAGCTACACGCTCGGATGCCACTCATTCCGGCACCTGGTGGCGGGCATGAAGGACCGCTTCTCCGAAGCGCCCACCCGCAAGAAGGTATACGACTGCGTGAGCTGCCTGAACTCGCGGCATATGCGGTTTGCCTGGTTCAGCTTGTTCTGGGTCGGGTTCTCCGATGTCTACGTCCGGCTGTGCGCGATGCACATCTGGACAGATTACAGGATTTTCTAACAGGCTCAGTAAATGGCGGAATACAAAACACACGAATACGATGTGCTGGTGATCGGCGCGGGTGGAGCGGGGCTCCGCGCGGCGATTGAAGCGTCGGGGGCCGGACTGAAGGTCGGGCTGATTTGCAAGTCGCTGCTGGGCAAAGCGCACACGGTGATGGCGGAAGGCGGCATGGCTGCCTCCATGGGTAATGTGGACGATCGCGATAACTGGCGCGTTCACTTCGCCGATACGATGCGCGGCGGACAGTATCTGAATAATCCGCGTATGGCCGAACTGCACGCGAAGGAAGCGGGCGATCGCGTGCGCGAACTCGAAGCGTGGGGCGCGGTTTTCGACCGCACCAAAGACGGCAAGATTCTGCAGCGCAATTTCGGCGGACATCGCTATCCGCGTCTGGCGCACGTCGGCGATCGCACTGGGTTGGAAATGATCCGCACGTTGCAGGATCACGGCATCCACACCGGCATGGAAGTCCACATGGAGACGACGATTCTCGATCTCCTGGTGGACGCCGGGCGCATCGCGGGCGCATTCGGCTACGGGCGCGAACTCGGGCGGTTCCTGCTGTTCAAGGCGAAGGCTGTGGTGCTGGCGACGGGCGGCGTGGGCCGCGCGTTCAAGGTCACGAGCAACAGCTGGGAATATACGGGCGACGGGCAGTCGGTGGCGTATCGCGCCGGCGCGCAGTTGATGGATATGGAGTTCGTCCAGTTCCATCCGACCGGAATGATCTGGCCGCCCAGCGTGCGCGGCATTCTGGTGACGGAAGGCGTGCGCGGCGAAGGCGGCGTGCCTCGGAATAAGGACGGCAAGCGGTTCATGTTCGCGGACATCCCGGAGAACTACCGGCCGCAGACCGCCGATAACGAAGAAGAAGGCTGGCGGTATGTGACAGGCGATAAGAACGCGCGGCGTCCGCCGGAACTGCTGACGCGCGATCACGTGGCGCGCTGCATCAATCGCGAAGTGAAAGAAGGGCGGGGCAGCCCGCACGGCGGCGTGTTCCTCGATATCAGCTGGATCAAGTCGAAGGTGCCGAACGGCGAGGAACACATCAAGCGCAAGCTGCCGAGCATGTACCACCAGTTCATGCAGCTCGCCGATCTCGACATTACCAAAGTGCCGATGGAAATCGGACCCACGACGCACTACATTATGGGCGGCGTGCGGGTGGATGCGGATACGCAGATGTCGGATGTGCCCGGACTTTTTGCCGCGGGTGAATGCGGCGCTGGTCTGCACGGGGCCAATCGTTTGGGCGGAAATTCGCTCTCGGATCTGGTGGTGTTCGGCAAGCGCGCCGGTGAATCCGCTGCGAAATACGCGCAAGCGAACAGCGCGGCGCAGGTGAATGCGCAGCAGGTGGAGGAGATCTCGCGGTGGGCGCTGAGTCCGCTGGAACGCGAAGGCGGACCGCGGCCGTATGACATCCAGTTCGAACTGCAGGATCTGATGCAGTCGATGGTTGGAATTGTGCGCAACGAGAAGGAAATGGCGACGGCGCTTGACAAGCTTCAGGATCTGAAGAAGCGGGCGGAGACGGTGTCGGCGGGCGGCAATCGCGAATACAATCCGGGCTGGCATACGGCGATCGATCTGCGTAACCTGCTGACGGTTGCCGAAGCGATTGCGCTTTCGGCGCACGACCGCAAGGAAAGCCGCGGCGCGCACTTCCGGGAAGATTATCCGGAGAAGAGCGCGAGCGAAGGAACGTACAACCATACGATCCGGCAAGGGGCCAATGGCGGGATGGAGTTGGATCGCGCGCCGGTGCGTCCGATGACGGACGAGATGAAGCAGATTATCGAGGAGATGAAGTCATGAGCGCGGTGACGTTCGAGATCTGGCGGGGAGATCGCAACAACGGCGAGTTCCGCGAGTATAAGACGGAAGTCTCCGAAGGCATGGTCGTACTCGACGTGATCCACAAGATCCAGGCTGAGCAGGCGAACGACATGGCGGTGCGGTGGAACTGCAAGGCGGGCAAGTGCGGATCGTGCTCGGCGGAAATCAACGGCATGCCGAAGCTGATGTGCATGACGCGGATGAACACGCTGCCGGCCGACAAGCCAATTCGCGTGGAACCGATGAAGACGTTCCCGCTAATTCGCGACCTTGTAACGGACGTGACATGGAATTACGAGGTCAAGAAGACCATCCGCAAGTTCAAGCCGCGCAAGCCCGACGCCCCCGACGGCACGTGGCGGATGCAGCAGATGGACGTGGACCGCGTGCAGGAATTCCGGAAGTGCATTGAGTGCTTCCTGTGCCAGGACGTTTGCCACGTGCTGCGGGATCATCACATGCACAGCGAATTCATTGGGCCGCGGTTCCTGGTCTATGCGGGCGCGCTTGAAATGCATCCGGCCGATACCGATGACCGGCTGGCGGATTTGAAGGACAATCACGGGATCGGGTTGTGCAACATTACGAAGTGCTGCACGAAGGTTTGTCCGGAGCATATTACGATCACGGACAACGCGATTATCCCGCTGAAGGAACGCGTGGTGGACGAGTTTTTCGATCCGCTGGGTGGATTGTTTAAGAAGTTCCGGTAGGCAAGTCGAACTGCATGCACTCAGCGTCGCTACGTGATCGCTGGGAATGTTAATGGACAATGGCCGAAGGATCTCGATTATCGCTGCAGCTGAAGATGGCAAATGGAATCTGTATGCCCGTCACTCAGACAACCACGGTTTTGGGACGTGCCCAAGCGGCGCACAGAGAAGCTGCCCGCAGACGACGGGCCTGAATTCGATGTCGGCTGGCAAATAGGTGGTAACACCTTTCTCGGGGAGATTAAATCACTCACCGCGCAAAATCAGGACAAGCAACTTCGATTGGGTCTGGGACAAGTTCTTCACTATGCGCATCAGTTAACCCGCATATCTCACACTAAGTCCCTGCGTCGGCCAAAACCGTGCCAGGCGGGGACTCGTGGGCAGTCCGGTGATATTTGATGAACAACGGTGATCGGTTTGGCGAGCTATCGGGGTCGCGAACGCATCACGGGCGCCTTGAGGGGCGATTCCGGGCCACTGCGGGCGCAGTTCTTCCGGGCCGAAACGTTCGACGGGGTCAATCTGAAAATGTCTGGCGCTGCGGT
>DASYCD010000124.1:0-2890 GCA_036500405.1 Bryobacteraceae bacterium
GATTCGACGCATCACGCGCCGCGCCCGCGCCGTGCTCGCGCGCTATCCGTTTCCCGGCAATATTCGGGAGCTTCGGGAGGCGGTAGAGCATGCGTGCGCGGTGGCGCAGCACAACCGGATCGACGTCTCCGATCTTCCCGAGTACCTGCAGCTCGCGGTGCGAAGACCGGAAGGCGCGCCCGCGCCCACTCCTCTGCAACCGCCAGAAACCTTCGGCGAGCGCGAAAAGCACGTCGTCGCTGAAGCATTGCTGCGGGCCGGCGGCAACCAGACGCAGGCTGCGAAGACGCTCGATATCGGGCGTGATGCGCTGCGCTACAAGATGCGGAAATACGGACTGCTGGCGAATCAGCGCGCGGCTTCTCGATAACGTTTCGCGCCCGCGGCATTGGACCATTTCGGGGCCTCCGCCGCATCGGCTACCGCCAGCACGCCCGCCGCAATTCCACGATCGACTTTCGCCAGGTTGGCATAGTCGATCTTCTTCGCTTCATCGCCGACCTCGTGATAGTCGGGGAACTCAAATGCCACGACCAGCGTATGCGCAACAATGCCGGCGGCGGCGAATGAATAGTTGTCGCTGCGGTCGAAGTAGTCGTCGGAGCCGTCCTTGTGGTACGTCGATACGCCCTGCGTCTTCGCCGCAGCCGCCATCTCGCGCGGAAGATCCGAATAGCTTTCGCCGGTGAACGCGAAAGTACCGATCTCCGGTCCATCGCTCGAATCGGTCCTGCCCAGTTGCTCCAGATTCAGATTCGCGATTGTCCGGTTGATCGGAACCAGCGGATGCCGTACGTAATATTCAGACCCCAGCAATCCCTCTTCCTCGCCAAACAGCGCCAGGAACAGAACGCTCCGTTTCGGCTTCGGATCGGCCATCAGCGCCTTCGCAATCTCGATCAGCGACGCCGTCCCGCTCGCATCATCGTTCGCGCCGTTGTAGATCCGGTCGCCCGGCCCGGGCGGCTTCGTCCCCATGTGATCGTAATGCGCTGAAACGATCACGTACTGGCCGCGCAGCGCCGGATCGGAGCCGCGGAGGATACCGGCCACATTGCGCATCTTCGCGTCGTGGCGCGCCGGAGCCGGCAGATGGAGCGTCAGAAGCGCATGGCCGCCGCGTAACAGTTCCTCGGCAGCGCGGCTGTAAACCCGGATGACCGGTGAAATAGCGGGATCGGCGTCCATCAGGACGGTCTTCTCCGAACGCACCCGCGAGCCCCCGCTCGAAAGAAGAATCAGGGCCGGTTTCTTCGCTCGCAGCGCTGCGAGACCGGCATCATCGAACGGCCGCCGCCCCGCATAAACAACGTGGCCCGCCACATCCGAAGCAGGCCATTCCACAACCGGTTCGTTATTGAATTCGAGAGCCCGCGTGGATCTCACCAGCGCATCCTTCACGGCGACGCTGCGTCCGCCCGCATCTATGGTGAAGTGAAGCCCTTCCAGATTCGGGGTTACCTGCGCGAAATCCGCTGTCTGAAAAAACGATCCGCCAGTTCCGCCCGGCGCGAGCCCGGCAGCGCGAAACTGCGCGGCCAGATAATCGGCGGACGCGTCGAGACCCGGCGAAGGACTCAGCCGCCCCTGCCGCTCGTCAGACGCCAGCCATGTGATGTTTGCACGAAGCGATTGCGCAGATATGCGGTCAAAAGACGCGGCCAGTGCGGCCAGCGCCATCAGAAACCCAACAGCGAGCCCCGCGCGCCGCACTTAGTCCTTCAGAATCGCGCGTACATTTTCCGTGGCGCGATCGAGCAGCATCGCAAGATCGTTCGAGCACCCGACGAACAGCATCCCGCGATCCTTCCAGAATTTCGCCATCGCGGGACTCTTCGTATGGATACCCGGAACGATTCCGTGGCGGACGCAGGCATCGCGAATTTTCTCGATGGCTTCGATCATCTTCGGATGGTCCGAGTTCCCCGGCACGCCCATCGAAATCGAAAGATCCGCGGGCCCAATCATCACCGTATCGAAACCCTTCACGCTGAGAATCTCGTCAAGCATTTCCACCGCCCGCACGCTCTCAATCTGCACCACGCGCATCAGATTGGCGTTATAGTGATCCATCATCTGCGTGAACGTGAGCGTTTCGTATTCGAGATTGCACGGCGCGAGACCGAAGCCGCGCACGCCTTCCGGCGGATAGATCGTCCAGCTCAGCGCCTTCTCGAGGATCTTCGGATCGTCGACGCGCGGAAAGATAATGCCGCCGGCTCCGTTATCGAGAGCGCGCGCCACCAGCGAATACTGGAAATCCGCCACGCGAACCACGGGGCAGAATCCGATCAGGTTCGAGACGCGGCAGATATCGTTCACAGTCTCGAGATCGAAATTGCCGTGTTCGGTGTCGACGAAAGCCCATGTCATTCCGGCGGCGGCCAGCAACCGCGGCATCTCCGCCGAACGGAAATTCCCGAATCCGCAGCCGAGCTGCAGCTTACCTGCCTGAAGTGCCTTCTTGACGGAGTTTTCGCGCATCAATATGAAGATAGCAGCGCAACCGGTTCCACACGCTTCAGAAGAGCTTCGTGCGCAGATATTTGCGGGGATTCGACCGGAAATCTTTCAGGAACGCATCCAGATTGTTCAGTGAGCCGGCCAGCGATTCGTACATCTGCGGGCTCGTCAGCAGTTGACCGAACTGGCCTTCACCGCGGTTGATCGCGGCGAGCGAGCGATCCAGATCGGCCAGCATGCGCGTGAACTTTCGATACGCTTCGTCATCCTGCAGCGAAGCGCCGGTCTTCGCCATCTGCGCCCGGAAGTCCGCGATGGATTTCCGGAGGTCGCGCACCTTCGCCAGAAGCTGGTTGTATTGATCGTCGCTCGCATAGAGCCGTCCGGCGGAGCCTTCGCCGCGCTGGATCGCCGCCAGCGTATCGTC
>DASYCD010000125.1:0-3764 GCA_036500405.1 Bryobacteraceae bacterium
AACGATTGAACCGTCACAAAAAATCCGTTTTCTGGCATAATAGAAGTGCTCCGGAATCTTCCTGCCGCCAGCGGGATGACCCTGTTTACGCCGACCCCTTCCAGACGCCTTAACGAGGTGACGGGATTTGTGTTTCTCGCCGCCGGTGTCCTCATCCTGCTGAGCCTCGTCTCTTTTCACGCCACGGATCCTTCGTGGAGCCATGCGACCGGGCGCGTCCCAACGCTCAATCTGATCGGCCCGTTCGGCGCGCATGTTTCGGATGCGCTGCTGCAGGCGTTCGGCTTCGGCGCCTATCTCTTCCCGTGCCTCATCTTCGCGCTCGGCTGGAAATGGATTCGCTCGGAGGCGACCGCGGCGCCACTGATCAAGCTGATCGGCAGCGCGACTCTTGTGGCCTCGGCCTGCGGGGTTGCGGCGCTGCTGCCGGAATGGCGCGTCTTCGATAACACCATCCTGCCGGGTGGGACGGCCGGTTTTCTGCTGGCCGATGCGCTTCGCAACAAACTCAACTTTCTGGGCGCGGCCGTGATTCTGGTAACGTCCGCCGTGATCTCGCTTTATCTGGTTTCCACGTTCACGCTGGCGACCGTCGAGCGCTGGCTTGCTCCGGTGATCGCGTTCTTCCAGCGCATGCGCGACCGGTGGCTGCGTTATCTCGAGCGTCGTCAGGAAGCGAAGCTGGACCGGCTGGAGCGGAAGCGCGAGAAGGCGGAGGCGCGAGCGGCTGCCCGCGCTGCTAAGGAAGAAGACGAGGAGGAGGAAGTCGCCGCAGCGCCGCCTGTTGTCCAGACAGAAGATCCGGCCCTCGCGTCGAAATCGCGCCGCCGCGCGGCTCCTGCGCCGGTTTCGGAAACGCTGCCATGGGATGAACCGGACGTCGAGACGCCTGCTGCGCCCGCGGTTGATCCTGTTCCCGCCACGGTCGACGAAATCCCCATCTGCATGCTCGAAGAGACGAAGCCCGCCGAAAAGCCGAACCTCTTCGAATTTCCATTCAACGGCACAAAGGCTCCGGCTTCACGCCTTCCGACCATCTACAGGCTTCCTTCGACGGAGTTGCTGAACGAAATTCCGCAGCGCTCCGCCTTCGATGAGCAGGAGTTGAAGAACGTCGCCGCGGCCATCAAGGTGAAGTTCGAGGAATTCAACGTCACGGGGTCCGTGGTTCAGATCAACCCCGGCCCGGTGGTCACCACGTTCGAATTCAAGCCGGAAGCCGGAATCAAATACAGCAAGATTACGAACCTGCGCGAAGACCTCTGCCTCGGCCTGCAGGCGGAATCGATTCTCATCGAGCGCATTCCCGGCAAGATGACAATCGGCATCGAAGTGCCGAACACGAAGCGCGAAGTGATCAGCCTGCGCGCGGTGATGGAGAGCGAGGAATTCGAAAGCTCGCAATCGCGCCTCAGTATTTCGATGGGCAAGGATATCAATGGCCGCATCAAAGTGGCATCGCTCGAAACCATGCCGCACGCGCTCATCGCGGGCTCCACCGGATCGGGCAAGTCGGTGATGATCAATTCGCTCATCATGTCGATCCTGTATAAAGCCACGCCGGACGAAGTGCGCATGATCATGGTCGATCCCAAGCGCGTCGAGTTAGGCATTTACGAAGGCATTCCGCACCTGTTGACGCCGGTGATCACCGATGCGCGCAAGGCCACCAACGCGCTGCGCAACGCCGTGCTCGAAATGGAGCGCCGCCTGCGGTTGCTCGCCGAGGTGGGCGCGCGCAATATCGATCAGTACAACAAAAAAGTCCGGCAGCTGAAGAACGAGCCGCGCTCGCTCTTTGAAGAAGAGGAACAGAACCAGAAGGAAGAGCTGAAGCCGCTGCCGTACATCCTCATCCTGATCGACGAGTTGGCCGATCTCATGATGCTCGAAGGCCGCAACGTGGAAGAATCGGTCACGCGTCTGGCGCAGATGGCGCGCGCGGTCGGCATGCACCTGGTGCTCGCGACGCAGCGTCCCAGCGTGGACGTGATCACCGGTCTGATTAAAGCCAACTTCCCGGCGCGTATCAGTTTCCGTGTGGCGACGCGCGTCGACAGCCGTACGGTTCTGGACGTGATGGGCGCGGAACATCTTCTTGGCAAGGGCGACATGCTTTATCTGCCGCCGGGTTCATCGCGCCTGACGCGTGTGCACGGCGCGTTCGTGACCGAGACCGAGATCAACGGCGTGGTGGATTTCTGGAAAGCGCAGGCGCGGCCGGAATACGATCAGTCGTATCTCATCGCTCCGCCGAGCGAAGACGCAGGCGCCGAGATGGACGACGAGCCGGCCGGAGACCAGGATCCAATGTACGAAGAGGCCATGCGCGTCGTGCTCGAAATGGGGAAGGCGTCGACGTCGACTCTGCAGCGCCGTCTGCGTCTGGGCTACGGCCGCGCGGCCCGCATTCTCGACATGATGTATCGCGACGGCATCATCGGACCGCCCGATGGCAGCAAGCCGCGTGAAGTGCTCAAGCGGCCGGATTGGCTGCGGGAAGTAGATCACGTCTGATTCACCCGAACCAGTGGGACACTGGTAAAGCTCGGGAACAGGGGTTGCGGCGAGTTCGCACAAGTGAAAAGCACCGTGAGTGTCGCCGAGGTCGTGGCCAAATGGCGAATCGCTGGGTTGCCGTTATCTTCTGGCAGCCCCAGTCAACGTAGGTCAGATTGGACATCCGGCCACAATTCAGGCACGATATGTGGTGAGCACGTCCGCCTGAACTTTTCCCGATGACGCCCAGAGTCCAAAGCATCGAAGAGAACCCGATCGCCTCCGGAGCGTGGCAGCGGGAAGACGTGTGCCGGATGCTCAGCATCTCCACGCGCCAGCTCTCGGCATGGGAAAAACAGGGCTTCCTCGCACCCGGCGATAGCTTCGGTTTCCCGGAGATCGTCGCCCTCAAAACCCTGCGCCGCCTGCGCGAAATGCGCATCCCGGTGGGCCAGATCCGACAAGCCGTCTCCTCCCTGAAGACGCGCCTCGAAGACATCGAAAGTCCGCTCGCACAGCTCAAAATCACCACGGAGGGAAAGCGCATCGCGGTCCATGTTTCGGGGTCGCGCATGGAGGCCGTCACCGGCCAGCTTCTGTTCGATTTCGGCGCGCAGGAAATCGAAAAGCTGCGCGCCTTCCCGATGCGGCCCGAGCCTTCGCCCGAAGAAACCAAAGCTCCCGTTGACGAAGAAAAGGCCGAATACTGGTTTCAGCGTGGGCTCGCGCTCGAAGAGACAGGCGCGCCAATTGAAGCCGCTATCGAAGCCTACAATAAAGCCCTCGAAGCCAATCCCGGGGCGGCCGGCGCGCTCGTCAATCTCGGCACCATCCTGTTCCGCCAGCGCAAATATCGTCAGGCCCGCGAGCACTACAGCCGCGCGATCGTTTCCGATCCCAGCTATCCGCTCGCGCACTTCAATCTGGGGAATTTGTCCGACGAGCAGGGCGATTTCGAGGAAGCCCGCTCGCATTACCAGGATGCGGTCCGCCTCAATCCACGCTATGCCGACGCGTATTTCAATCTGGCGCTGCTCTCGGAACGCATGGGCGAAGTCCTGCAGGCGATCGGCTATTGGAGCAAGTACCTGAAGCTCGATACCACCAGTTCCTGGGCGCGCGCGGCGCGCAAACAGCTCGATAAGCTCAAACAGTCGGTGCGGTCGAAGTAATTACTTCAATTCCTGCCGAATGAGGGGCGCGACCGTCGCCACGTCAAACGTGTCGTTCAGCTTCTTGCCGTTGATGAAGAACGTTGGCGTGCC
>DASYCD010000126.1:0-5568 GCA_036500405.1 Bryobacteraceae bacterium
GCACGAGCTGGAAATTTCCATCCCCGCGACCGACGTCGCGAAGGAGACCGAAAAGGTCGCCGAAGAGGTCCGTCAACGCGTCCACCTCAAAGGATTTCGCGCCGGTAAAGCGCCCATGTCGATGGTCCGCAAGTATTACGAGAGCGACATCCGGCAGAAGGTCGTCGAAAACCTGGTCCCGAAAGCAGTCGATGACCGCATCGCCGCCGAGCAGTTGCGCGCAGTGAGCCGCCCCAACGTGATCGATCTGCATTTCCACGAAGGCCAGGATATCCACTTCAAGGCGCAGTTCGAAGTGTTTCCGCAATTCGAGATCGAGAACTACAACGGCGTCGAAGTCATCTATAACGAGCCCGAAGTCACGGACGAAGATGTGACGAAACGCATCGACGAAATCCGCGACAGCAAGGCCACCTATTCCAACGTCGACCCGCGGCCTCTTGAAGAAGGCGATTACGCAGTCGTTTCGCTCCAGAGCCTCTCCGGAACTGACGAACCCATCAATTCCGACGAAGTCCAGGTTCTGATCGGCGGCCCCGAAACGCTCCCCGGCTTCACCGAAAACCTGACCGGCGCCTCCGCCGGCGACGAGAAGGAATTCGACGTCACCTATCCCGAAGAATACGGCCGCGAAACGCTCGCTGGTAAAACGGTGCGGTTCAAAGTCGTCGTGAAAGGCCTTCGCAAAAAGGATCTGCCGGAGCTGAACGACGAATTCGCGCAGGATCTCGGCGATTTCCGCACGCTCGACGAAGTGAAGGACGCCGTCCGCAAGTCCATCCTCGCCCAGCGCCAGTCGGAAGCCGAGCGCGTAGCGCGCGACAAGATCGTCGACAAGCTCGTCGACACCAACGAATTCCCCATCCCCGAAATCTTTGTCGACCGCCAAATCGAAAACCGCGTCGAACAGCGCCTCCGCATGCTCCAGGCCGAAGGCGTCGATCCCAAGTCTTTCAAGCTCGATTGGGAAAAGGTGAAGACCGCCCAGAAGGACGCCGCGCTCCGCGAGGTGAAGGCTTCGCTCATCCTCGGCAAGGTCGCCGACCGTGAGTCCATCAACGCCACCAATGACGAAGTGGACCGCGAACTCGACCGCATCGCCCGCGAACAGCGCCAGCCTGTGGCCGTCATCCGCCGCAAAATGACGGAAAATGGGGAGCTCAACCGGCTCGCCTCCCATATCCAGACCGAAAAAACCCTGCACTACCTGTTCGAACACGCCACCAAGACCGCTGGAGAAGAGACAGTCAATGAAGTGACCAGCGACGAAGCCACAGGCGAAGCTGCCGAATAGCAGTGTGATATTCTAAAAGATCGAATTCAATCAAGAGGTTACAGGAAGTAGATGGCAAATCGTGTTCAGGCGCTGAAGCGCGTTCGTGAGACCGAACGGCGCACCGCATTCAATCGTTTCGCTCGCACCCGGCTCCGCAATCAGATCCGCGCCCTGCGCCGCGCTCTCGCAGCAAAGGACCATGGCGATCTCAAGACCCTCATGTCGAGCACGTTCTCGCAGATCGACAAGGCCGCTGGCAAGGGTCAGATCAAGATGGGCTCCGCTGCTCGCTACAAGAGCCGCCTTCACACCCGCGTCAAAGTGGCGCTGGGCGACGTCGCAAAATAAACATCCTTGACTTCGCTTTTCTCAGACAGCGCGGCCCCAAAGCCGCGCTGTTTTCGTTTGTTGGTAAGCTGGTTGCCGACCCATGAATATTGAAGTCCTGTTGACGGAATCGGAGATCGCCGGAGAACTGGTCGAGTCCATCGAAGCTCGCGACCTCCCCGAAAAATTCTTCTACTGGAATCCGCTCTCGGTCGAAGCGTGGCGAGCCCTTTCCCTGCGCTCCGATGAAGCGCTCCGGCAGACCTGGGAAAACCTGGCTTCTCGCGCCGCCGGCCTCACCCAGGGCTTCCCCGGCCCCGTCCCCCTCATCAGCTTTGGCGCGGGCGAAGGCCAGCGCGACCGCGAAGTTCTCAAGGCCCTCAAGCTCGCCGGGCGTGAAGCGAAGTATTTCCCCGTCGATGCCAGCCAGTCTCTGCTCGAAATCGCCTGCGCCGCCGGCGAAGACGAAGATTGTGAAGCGCACGGCATCAAGGCCGATATCTCGAGTCCCATGCACCTGCTGCTCGCGGCCGATATCAGCGAAGCTCCGCGCCTCTTTCTCATGATCGGCAACACGCTCGGTGGCTTCGATCCGCTCGATCAGATCAAACATGTCGCCGCCTGCGTCCAGAAGGGCGACATCCTGATTCTCGACGCCAACATCCACGCCGGCGATATCGAACCCAGCGACGAGCAGAAGCGTTTTGTCTTCGCCCCGCTGGCGGTGGCAGGCGTTGCCCCCGACGACGGCGAACTGGTATTCTCGGGTCGCCCGGATGACCGCCTCGACGGCCTCCACGTCATCACCCGCCGCTTCCAGGCCGCCCGTGATCTGACCCTGCGCCTCTTCGGACGCGAAATTCCGCTGGCGCGCGGCGAGCGCATCCTGCTCAACTTCCGCTATCTGTTCACGCGGGAAGCGTTCCGCTGGCTACTGGCGGAACACGCCGGCCTGCGCATCGTGACGGAAATCCCGAGCGCCGATGAGCGCTTCGTGACCGCGGTCTGTATTAAAAGCTAAGGGCGTTTTCTCCGGCGCATCGTAGTAAGCGATCCACCGGCCGCACGTCACCACGCCGAGCCACAGTACAAGCGACAGCGCCCCCGCAAGCTTCGCCCGCAGCGGTAGCTTCGGCAACCGGTCGATCTCCGCCGCCCCGAAATACACGCTGCGCCGGAACACCAGCCCGTGGATTCCGATCAGCGCCAGCAGCGACAATTTCGTTTGCAGAAACGGATTCGCATAATAAGAATCGAGCCGCGATCCCGCCAGCAGAATCCCGCAGCTCACCATCAAAACAAACCCGCCGCGCTTCCAGTTGCGCATCGAGTCGATGACGCTCGCAAGCGGCGTCGAAGTCAGCGCCAGCCCCATCAGCCGCAGATTCGTCATCAGAATCATTCCGCCGAAAATAGCGATGCACGTCAAATGCGTCGCCATCACCGTCGGATAAAACAACTCCGACTGCCGGACCGCCGTGAAGAACCCCGAGTTCTGGATCGCGTGGCTGATCTCGGCGATCGTCATTTCAATACCCACCCGCTGTGAATCCAAAAAACAAGCCGCAGAACACAACCGCAATCCAGATCGCGAGCGAAATCGCCCCCACCAGCTTCGTCATCACCCGCCGATGAATCGTGTAGTTGTAAACGCACCCCACCAGCAGCAGCAGCATCTTCAGCCGAAAATCCGGACTGTAGTAATAGCGAAACGGATCGGTACTAAACAGCGCCATCCCCGAGCTGATAACGATGACCAACCCAAAGCCGGTCACCAGTTCCGTCTCCCGCATCACCTTCGCCGGACTCTGCCCCCGCAGCCCCACGCCGAGCATCGCAAAATCGACCATCGCAATGGTGCCCACCGACAGCGCCATCGACGCAATGTGGACAACCTCCGCCGCCGCAAACGCCCACTCGATCGTATTGAGCGGGTTATTCGCAGGATCGTACAGCGACGTCTGTATCAACAGCCCAGTCTAATCCCACCACCTGCCCACACCACCCACCTTTGCTCGTGGGGCATGGCTTCGGCCTTGCCGCCGAGCTTCGGCTCGGCGCATGCGACATGAAACATTCCGGCAACAGATTTGCGACGATCGCGCCAATCGAAACGGACCACACGACGAGAAGTCGTGGCCCACAACCCTCCCGACTACCCCTCGCGAAACCAGCGAGACTGTACGTATCGCAACCCATGCTGATGGAATACCCCGACGTCATTTCCAGACCCGAATTGAAGATCCGCCGCAGCTTCCAACGTCGGTTTCTCGATCTCCTCACCGGGAGAGCTCAAGGCATAGCTCCATCGCGGCGCCTCCACGTTACAACGACCCGGACGACAGCATCACATCCCGCGAATTCATGGACCTGATCGCGCCGCACCTGCTCTCGTAATACGACTGATCCAATAATCAATTTCCACCCGGCAATTCCGCCCGATCAATCACCACATATTCCATCTGAATCCGCCTTGGCTCCAGCCGCAACCCCAACTCATCCACCATCGCCGTAAAAATCGACGGCCGCGAATCCGTCGCATTCTGCGGATTCGCCCACTCCAGCGTAAAGTCATACCGCCCCGCCAGCCCCGTCTCATCCACCACCGGACGATCCACCCCATTCGCATTCGAAAACCACCCCACCAGTTGCGTCATCGTCGCCCCCGACCCAACGATCTGTCCGCCCCCGCTCATCCGCAAAATCCCCTTCGCCTCCGGAGCACTTTCCGAAAACTTCACGCCCTTCTTATCCACCACCAGCCCGTATACCGCCGTCTCGCGCGGCTCCCGATGAACCTCCAGCCCGAACCGCTCCGCCAGCAACGTCCGCATCATCCGTCGAAAATCATCGACCGGGGGCGACGACCCATCCTCCGCCTTCGCCGCAATATCGAACCGCCTGACCCCACCATCCAGAGTCGAACGATCCCGCTCCTGCCGCGCCCAGCTCGGCCCGCCTGCCACCTGCGTCACCTTGACGCCATACGACCACGAAACCAGATCGGCCAGACTCATCGCTTCGAGCGACAAACGCGACCCCTCCGGCCCGCCGCCGACCATCATAATGACGGCGTCCGGCGCCCGCATCTTCACCGACGCCACCTCGAACCGCGCCACCTGACCAGCCAGCGGCATGCAAATCGCGGCGGCATAAAAAACGAGCCTCATCCCGCCCACTTAGACCCGGTTAACAAAAAACCGTTAGCCAACTCACGAATCGCTCTCATTTCGCCTGAGAGCCCCGTCTCCGCAAGTTCCTGTAAGGTATACTGTTCTGCATAGCTGGTCGTTTCTTTGGTGCTTGTCCTTTATCGCATTGATTATCGGGGCTGCGCGGTAAGAACTGCGGCAGCCCTGTTTTTTTGTGCGGGGCAGGTATCGAAGGCGTGCCAGTTGTGATCTTTTCAAAGAGGTTTCGGTAATGAAAGAAAAAGGTACAGTGAAGTGGTTCAATGCAGCCAAAGGTTTCGGCTTCATCCAGCGCGAATCGGGCGAGGACGTCTTCGTCCATTTTTCCGCGATTGAATCAAGCGGCTATCGTTCGCTCGACGAAGGCGCTCGAGTTGAGTTTGAGGTGACCCGCGGACCCAAAGGTCTTCAGGCCTCCAACGTTCAGACCATCGCCGGCTAATTGCCCGCGCGGAGCCGGCCCGACCCCACCAGGCTGCACGGCCGGCTCCGCTGCGATAAAGGTAAATGTAAAGTTAATCTCAGATGAGTAAAGAAGACAGCATAGAAGTACAGGGCACCGTGATCGAGAAATTTCCCAGCGGAAAATTCTCTGTTCAGCTCGAACATGACCGTCTGGTGCTCGCCCACCTCGCCGGCCGCTTGCGGCGCAATCGCATCCGCGTCCTCGCCGGCGATAAAGTCACCCTCGAACTCTCCCCCTACGACCTCACCAAGGGACGCATCACCTTCCGCCATCGCTAAGCTGCCCGTGCCGGTAAAAGCTCTCTTTGT
>DASYCD010000127.1:0-4141 GCA_036500405.1 Bryobacteraceae bacterium
TGACGACGTGGATGTTCAGAACTACAGCGAAGTCGCGTGGCGCGCGCTCAACAATATCGACCCCGAGCGCGACATCCAGTTCACGATGGGCCCCATCGATTCGCTCGATCACGCCAGCCGCCTCATCAACTACGGCAGCAAGATGGGAATTGACGCCACGCGGAAATGGCCGGGCGAAGGCTTCACGCGCGAATGGCCGGAAGTTCTGAAGATGCCCGGTGACGTGAAAAACCGCGTCTCAGAGATGTGGAAGAAACTAGGGCTCAAGTAATTTAAGCCGACGCCCAACGCTTCTGGCGATTCCGAATCCACACGCTGGCCGGCGCTTCCAGGTGCTGATAAATCAGCGCTGACGCTCCAATCACGAGCAGCAGATAAAGCCCCGCGCCGATGATCAGCGGCGGATGCAGTTTTCCATGGACGAAATACCGTCCCGTCCACCAGAGGATCGGTACATGCAGCACGTACATCGAATAGCTTGCTTTCCCCAGGAAATCCGAGAGCGACCCCGCCAGCGCTTTCGCGAGCCAGCCACCGCTGAGCGCGAATCCGATCAGCATCGCGACGTTCAGCGCCCGGAGGAACGTGCCTACATCCAGGCCGGTCGGTTTCACCGTGTCCGGATGCGAAATCAGCCAGAGCCCCACCGTAATCGCAGGCAGATAGAGCCAATATCCGCGCCGCCGCCATCCGCGTTTTTCCGCCAGCATTGAGTAAAGCCGCGCCGCCGCGATTCCCGCGATGAAATCTCCCAGATGGAACAGCGGCTGCCACGTCCACGAAGCGCCCATGTGATCGAGCGCCATCGGCAGCACCACGGCCACCGCGAGCGCCGGCAACGCGCCGCGCCACCGCACGCTCCGCAGCGCCATGAACAAAAGCGGGAAACAAAGATAGAAGAAAAATTCGCAGGTCAGCGACCACGCCGGCGTATTCCAGCCGACGTTCAGCGAAGGAACCCACCCCTGCAGCACCAGCAGATAATCGGTCAAGACCGTTGCGCGGTGCGCGGGCGACCACGACGGCTTCAGCATGGATTCGATCATGAACGGCGAAATCAGAATCAGGCTCGCGAAGTATACCGGGTAAATGCGCGCGAATCGCGCCGTGAAGAACCGGCCGAGCGATTGCCCGCTCCACTGCGTCTGCGCGTAGGTCCGCGCCAGAACGAAGCCAGAGAGTACGAAAAACGTTTGCACCGCCAGATACCCGGAGTGCATGAATCGGGATAGAGGCGCGGGCAGGGAATTCGACCACGCTTCCAGCATCATTCCTCTATTCGAGATGTGATGCAGGATGACCCACACCGCGAGCCAGAAGCGCAGACCCGTGAGCGCGGGCATATAATCCTGCGCTAAAGATGCTCGCTTGCGCGGTACTTCTACCGGCGCCGCGAGCGTCTCACGAGGGACGGTCTGGAGAGCGGAGGCGATCTCCGTATTGTACCGTCCGCCGCCGCCGTGCCTCAAACGTTACAATAGGAACAGAAATGGGTTGCGGAGGAGGAATCTCCGGCGTGAATCACTTCGCGCTGGTGTCCTATATCCCAGGCCGGTTGGCCGTTTTTCTGGATCACCTGCGGGCCGAATTGAAACCGGGCTGCATGCTCCGGGCGCACGTCACCGTACTACCCCCTCGGCCATTACAGCTGGATGTCGACGAGAGCATTCGCGCCCTCGCCGCCGAAAGCCGTGACTGCCAGCCATTTAGGGTCGAACTCGGCGATATCGCCATCTTCGAAAAATCCAACGTTGTTTATCTTTCGCTGAGCAGCGGCGAGCACGAACTCCACGCGCTCCACGAAAATTTGAATTCCGGACAGCTTGAATACGACGGTCCATTTCCGTACCACCCGCACATTACGCTCGCGCAGGATTTGACCTATGATGAGGCGCTCGCGTGCGCCCATGTCGCCCGTTGCCGCTGGGCGGGCTGGGACGGGCCGCGCGGATTCGGGGTGGAAGAGCTTGCTTTTGTGAGGAGCGAAAAGCCAGGGGTATGGCGCGACCTGGCCCGCATTGAACTCGGGCAGCCCGTCGGTTCGGGACGATAGTCCGGGTGCGCAGCCAAAAAATAAAAAACCTTTTCCGCGCCTGCGTCGTCTCTCTGATCGTTCTCTCCGCCTCCGCGCAGAGCTCCGGCAAAATGGCGCGCTTCGAAGTCGCGGACGTGCATCCGAGTCCGCACCTCACCAGTTTTGACGGGCGCGATCTGAACGGCGGCCTGATCCGCGGCGGTTACCATCTGCGCCGCGCCACGATACTCGACCTCGTCAGCCTGGCTTATGGCACCGACAGAAAGAAGGTGCTGGGCGGTCCGAGTTGGCTTGATCTGGATCACTTCGATGTCCGGGCGAAAGTTCCGGCAGATACCGCAGCGGCCGATGTCAGACCTATGCTGCAAGCGCTTCTCGCGGAACGCTTCGGTCTGGTGCTGCACCGCGCAACGAAACCTGTGGCGGCCTGGGAACTGACGTCCACCAACCATTCGCAATTGAAGCAATCCGATGGGCCGGGCGCCGGATCTTGCGTCCCCGGTGGCTCCGCCGATCTCATCGACGTGACCTGCCGCAACATGACCATGGCGGCATTCGTTTCGAACATAGGGGACATGGAGGGCGCCTGGTATTACCTCACGGACAATCTGGTTGTGGACCACACGGGACTCGAAGGCGCGTGGAATTTCAATTTGAAGTACTCGCGCCGCTGGGAGACCACCGACGCGGGCGCCCAGGTCACCAGCCTGTTCGATGCCATCGATCGGATCGGGCTGAAGATGAACCCGGCCACGGTTCCCCTGCCTGTTCTCGTTATCGATAGCGTGAACCGGACGCCCACAAGCAACTCTCCCGAAGCGGACAAAGTCTTTCCGCCACCACCGATCGAATTCGAGGTGGCCGTGGTGAAGCCGGCAGATCCTTCGTACAACGGTCCGGAACTGAAAATTGAGGATGGCGGCCGCGTTACAGTTCGCAGCAAGACCCTGCGATCGGCAATCGAGGATGCATGGAACATTACCAGCGAGAGGATTATCGGGGCGCCGAAATTTGTGGATTCCGATCGCTGGGATATTGTCGCGAAGGCGCCGGACGGAACTCTTGCCGACGGCGATGCCGATATCGACTCAATAAGACCGATGCTCAAAACCCTCCTGGTCGACCGCTTCAAAATCGCGGCTCACTATGAGGACCGAATCCTGCCGGTTTATGTAATCACTGCGTCCAAACCAAAGCTGAAGAAGGCAGACCCGGCTTCTCGATCCGGATGCAGCGAGGGTCCGGCGAAACTGGCAAAAGTGGACCCGCGCAGCACCAATCCGGTGCTGGGGCGTCTGCTGACCTGCACAAATGTTTCGATGCCGTGGTTCGCGGAGGAATTCAGCTATACCGCCCGCGGCTACATTCAGGGCGAAGTACTGGACGCGACGGGTCTTGAAGGCGGATGGGATTTCACGCTGAGCTTCAGCAAAGGGGCGCAATTTCGAGGGGGCAAAGCGCCGGAGCCCGGCGCGGCGCCGGACCCCAATGGCGCGATCTCGGCGCCGGAAGCGCTTGAAAAGCAACTGGGGTTAAAGCTCGAACTCCGGAAGCGGCCGGTGCGGATGCTCGTCATTGATCGTATAGAGAAAACGCCGACGGGTAACTGATTTACGGTTAATTCCCGGTCGGGCGTTCCACGTGATCGATCACCAGCACTTCTTCCGATCCGCGGATCGGCTCGAGCTTCAGCCCAAGTTTGTGCAACGCGCCTTGAATCGCAGATGTGGCCTCAGCGGGATCCTGTTTCACAACCGGGAACTCGCCGGATGGTGGTGGAGGCGGTGGTGGCGGGGGCGCCGCGAGAGATCGCGAATCGCCTGTCCAATTCAGATCGATATCGAAAACGCCTGGGATAGCGGTTCTGTCCACGACCTTTCTATCGACAGGGCTTGAAAGAGCGACACATAGCTGCTCAATTGTGGCGCCGCGCAGGCTGAATCCGCCGCTGGTGCCCAGGGCGAAACCGCAGAATGGGAACAACTCCTGCCCCGGACCTGACCGGGCCCACGGATGATCCAGATCCTGGAGAACGCAGTTTCCTGCAGCGGCCGGTTGAAGCCTGGCGCCTTCTCCCATGACGACGAGCGCGTACTCCGGAGCTTC
>DASYCD010000128.1:0-7911 GCA_036500405.1 Bryobacteraceae bacterium
GGCATGTGGGGAACCAAACACGATCTCTTTCGTTTTCCGTCACTTCCCGCTATTATGACGAAGTCGGCCATGGTTGAAAACCACCACATCGCCTGCTTTGGCCCAATCCTGATGGCGATCGCAATGTTTACGCCCCAAGCCGCTGCCGCTCCACCCTAACCCGTGCGCTACACCGTCTCGTTCCATTCCCCCTCCACTCACTACGCGACCGTCGAGGCTGAATTCCCGACTGGCGGTCAGCCCTCGATAGAGATTTTCATGCCGGTGTGGACTCCCGGCTCTTATCTCGTCCGCGAATTTTCGCGCAACGTGGAGGATCTGAAAGGGCCGGGCGCGGTCGCGAAAACGACCAAGAATCGCTGGCGAATCGATACCGGCGGCGCCGCGACCGTGCGGGTCAGCTATCGCGTTTATTGCCGCGAGATGTCGGTGCGGACCAACTGGGTGGATTCGTCATTCGCGCTCCTCAACGGCGCGCCGACTTTCCTGACGCTGGTGGGCGGCCTCGATCGTCCGCATGAAGTCACCATTCAGCTTCCGGCTGAGTGGAAGGCAACGATGTCCGGCATGGATGAGCCGTCGCCCCACCGTTACATCGCACCGGATTACGACACGCTGGTGGATTCCCCGATCGTCGCGGGAAACCCGGATGTCCGGCAATTCGAAATCGACGGCGTCCCCCATTTTCTGGTTACCGCGGGCGGCGATAGCGTGTTCGATGGCGAGCGCGCGGCGGCGGATCTCGAAAAGATTGTTCGCCGGTATCGCGAGATGTGGGGCGGGCTGCCGTATAAGAATCGCTACGTATTCCTCAACCTGCTGACAGAAGCGGGCGGCGGACTGGAACACCGGAATTCATTCACCGTGATGTCGAGCCGCTGGGCCACGCGGACGCGCAAGGCATATGTGGGCTGGCTTGATCTCGTGTCGCATGAGTATTTCCATGCATGGAATGTGAAGCGGCTGCGGCCGGTGGAACTGGGCCCGTTTAACTACGAGGCCGAGAATCCCACGAAGAGCCTGTGGGTGGTGGAAGGCTTCACGGAATACTACGGAGCGCTGACGGTCCATCGCGCGGCGCTCACTACACGCGCGGAATATTTGGGAACCGGCGCTGACACCGCAGGATCGCTTTCTTCGCTGATCAACTCCCTGCAGAACACGCCGGGGCGGCTGGTGCAGTCCGCGGAAAGCGCTTCGTTCGATGCGTGGATCAAATACTACCGGCCCGATGAGAACTCGAATAACGTCGCGGTCAGTTATTACACCAAGGGCGCAATCGTGGCGTGGCTGCTGGATGCGAAGATTCGCCGCGCCACAGACGATCACAAATCGCTGGACGATCTGATGCGTCTCGCGTTTCAGCGGTATTCCGGCGAACACGGTTTCACGCCGGAGCAGTTCAAAGCGCTGGCGGATGAAGTGGCAGGCGCGCCCCTGGAGGCATTCTTCCGGGAGACCGTGGAAACACCCGGCGAGCTGAACTACGAAGACGCGCTCGATTGGTTCGGGCTGCGATTCCGGCACAACGAAGCTTCGAAGAAAGCATGGGCGGGCATCGAAACGCGTGTGGATACTGGCCGCCTGCTGATCTCGCGCGTGCCGCGCGGAACGCCCGCTGAGCAAGCTGGGCTCAATGTGGATGACGAAATTCTCGCGGTCGATGATTTCCGTGTGCGCGCCGATCAATTGGCTACGCGGCTCGAAAATTACAAGCCGGGCGATCGGGTTTCCGTGTTAGTCGCGCGCCGTGAGAAGCTGACGCGTCTGGAACTGACTTTCGGAAGCGCGCCTAACGCCTGGCAGCTGGAATTGCGTCCGGACGCGACTGCCGCGCAGAAGCATCATCTCGATCACTGGCTCAGCGCTTCCCTGTAGCGAACACGAAATCGCGCTGGATCGCGAAGTTCGCAATGAAGAGCACGGATTCCACCGCGATCTTCGCGGGCATCACGTGGAATCCGAGCATACCGGAAAGAAACGTAATCAGCGAATAAGAGAGCGCGACGTTTGCCGCCGCGAGCAACAGATAGCGCGGCAGCGCGATCCGATGTTGCTCGCGTGAGAGAAATACGGCCTTGCGAACCGCCGCGTAATTGAAGCCGAGCGCAATCAGACGCGCGCCGAACAGCGATGCCGCAATATTCCCGGACGGGTGGAAAAAGATATAGAACAGGATGTTGTCAAGGCCCGCCGTCAGCATCGCGATCATCCCGAAGCGCAGCAGCACGAAATAGATTCGCATCGAATCGCGCAGCGGCTCGAAGTGCGAGGTGGGGTTTCCCGCCTCGTAAATCGTTCGGATCGGCTGCTCGATCACGTGAAAGCCAAGATGCTTGGCCGCAATCAGCATTTCGAGCTCGAATTCGTAACCCGCGGCCGGCACGCTGAGCATCCGCTCCATCAGGCGGCGAGGTACGGCGCGCAGACCGGTCTGCGTATCGGAAAGGCGCTGACCCGCCACGACGCGCATCACGGTCTGCGTAATGGAATTCCCCAGCCGGCTGCGGAGCGGAACGGGTCCCGCGAAGGCGCGCGATCCGAGCACCAGCGATTCGGGATGTACGTCGAAAATCCGCGCGACTTCGGCAACATCGGCCGGATGATGCTGTCCGTCGGCATCCATAGTGATTACGCCCGGCGTTTCCGGATATTCCACCAGAATGAAATTCATACCGGATTTGAGAGCCGCGCCCTTGCCGAGATTGACGGCGTGGCGCAGGATGTGGACATCCTGCATTGCCGAGAGCTGCGCGAAGATTGCGCCGTATGCGGCGCCGCTGCCGTCATCCACCACCACGACCGGCGCGAACCCGCGTTCCCGCAGCGATTCCACGAGGTCTGACAACGCCTCGCCGGGCCGGTATGCAGGAATCAGGACCGCGGCGCGAGGCATTGACGAAATTCTAACAACCGGATAACAATCGAACGCTTTTTACCGATTAAGATAGAGATGATGTCGTCCCGGCTCGTCATAGTGCCGTTGTTGCTCCTCACCCTTGCGCCTCCCATGGCGGGCGGGCGCGGCGGCATCAATCTGTACAGCATTCCGCAGGAGATTGAACTCGGCCGCCGGATGTCCGCCGAAGTGGAAACCCAGGCGCGCATCGTCGACGATTCGATCGTCTCGGAATATGTGAATCGCGTAGGGCAGAACCTGGCGAAACAGGCGAATGCGCCGTTCGCGATCAAGGTGAAGATGATTCAGGCGACTGAAATCAATGCGTTCACGCTGCCCGGCGGCTATGTTTACGTGAATTCCTCCATTCTGATGATGGCGGACAACGAAGCCGAATTCGCGTCCGTGATTGCGCATGAAATCGGACATGCGGCGGCCCGGCACGCAACGCGGCAGCAGAGCGGTGGACAACTGGCGAAGATCCTCGGCGGGCCTCTGGGTGTGCTGATTCCCGGCCTGGCTGGAATCGCGGCGCGGCAGGCTGCCGGAATGGCGGCGCCCATGACTTCCCTGCACTTCTCCCGGGAATTCGAGACCGAAGCCGACCAGCTTGGAGTGCATTATCTGTACGACGCCGGATACGATCCCGGGGCCAGCATCGATATGTTCGAGAAGATCGCATCGACCGAACGGGCCACTCCCGGACGCGTGGCAAAGCTCTTTCTCTCGCATCCCCCGACGCAGGACCGCATTAAAAAGACGCAGGCGGAGATCCGCAAGCTGAACCCGGAACGCAGCAGCTACATCCTGAACACGTCTGACTTTGAGACAATCAGGAAGCGCCTTTACGATCATCTAATGTAACCTGTCCTCGTACAGGATCATCGGTTCCCCTGAGTGAACACCTACACCCGTCGAATTCTTATTGCCGCCCTTCTGCTGGCGCCTTTCCTCTCCGGCCAGGAACCGGATAAGCGCGCCTTCGGCGTCCTGCCGAACTACCGGACCGTCGAATCGTCCGTGCCGTTCAAACCGCTGACAGCCAAGCAGAAGCTGACCATCGCGACCAAGGACACCATTGACGGCCCTTCCTATGTCACGGCGGCGCTGTTTTCCGGTTTTTATCAGTTGGAAAATCAGAACCCTTCCTTTGGTCAGGGGCTCAAGGGATATGCGCACCGCTATATTTGCTCGATTGCGGATCAGGACATCGGCAACTACATGACCGAAGGGTTTATGCCCGTGCTGCTGCGGGAAGATCCGCGCTATTTCCGCAAGGGAACGGGGTCGACGAAGAAACGGCTCGTCTACGCCATGACTCGTGTCCTGCTGACCAAAACCGACAAAAACACTCCGAGCTTCAACTTTGGAGAGTTTTTGGGGAATGGAGTCAGCGCGTCGGTGGGAAACGCCTATTATCCCGATGAGCGCGGTTATGGGCCCACCATGCAGCGCATGTTCACGCAGATCGGAACCGACTCAATCTCCAACATCCTCAAAGAATTCTGGCCGGACGTGAAGAAGCGCATGGCAAAGCGGAAACATCCGCAGACGTAATTAATTCTCCGCAGCGGTTCGCTCCATGCTGTCGATCACGACAACAGGGACCGGCAGTTTCTTGCTTTCCAGTTGAAGACCGAGTTGTGACTGAAGCGCCGCGAAGAGGGTCAAGCCGCCGTTTGTTTCCAGGTCAGCCGCGGGCGTCCACCCGAGGCTGAACTGCCACGAGCCTTCGAGACCGGTCAGGTCCACAACGCGCTGATCGGTATAACGTCCGGCAATCTCCGGAATTTCGTGCGCGAATTCCGCCATTGACATGTGCTGGCAAACGAATCGGACGCCGGTCTCGGCCGATTGCCGCCGGCACGCCGCATCTTCCGGCCGCTGGGGCGCTGTGTCCGACTTCAGCTTGTGCTCGCCCTTCCAGATCGAGAGAGCCAGAACCGATCTCGGACGAGGATCGAGATGCGCGACCATCTTCATGCGGTCGCGCAGCAGCGTTTTCGCCATTTCGCGCAGGTCGGCGTCGGAAGCGTCATGCGATGGGGCTTTGGCGACGATGTCGACATGAACGTCGCTCAGCCAGGAAGGCCCCACGATGTCATCCGGCGTCATGAGATAGAGCTCGGCGAGCAGGATGCGCAGCGGAACGTTACGCATCGTGAGAGCGCCGTTTTCCAGGTGAACGGATGGCCGCTCGTCACTGGATGGATTCACGCGGAGTTCTGCGGCTTCGAAGCGCTGCCCCCAGGCAGACGCAGCGATCAAACAGAGAACCGCAGCGCGCAGCATATGTCCATACTACGCGCGCAATTGGCTTTTGGTTCTGCGATATAACAGAACTTCCTCTGGAGGCGTTGTGAAGGACGAACTCATCATCGGCGCCCTCCACAGCAACGGCAATATTCCGAAGAACGCTCGGGCCAGCGTTTACGCCGCCTGTGGTGAGCAAGGCGGAAGGGCCGCTCGCGACGCTGGCGCTCGGGCCTCCGAACGGTGGTACCAACTGGCCGGGCGGATCGTACGATCCCGAGACCCATATCCTCTATATTTTTTCGCAGACGGAAATCGCGCCGTTCGGGCTGTTGCCCTCGGGACCGAATCCGCCGGATATCGCCTACGTGCAAGGGAACGCCGCGGCACCTGCGGGACGAGGCCGAGGAGGTCGCGGTGGAGGCGGTGGACGCGGCGGAATCACCGTGGAAGGAATGCGTTGGTGAAGCCGCCATACGGACGGATCAGCGCAATCGACATGAACAAGGGCGAAATCCTCTGGCAGATCGCGCACGGCGAGACGCCGGATGTGGTGCGCAACGCGCCGCCGCTGAAAGGCATGACGATTCTGCGTACAGGCCGCGTCGGGCAGATCGGCGCTCTGGTGACGAAGTCGCTGCTGATTGCGGGCGAGGCAGGCTTTTTCACGAACACCGTCGGTGAGCACGGCGCGATGCTGCGGGCCTATGACAAATCGACAGGCCAGGACGCTGGAGCGATTTTCATGCCCGCGCCGCAGACGGGATCACCCATGACTTGCATGCTCGGCGGAAAGCAGTACCTGGTGCTCGGCATCGGCGGCGCGGGACATCCGGCCGAACTGGTGGCGTACAAGTTACCATGATACGAGCATCCGCCGCGACTATATGGAGCGCTTCTAGGCCGAAGTGCCAAGGTCGAATTGGCGAAATGTTTCGATAATTGATGGTTCGGTCGATGTTGCGGTGGGAGTTGCCTCTTTCGCCCTCCCGTGAAACGCGCAGCCGGAAAACATTGTTTGCTAGGTGCCAATTTTTGGCCCCCGATACGGTCAACTTACTTAACCGCGGCTCATAAAAGAATATCTGCGGATGACGATAAATAAACTACGGTACGATTTTGTCTGGAACTAATACAGATATCTTCTTGCATTCCATCCGCAGTTTGTTGTATAAAATATAACAGCCCCGGGTGAAGCCGGGGCTGCTGACCAACGTAAATGACCGATGGAATCGGCCTTGAGCAGCCCCATCATAACACCATTTTCGTTTCAGCTAAATTGAACTGGAGAATGGAACGACATGAACAACAACATGATTGTGTTTGGAACTGTGAAGGTACCCGGACACGAGTTTATAGGAACCATGCCGGCGAGCCAACTGATGAGAATCACAGTAGACCCGCGGCGAACCGAGGATGAAAAGACGCGCGCCGCAGATGCGTCGATGCAAGCAACCTATGACATTAGGAAACAGGTCCAGCGTGAGTTCGCGGGGGCGAAGGCGAAAAACGTCGAGTCGTATGCGGACTACATTTGTCGGATGGCGGGTGGTGGCGACGGGATCACTCCTGCAATCGTTTTGTGGACTACTGAAAAGCTCAACGTAGTTGAAACAGATGGATACCCGCCCCGGCTAGAACTTCCGTGGTCGATTGAACTGGTGGCGATTGACGGGGAAACTCAGCTCGCTGCACGTTACGAGGCGAAAGCGAAAAATCCGGCCACTCAAGAAATGATAGTCGATGTCAAAATCTGCTACGACCGCAGCACCGCTTGGGCGGGGCAAGCGTTCCATGATCTGAATGTATTCTCAATCCGACCCAACGCTGCAACCGCCGTTGCCATGGATATGAGAGATCCTCTCACCCACGTGACGCGCACCATAGCCGAAATGCCTTTCTTCTCTGGTCGAATCAAGAGCGACCGACAGCTCTCGAAGAAGAGCAATGGCATTGCTACGCTCTCGGTTCTCCGGTCTTCGCTCGTGTGTTTTGCAGAGGGAATCGGAGGCGTGCAATATGGCAATAAATCAGTACCTATTCCTGTCGAACGACTTCCGGAAATCGAAGCGAGCGCAGTCGAATACTACGGTGCCCTCGTGAAGAAATTTGGACCAGCTATGGAGGACCGCCTCAACACGGTGATAGCGACCCCAGCAGTCTTGGCGGCTCTGGGCGCGGTGGGCCACCAATTGGTTGATCTACCAGCGGAAAGCCGGCCAGCGCGAATCGATCATATTTTAGACGTCCTGAGTGGGATCAACTGGAACCGCGGCACGCGGTGGGAAGGCGTCTGCGGAAAGGTTCGTCCAAATGGTGTCTTCTCGACCGCCGGCGGCGTGAAGGATTCCGCCGGGGCCAGTTACCGAGCCCTAGTGGACCCCACGAACCTGTTCTATCCGAAGGTACGTGACTTGGAGCAAACGCAGCAGGCAGCCTAAGTCCTCTTACGGCCGAGTATCTCGGATGGGTCGGCTATGATGGGCCGATCCATCCGTTGTTTTACCAACGAGGCAAGTCCAACTGGGGTTCGCTTTGCGAGGCCTCTCAACGTGATCCGAGTGAAGGGCTATTTGCACTCTTCCGCCGACCTGCACAATTCGACGGTAAGTATGAAAACCAATATGGTGGAGGCGGGGGGAGTTGAACCCCCGTCCGAGAGCGTCTGTAATGAAAAGACTACGTGCGTAGCTTAATTCTGAAGTCTCATCCGGCGTCTAAGAACCAGCAAGATAACGCCGAACCAGCCCGATTGATCT
>DASYCD010000129.1:0-4361 GCA_036500405.1 Bryobacteraceae bacterium
GATATACAAAGCCAGGTCAGAGCCAATCGCCGTACCGGAGATGACTCCGAAGAGCGCCGATGGCCGCGTGTTCAGAATGCCTGGCAGGGGAAGTTCGGAATTTGGACGATCCCATGCGGCGATTTGCACCGGGAAAAGCCATGTCAACTCGGTATCCAGCGGGTTATAAGCAGGACCGACCTTTCCCGATGCGGGACGGTAAATCGCGTCCTCATTGCCGACGTGAAGCTTCCCCTGCGGGCCATCCACGCGCGTATGCGGAGGAATGGGAAACGTGATGCTTCCGAGGCCACGCACGAGATTGGTCTGATCTTCCGGCGTGAGCGTTCGGAGAATGAGCGCCTTATTTCCGCCGCGCTTCACGAATGACATCAGATAGTGGCGGTTGTCCTTAAAAACCAGGCCCGTATAGTCATTCCACTCCGGCGCGGGCATCTCCAGCTTTGTATTGGCGGGATAGCGGAACTCGGCGTCACCGGTCACAAATGCTTCGAAATCGAGTATGCCGGTGGCGGTGAGATGACGGGCAGTGGAAAGCCGGTCTTCGGGAGATTCGGCCGCAAGCAGGCGCGCCGCCTTCTCGATCTCGAGGCCCCGGCGGTCCAGCGCATTCCCGATCAGGTAGGCCGAGGTCTGTCCCATTAGAAGATAGCCGGCGACGAAAATCAGCGCGAGGATGAGTGTAATCGGAACGACAGCGATGAATACATAGGTGACGATCAGACGGTCGCGCACCTTCCACATCACCCGGCGCCTTTCGCGGAAGGCAATCACGCTGGCCCAGATCAGGAGCACGAACACCGCGAACATGTTGCCCGACCCGGCAGCGAAGAGCGCAGCTTCCACGGCGACGAGCGCAAGGAAGACCATGCGCAGGGCCGTGATGCGAATTCCGCCGATGGTTGGCCAGTTCAAGGCTATTCCTTGCTCCTGTCCGGTACTTGTTCTTTCGAAGGAATCGGCTCGTCGGGCTTGACGCTGGGCGCGATGGCGGGCACTTCGGCTTCGGGCGTACCGATCTGTTCGGTGAGCGAGCGCTGCAGGATTTCGAGCGCGGCTTCCGGCGTGTCGGCAAACTGGAACAGGTTCATGTCCTCGGGCGCGATGGTGCCGTATTTGACGAGCGCCTCGAAATTAATGATTTCCTTCCAGAACGAGGTGCCATAGAGAATGATGGTAATTTTCTTGGCAATCTTGCGGGTCTGGACGAGAGTGAGGATTTCGAACATCTCGTCCATGGTGCCGAAACCGCCGGGAAAAACGACCAGCGCTTTCGCCATGTAAGCGAACCAGAACTTCCTCATAAAGAAGTAGTGGAATTCGAAGCTCAGCTCGCGGGTGATGTAGGGGTTCGGGAATTGCTCGAACGGAAGGCCGATATTCAGGCCAATGTTTTTCCCACGAGCGTCCGAAGCGCCGCGGTTGGCGGCTTCCATGATGCCGGGCCCCCCGCCCGAGCACACAACAAACCGGTAGGTGCGCTCGCGAAAAGTTTTTGCCCACGTGGTGACGAGCGCGGCAAGCGCGCGGGCATCCTTGTAGTACTGGCCCAGCGGACTATCTTCATGGATGCGCGCGGAGCCGAAAAATACAACCGTGTCTCGGATTCGCTGCCGCCGCAGATGAGACAGCGGCTCCAGATATTCGGAAATGATCCGGAGCGGGCGCGCGTCAGGACTCTGGAGAAACGGCTCGTTTTTGTAAGCGAGGAGCGGACGTGAGTCCGGCGTCGGATTTTCAGGCATGATCTTTTTGAGCGGCCTTCTTCAGTTCGCGGACGTCGCGCAGAATTTCGGGCAATTTCTGGAAGGCGGTAATGGCGCGGAGCCAATCGGAGGCTTCGAACGCGGGCGACCCGGAGAGGCGGGCCTTCGCGGGAACATCGCCCCCGATGCCGCTCTGCGCGTAAACCGTGGCGCCTTCGTGAACGGTGAGGTGACCCGAAATGCCGACCTGGCCTGCGAGAAGAACGTCTTTCTCCAGCACGCTGCTGCCGGCGAGTCCCGTCTGCGCGCAGATAATGTTATCTTCCCCCACCACGCAGTTATGGCCCACCTGCACCAGACTATCGATCTTGGCGCCGCGCTTGACCCGAGTTTCGCCCATGGAGGCTCGGTCGATCGACGTCAGGCTCTGAATTTCAACGTCGTCTTCGATGACCGTCACGCCGGACTGGACAATCTTGTGGTGCGTTTTGTCGGCGCGCTTCGCGAAGCCGAATCCATCGCCGCCGATCACCACGTTGTTCTGCAGGAGCACCCGGTCTCCAACCCGGCAAAATTCCCGCACGACCGCGTGCGAGTGCGCCGTAAAATCGTCGCCAATCACCGCGCCAGGGTAGATGACGACGTGCGGGTGCAGGACGGCGTTCCGGCCGATGACGACGTGGTCGCCGATCGAAACGAATGCTCCGATCGAGGCGTTCTCGCCGATCTTCGCGCTGGCTGAAATGGCGGCGGAGGGGTGGATCGCAGCGGCCGGGCGCGGGGGCTGATAGAAAAGTTCGAGAGCGCGCGCGTAATCGTGATAAGGGTTGGCGGAAATGAGAGTCGCGATGCCCTCTACAGGTTTCACAGCAAGGACCGCGCTGGCCTGGGTCTGCTTCAATTTAGGCGCGTATTTGGGGTTCGAAAGAAACGTGACAAAGCCCGGACCGGCGTGTTCCAGAGCCTGCACGCCGGCTATGTCGACGTCCGCTGTCTGGCCGGGCGGGAGCACGATGGAACAGCCGAGCGCGGCGGCCAGTTCGTTCATTTTCATGGTCAAACACAAGGGTACACCGGAGCGGCGAGAGAGGCGGTAGAATCGCATCCTGACGGAGGCTTGCGATGAGATTCCTTTCGATGGCAGTGTTGTGCTCGTTTTGCGCGGTAATCGCCCATGCGCAGCCCGCCAATCACGCCCTTACAGAGGCCGATTGCACGGCCGCGAAACTGGGCTCGGACATCCCGGTTTCCGCGATTGGCCTGCCCGTTTCCAGCGTTACGTTGCAGGCGCCACAATGGCATGCGGAAGCCGCAGGTGTGCCAGCGTATTGCTCGATCGAAGGAAGCATGGCGCAGGTGGATCAGAGCAAGACGGCGCGGCCGATCCGGTTTGGCGTGGCGTTGCCGGCGATGTGGACGCAGCGGGCCGCGCAACTCGGCGGGTCCGGAATGAACGGGGTGATTCCGCGGCTCACGGCGGGGGCCAGCCGTGGCGGTCCGTCTTTGTTGCAGCAGGGATTCGCGACGTATGGGAGCGATTCGGGACATCAGCCGGGCGCAAACGATTGGACGCTGAATGACGAAGCCATCGCCAACCTCGGCTACATGCAGCTCAAGAAAACGCATGATGCCGCGATGGTCCTGATCAGAAAAACGTACGGCGGCGCGCCGAAGTTCAATTACTTTTTCGGGACGTCACAGGGTGGCCGCGAAGCGCTGACCGTGGCACAGCGTTTTCCGGCGGATTACGACGGCATCGCCGCGGAGGTGCCGATTGTCAATTTCTCTTCGCTGATGCTCGCGCCGGAGCTGATCCGGATTCAGGAGAAGCCCGCGGCAAACTGGGTGACGCCTGCGAAGGCGAACGCGATCCGCGGCGAATTCGTGCGGCAATGCGATGCGCTCGATGGACTCGCGGACGGAATCATCAACAACTACATGGCTTGCCGCGCGATCTTCGACGTGAAGGAAGGCGCGGCGGGCCGGCATCCCTGGGCGGCGAAGCGATGTCCGGATAACAAGGATCTGAACCCGGCGGATACGAGCGCGGCGGCGTGCCTGACGGATGGGCAGATCTCCACCCTCGAGATGGTCTATTCGCCGTATTCGTTTGCGACGCCGCTCGCGAACGGCGTGAAGACGTTCGGGATGTGGTTCCCTACGACCGACCCTTCGGGCAGCGGACTGATCCTGCCCGCTCGCTTCCGAGGTCAGGAAGGGGCCGCGGAGAGTGCGCCGATGCACAGCCATCTCGGAGTGCTGGGCGTGACCGGATTCCTGATGCGCGACGTGAATGCGAATCCGCTGGATTACGTGGAGGGCGGAGCGCTGAATGCGCGGCGCAAGGAGCTTTCGGCGATTCTGGATTCCACCGATCCGGATCTGAGCGCGTACCGGAAGCGCGGCGGCAAGCTCATTGTGGTGATCGGGACGAACGATACGCTCGCCTCGCCGGGCGCGCAGGTGGAGTATTACCAATCCGTGCTGAAAAAGATGGGGCGGGCGGCCGTGGATTCATTCGCGCGCTTCTTCGTGCTGCCGCAGACGGATCATGGGCTGAGTGGCCGATCGTATTCCACCCAGCAGCCGATTCCGAATACTTACGATCGGTTGGGAATTATTACCAGCTGGGTGGAGAAGGGTGTAGCGCCGGGT
>DASYCD010000130.1:0-14493 GCA_036500405.1 Bryobacteraceae bacterium
GGACGCCCCGTTCTGCGCGCTGCCGTTGATCAGCATTCCATCCGCCGCGCGCTGGTTCAATTCGCTCGAAACTTCGGCGGGCGGCTCGTTCGAGGCCTGCTGCGGCGCATTCGCCGCTCCCTTCAGATTGGTGCGCTGGAACGCGGAGCTCTGCAGCGGACCCGGCGCCGGGGTCTTGCCATTTTTTGAGGTCAGACTCGGCGTCGGCTGTGCGGGCTGGCTGGGGGCCGTGGTATCCGAGGGGCCCGAACCGCCCGCCGCGGGAGCAGCCGGGGCGGCCGAAACCGTGTCGATCTTATCGAGCGACAGCATATCGAGCGCGAATACGGGACCGGGCAGCCCCGATCCAACCGTCACATCCTTCTTCACGCCGGTGAAGCCGAGCTTTTCCACGTCGAACTGGTACGTGCCATCTGGCAAATCCGGAAAATCATAGACTCCGTTGGCATCGCTGACCGCGCTGACCTTCTTTTCCCCCTGCGTCGCCACAATCGTGACGCCGGGCAGCGGCAGATCTCCAAATTTCACCTGACCGCGATACTCCGCGCCGATCAGCGGTAAAAGCGCTACGCAGGCGAGTCCCGCATACCGAATGAATCTCTTGAGTTCCATGCACTCCCTTATGCCCGCGCGACGGTAAACCGTGCGGGGAGACCTCTCTGACTGAACCCGGTTCCCACAACCGGATGACAGGGCCGGCGGGAACTATCCATATTACGTTCGACGATACTGATATGTTCCCACTTCAATGCCGGTATCTTCACCGGCCGGACCTTGATCTTTTGACGCCGTTTGCCCCCGTTTGTATAGCGGCGCCGGCGAGTTTTTCTAATATTCCTGTTTTCAGCGTTTTTTCAGCGACTGGAGCTTCTCCAGTAAAGACCGCCGAAACCGGTTTTCGTTACCGGCGCTGAAACAAAACCGCATCCTCTTATTACGCCTGTCGAGCCATCGAGTTTACGCACTTTCAGTTCTCCGTTGGCTTCGATTCGATATGGTCGATCACATACATGGGCATTGGCCGTTTCCCGGCTTCAAGCTTCAGCCCCAGCTGCTTTTCCACAGCATCGAAAACTGTTACACCGCCGTCAGGTTCGGCCGCAACTCCCGCCTGACCACCGTTTACCGCCGCTTCCCCGCCCCGGCCTCCTCCAACATTCATCCCGGCCAGCCGGCTGAAGGTCAGGTTGAAATCCCAGCCCCCCTCAAGCCCGGTTCCATCCTGCACGGGCCACACAATCTGTTGCGAGGTCTCGAGCAACTGCATCGCGAGCTCTGCCATGGACGTGTTCTGGCATGTCATGACCGCCGTCCCGTTCGGCGACCCCGGCGGCCCTGGGTTTGTCCTGCATCCGGTGCGGGATGCCGGGTTCGCCTTCTTCATCTTCGGCTTCGCCGCAGTGAGCGTATAGACTGTCTGCGGCCGCTCTTCCGTGTGATACTTCAGGCGAAAACGATCGATCAGCAGATTGCGCAGCAACGGGCCCATGGAAACAATGTCGATATCGGGATCCACGTCCGCAGGAAGCTTAGCATTAATGTTGAAGCGCAGCCCATTGACGTCCGAAGGCAATCCTGCAATCTGATTATTGTTCAGCGCGTCGAGCCCCCGGCTCACCAGAAACATCATCGGCATTCCTTCCACCGTGAACCGGCCGTTCTGAATCCGAAAACTGGCGCCGCGGAAATCCGGATCGGTCGGCCGGATATCCGCGACCTCGAACGCACTGGGCGGCGGGATCGGCGGCAGAGCCTCCGCCGTTCCGGGCGGATTTGGCGAGGGATCGTTGTTCACGCTCTCCACAACCAGGACCGGAGTCGCCACCGCGCGCGGCTCCAGCTTCAGCCCGAGCTGCTTCTCGATTGCCTCGGACGCCGTGACGCTTTCCCCATCCGTGTTCGCGTTGAATCTCATCGACCAGCGCATGTCAAAGTTCCACTTGCCCTGAAGACCGGTTTCGTTTTTCACGAAACTTGTACCCACGCCCGAGCCGATCATCCCCCGGAGTCCCGTCGCAAACGCCTCCATGGTCATGTTGCCGCAGGCGTAATGAATCAACATCGAAGGCCCGGTCGCGACCGCCTGCCCGTTCACCGCGACCACACCAGTTGACTGCGCTTCCGGCCTTACAATTCGGCATCCCGTATCGCCCGAGCCATCGGCTTCCTTCAGGTTCGGCTTCTTGCCCGCCGACAACGCATAGCCCGGCATCTGCTTCGTATCCTCGTGGACCTTGAGGGCAAAACGATCCTGCAGCAGAGTGCGCAGCATGAGCTTCAGAGTTTCGGGCGGCGTATCATTCGCAACTCTCGCGCCAATTTCAAAACGCCGGACGCCGAGCGAAGCCGGCCCACCCAGAATGTTGTCGAAATCGTATCCCCAGGCAAACCGAAGCAAATCGAGCAGCGACGCCGTATGTATCTGATAGCGGCCATTCCGCACCTGGCTGTTACGCATGAACTGACCCGTGCGGACCGCCGGTTCCGGCGAAGCGTGAACATCCGCGAATTCGAATTTCAGCGCAGCCTCTGGCGTCGCGGCGGGCCAGGTGACGCACCCGAGCAACAGCAGAGCCGCAAGCGAAATAATTCGTGTGGAAAGCCGCATAGACTATTGCTCTGATTTTATGACGCCGCCCGCGCAGTAACGTGGACGGCTTTCCGCCGAAAATCGGTTAATTTTCGGTCGGCTTTTCCTCCACATGATCAATCACCACAACCTGTTCCGGCCGTTTCTGCATTTCCAGTTTCAGGCCGAGTTGTTTTTCCACCGCTTCGAAAATGGTCAGCGATCCGCTCGGATCCGATGCTTCGGCAACAGGGGCGGCCTTTCCCTCGCCTCCCCCAACCGCGGGAGCCGCGGCCATCGCGAGCGCTGGACCCCGCCCGTAAGTCAGCGTAAAATCCCAACCGCCTTCGAGTCCCGTGGAATTTCTCACCGGCCAAAAAAGGCCAGGGCCCGCGGCCATCAAATAATCCGCAAATTCGTCCATGGCGACGTTTTGGCAGGTCATCGTCTGGGTTCCCTGCGGCGAGCCGGCGGGCCCATTGCCCCGAACGCAATGCGTGCGGCTCGCCGGATCGGCCTTCTTCATCTTTGGCTTCGCCGCAACCAGCGTGTAAGCATTCACTGGCCGCTCCTCTTTGTGCCACTTCATTTTGAAGCGCTCCTCGAGCAGTGACCTTATCATCGGCGCCGTCTCCACGGAGCCTCCGTCAGCGATACTGGCCGTCGCTGTTACGTCGTATCTCGCGGAATCGGCAAAGGCCGGAATGCCGGCCACGGCATCCTCGTTGAACGGCATTGTACTGCTTCGAAAAGCCTGAACAATGAGACCGCGGAGCGAATTGTTCTCGCTGGTAAACCGGTTCCCCCTCATACTCGTCATGCCGCCAAACTTGCCGGGCTCGGACGACCGGATAGAGGCAGCATCGAACGCTGTCGGGGCTTTCGGCAGCGGCGGTAACGCCTCTGCCGTTCCCGGCGGATTGGGAGCCGGCGTGCGTTCCACGCTGTCAATCACGACCACCGGCGTCGGAACCGAAATCTCACTGAGCTTCAGCCCCAACTGCTTTTCAAGCGCTTCGTTGAACGCAATCCGGTCGGGATTATTTCCACCCAGAATATTGAAGGAGTATCGAAGATTGAAATCCCACTTCCCGGGCACGCCGGTTTGATTCACCACTGTTTTATTTCCTACACCGGTCCCGATCAGGCCCCGCAATTGAACAAAGGAATCCATCGTCATGTTCCGGCACGCGTATTCGATTACGCCGCCGGCCGCCAGCGCGATTCGCGTCACCTTCCCATCTGCCGACATCATCAGAACGGGACCGCCCGCCGCGGGAGGAGCGTCATCCTGATGAATCCGGCATCCGGTATCGCCGGAGTCGTCGCCGGGTTTCATGAGCGGCTTCTTTCCAACGGTCAACGCGTAGCCCGGCAGAGCCTGCTTCTCTTCACGGGCCACCAGTTTGAAGCGGTCCGCCAGCAGCGCCTTCACCATTTCGGCTATGGCAGTGGAATCGGAGTGATCCGGCATCTTCGCCACTACGTCATACCGTTCCATTTCGACCCATGGCGGACCGCCCAGAATCCGGTCTGGATCGACGACGTAGCCAATGCGAATCAGATCAACGATGGTGGTCCCGTGAATCTCGTAACGCCCGTTGCCCTGACGCTGCGTCCGCGCGAACTGCATGCCCGGCGCTTTGGGACTCACCTGCACATCGATAGCTTCGAACTTCTGCTGCGCAAAAAGAGCGGCCACGGTCAAGGCGGCGGTCATGAGGGCGCGGACGGCAATCGTCATATTAATGAATTAGTACGATTATAGGCACAAAACAGCCCCGTACGACATATTGACACCGCACAACCGAAAAGGTTCCAGAAAGTTATGTGGGGCTGGCCTGCCCCTCACAACTCAGTTACTCGAGGGCTTCTCGAGGTGATCGATGACCATGAAATCGCGCGGCCCTTTGGCAGACACGAGCTTCAGCCCGAGTTGTTGCTCCATCGCGGCCACCACTCCAGGCATATCCGAGGATGCACTGGCTTCCGGCGTTGTATCATCCGGGGCAAATTCGAGCACTATATCGAATTTCCCCGAAAGCCCGGTCTTGTCGATAACCGGACGATCGGTGGAGCGTGTGAGGTATGAAGTTAGCTCCGCCAGCGGAAGCGCCTTGCCCACCAGGAATTCGTTCCGGCCATGCATCAGGGTCACCATAAAATGGCACGATTGCCCAGCCGGCGGAAGCGGAGTCTTGAAACGCCCATCGGGCCCAAAGCCTGGAAGAGTCGCCCCATCCCGGCCTTTAAGATTTGCTCCCGGCGGCAGAAGGATATCGCATTTCCCCGGCTCAACCAGAGTGGGCGTCAGTTTTGAACCGCCCTTCGTCGCCGTCATTTCCCACGTTGGAACGATTTTGGTTTCGTAGTGGAATTTCAGCCCGAACCGGTCCTGCAGCAATGACTGCAGCATCGGACCGAACATGGCAGGCTTGCTGGCATTCCCGTCGGCTTTTGCTTCGAGGGTATAGAGGTCCGAAGTGGCCCAGGAGGGCGCTCCGTTAACAGGAGGCATCCGCATGGCAAACGTCGGCTCGGTCTTGCCGTCCGCGTAACGAACGTAAGCATCCTGAATCAGCGTCATCGCGGTCACGCACGTTCTGGTGATTCGGCCTGGCGTCCAGGCGTTGCCCAGTCCGCCGCCTTCGCCCCGATTGCTGCCCCGGCCGCCCCGCGCGATCGCGGCGGAATCACAGGGACGAACGGACGCGGCTTCGAATTTCCGTTTAGGGGCGGTCGGCTGCGCGTTGCCGACACTGATCAACAAGCCGGCGAGGATCGGAACAGTCAGCGCGGCGGCTCCCGCGCCCGCGAGCAAAATTTTCTTCGCGCGGTTCAGTTCCGGCAACCGGCGGTTCAGCATGATGGCTTCGATCCTTCTCCGGATGCCGGCGCCCGATACTCCGGATACGCAAACGAGCGGCGATTCCATATAGAGCTTGCAGACGTTGAGAATGGCGTCGGCGTAGGTGTCTGGTTCATTACCCTGACGCAACACTTCTTCGTCGCAGGTTCGTTCACGCTCTTCCACAAGACGCGCGCCCATCCACCAAACGAGGGGATGAAACCAAAAGACTGTTTCGACGGCCATATGGAGCGCCGCGAAGAGGTTGTCGCGGCGACGGACATGGCAGAGCTCGTGCGCGAGAACCGCGCTGAGTTCCGATGAGGTCAGGCGCTCCGTGATGCCCTCCGGCAGCAGAACGATCGGGCGCAAAATTCCGACCACGCCCGGTTCCAGCATGGCGGGCGAAGAACGAACTTCCGCGGCGGCCGCGATTTCCATTGGCCTGCTTGCGCGCACGGCTTTGCGAACGCGAAGCCAGCTTCGAACTCTCAGGAGCGCGAGCGTGAGGAATCCGCACAGCCATACGGCGCCCAGGGCAAGTGGAATCCAGTCGGTGGTGGCAGGCGTGGAGTCTGCCGGCAGCGCGATCACTTTGAACGTCGGACTGGTGAATTGTTCCAGCGTGTACGAGACCTGGGGCGTCGCAATCTGGGTTGCGATTTGATGGGCCGCCGGCATGCGCGTTTCCAGATAGCCGCCGAGGCTCGTCAACAGCGTGAACGGAACAACGAATTTGAGCGATGCGCTCAGCCATAGCCAGTAGCGCACCTGAGCACGGTTTCTGCGGAACGCGAGCGTGAGGAGCCCGGCCGCAACGGCAAACAATGTGGATTGCAGGAGGTGGGCAGTCAGTGGAGTCATTTTGATTCTTCTCCGTTCCCGGCCCGGGTTTGCGCTTTCAGCTTCTTAATTGTTTTCTCGAGTTCGCGAACGTCATCCGGCGTGAGTTTGCCGGCGTCGGCCAGTTGCGCGACCATGGGCGCGGCCTGGCCGCCGAAGAAACTCAGAATTTCATCGAGCACATGATTTCTCGTCGCGTCGCGGGCGACGAGGGGCTCGAAAATATCGGCGTTACCGACCTTATCCATGCGCCGCAAAGCGTGTTTCGCCTCCATGCGATATACGATCGTCTGGACCGTGGTGTAGGCAGGACGTGGCGGCGGAAACGCCTCGTGGATTTCGCGGATGGAGGCTTTGCCACGAGACCAAAGGGCTTCCAGGATTCGAAGTTCGAGTTTGCTGAGTTTGGGCTGGAACATATATCGCTCTACTACTCTGTAGGCTTATGCTACTACTGTGTAGGCCACAAATGCAAGCGCGATCTTCGCTGAGCTTTTGCCCGGCGCGGCTGGATCAGAAAATATTCGGGAGGAGGGGCGCTGGCCGGATGGCCGGCCCCACAATTTATCGGGAAGGAAAACTACTAAAGATGAAATGCCTGTGCGAGGAGTTCCTGCGGTTCAACCGACCGATGCCTGCGTGGCATTCGCTGTATCGGAGACGCCGCCAGGGCCGCTGAACGCATTGCCGCCTGCTCTACATCATAAGGATGGAAAATTACCCGCTCTCGCGCCTGCAACGGCAGTCCCCACCATGCCGCGGTCGATGGAGCGACGGACACTCGTGCCTCCGATAACTTCTTTTTTGATAGTGCGATTAGCCGAGTAAAACTCATTCAGGCTCCTCCGAGAGCTCTTGTACTGTCTAAAGACTAATACTATGAGTTATAGGCTGCCTGAGCAACCTGCCGGGTACCAGTACATTTGGTTATTAGTGATTTCCCTGAATTCAGGTACGAAATTCGTAGCCTAAACCAGTTAAACCCGATACGATTCTGTCGTAGATCTCGGATATTTCCGAGGATGACAGCGTTCGATCAGCCGCGCCGGCCACAATCCGGAAAGTGACGCTCTTTTTTCCTTCCGGCAGCGGAGTACCCTGGAACTCCCGGACGTACTCCACCGATTCGGTCAGTTCACCGGCGAATTCCAGTACCCGCTCTTCCAGATTTCCCGCCAGTTCGCGGGCGTCCGCGAGAATCGAAAGGTCGAACGCGCTCGTAGGGAAGCGGTGGACCGCCTTATAGGCGGCGCGTTCCGGTTTGAGTTCGAGAATCGCATCGAGATCGAGATCGAGCATGGCTGCCCGCCCAGTTTCGACAAGATTCGGATGGAATTCACTGAGCCGCCCGATCACGCGGCCCTGCCACCACAACTCAGCGCAACGCGCCGGATGCTCCCAGACTCGGGATTCCGCCACCCGCGCCCTTACTCCGGGCGCGAGCGATTCGGCGGCGCGCTTCAGTTCCTGCAGCCCGGTGCGCGCGTCGCGGAAGTAAATCGCCGCCGCAAGATGCGATTGTTCTTCCGGCTTCGCTTCGGCTTTGCGATGGACTTCGTGACCGGTCTCGAAGATCCGGAACTCCTCGAAGTGTTTTGCGTTCTCCACGATGTTCCCGTGGATTCCCGGCAGCAGCGAGGCCCGCATCAATTCCTGACCCGCCGCGATCGGATTCAACACGCGGACATGGCCCTCAACAGCGAGGCCGAACTTCCGCGCGGCTTCTTCGCTGATGAACGAATAGTTCGAAACTTCGGTGTAGCCGCGCGCGGTCATCAACCGTTTCACGCCGCGCAGGAACTCGCGCTCCGGCGGATCGTATGAGGGTGAGCATGGAACCAGCGGCGGCGTGGGCTCAATTGAGTCGTACCCAATCATGCGGCCCACTTCTTCCACCAGATCCTCGGGCATCGCGATGTCTTTTGTCGCGCGCCAGGTGGGCACAGAAACAGAGAACGCGCCGGGACCCGCTTCCGTCACGCCGAATTCCAGGCTTTCGAGAATACGCCGCACTTCGCCGGCGTCGAGGGCACGTCCGAGCTTACGCGCGAGCCAGCCGAGATCGAGTGGAATCGTGGGAGGCGCCTGCAATGGCGCGCTCTGATCCGCCAGTCCGCCCACCAGCCTGATTCCCGGCGAGAGAATTGGCAGCAGTTCGAGGGCGCGAGCGAGCGCACGCACGGTATTATTCGGATCCTGCGATTTTTCGAACCGCATCGAAGCGTCCGTGCGCAGCTTGAGCGCTACCGAAGTCTTGCGCACACTCACCGCATTGAAATTCGCGCTTTCGAGAACAATCGTCGTCGTCGATTCCGAAATTGAGCTGCTCTTGCCGCCGATGACGCCTGCGATCGCGATTGGCCCCGTCGCATCGGCAATCACTACATTCGAAGGCGCGAGCGTGTACGGCTCGTCGTTCAGCGCCAGGATCGTCTCGCCGTCGCGCGCCGGACGCGCATAGATCGTATCGCCGTTCAGTTTTTCCCTGTCGAATGCATGCATCGGCTGGGCAAGTTCGGCCATGATGTAGTTCGTCAGGTCGACAATGTTATTGATCGGGTTCAGCCCGGCCGCCGTCAGCCGGTGCTGCAGCCACAAGGGCGATGGCTGCACCGTCACGTTCTCGAACACGAGCCCGCTGTACCGCAGGCACAGGTTCAGATCTTCGATCTCAACCTTGAGCGGCCCACCTGACGCCGGCAATTCGCGCATGTTCACCGGGTCGTGCAGCATCTTGCCCGTGATCGCCGCCACTTCACGCGCCATACCGTAGTGACCCCAGAGGTCCGGCCGGTGCGTGATGCTCTTGTTGTCGATCTCGATCACCTGGTCAGGCACGGGGATCTGATCGCAATCATCGAGCTCCATGATGCCCTCGTGATCGCGGCTGATCCCGAGTTCGGACGCGCTCGCCAGCATGCCGTCGCTCATCACGCCGGCAACTTTCTTCATCCCCATCGGCACCCAGACGGTTCGGATGCCCTCGCGGCAGTTCGGCGCGCCGCACACCACGGTCTTTCGCCCCTGCGGACCGAGATCGACCACCGCCTTCACGACGTGCTTGCCGCCTTCGATCTGTTCGACCGATTCCACGCGCGCGGGCAAAGCGCCGGCCAGCAGCGGACCGGCTGTTTCAATGCCCTCGCACTCCGCCGTCTTCATGGTGATCAGGCGTTCGAGCGATTCGGCGGGCACATCAAGCCCGTCCACCAGCGATCGAATCCAGCTATAGGAGAACTTCATCTCAGAACTGCCTCAGGAACCGGAGATCACCGCTCTGCAGCCACCGGATATCGTCGACCGCGTACCGCATCATCGCGAGGCGCGTCATTCCAAGACCGAACGCGAAGCCGTTCCACTCGGTGGGGTCGATGCCGCTCATCCGCAACACATGCGGATTCACCAGGCCGCACGGCAACAGTTCCACCCAGCCGCTCTGCTTGCACACCGGGCATCCGGGCCCGCCGCAAATCAGGCAGCGAATATCGAGCTCAAACCCAGGCTCGACAAACGGAAAATAGCCAGGCCGCAGCCGCACGGTGACTTCCTTGCGGAAGATAGCCGTGAGCAGCGTTTTCATGAAGTAAATGAGATTGCCAACCGAGACATTCCGGTCAATCATCATGCCTTCGAGCTGATAAAACGTGTGCTCGTGCGAGGCATCCACCGACTCGTTGCGGAACACGCGTCCCGGCGCAATCATCCGCAGCGGCGGCCCGAGCTTTTCCATCCCGCGCACCTGCACGGGCGACGTGTGGGTGCGCAGCAGGTAGCCGCCATCCAGCCAGAATGTATCCTGCATGTCGCGCGCCGGATGCGATGCCGGAATATTCAACGCATCGAAATTGTGGAATTCGGTTTCGACCTCAGGACCATCGAGCACCGAAAATCCCATGCCGCGGAACAGATCTTCGATCTCCCACTGCACCTGCGTGATCGGATGCAGTGAGCCCGTCGCCACACCGCTCGCGGGCGTGGTGAGATCCATCCACTCGGAATCGAGCTTCGCCGCCAGCGCCGCACGGTCGAACCCGGACTTCTTCTCTTCATACGCCGATTCGAGCGCCTGCTTCGACGTATTGATCAGCTTCCCGCGCGCCGCCCGCTCCTCAGGGCTGAGCTTGCCCATGTCTTTGCTGAGCTGCGTGAGCACACCCTTGCGCCCCAGCACTTCCACGCGCACGGCTTCGAGTTCTTCATTGTTCTGCGCCGACCGGATGCGGCCGAGCGCGCTGTCGAGAAGATCCTGCATGAAAGCTATGCCGCCGGCAGATACGCCTGCGGTTCCGATCCCAGCTCGGCGCCGAGATGGTTGATATAGAACAGTAGCAGAGGCTCCGGGTAATCGGCTTTGAAGCGCTCAAACGCGCGCGCCTGCCAGCCCTCAGTCAGAAATTTGGAGGCGTCCACGTTCTTTTCGAAGAAGCCCTGTTGGTGCGGGACCTCCAGGAAATCGAGCACCGCGACAATCATGTCCATGTGGGCAATCAGAATCGCCTGCGCGAGATCGGTGGCAAATTCGCCATCCTGCTCTTCGAGGCGCTTCCAGAATCGCGGGAGCGCGGCGCGCAGATTTTCAGTGTTCAGCTTCGCCAGATGCGTGCGAATCTTGAAACGTTCGTAAAGCTGATACGTCCTGAGCTTGCCGATCGAGATGCCGCGAACGAGTTGCCGCAGACGCTCTTCTCCGAGCTGCAGAAACACGTCGGAAACAGTCATAAAAAGTCAGCGTAACACAGCGCGTTACAATGACGAGTTGGCCGTATCAGGCCTTCGAATCGTCTATTCATGAGTAATCTGATCATTCTCGGCGCGCAGTGGGGCGACGAAGGCAAGGGCAAACTTGTCGACATCCTCTCCAACCGCTTCGATTACATCGTTCGCTATCAGGGCGGCAATAACGCCGGCCATACCATCTGGATCGGGGATAAGAAATTTGTCCTGCGGCTTGTGCCGAGCGGGATTCTCCACCCCGGCAAGACGGCCGTCATCGGCAATGGGCTTGTGGTTGATCCGATCGGGCTGTTCGAAGAGGTCGAAAGCCTCAACGCCGCCGGAATCGACGCCGAAAGGCAGCTTCGCATCAGCAATCGCGCGCAGGTGCTGCTTCCCACGCATCGGCTTGTCGAAAAAATCAGCGAAGCCGTCCCCGGTCGCGTTCCGATTGGCACCACGCTCAAGGGCATCGGCCCCTGTTATGAGGACAAGATCGGCCGCCGCGGTATCCGCATGGCGGATCTGCTGGATCGCGAATATTTCGGCGAATACGTCCGCAGTCTGATTGCCGACCACCAGACGCGAGCTCGCGCGTTCGGCATTGAAGAAACCGTGAATGCGGACGAAATCGTCGGTCGCTACGCCGAGGCGGCTGACCGCATGCGGCCGATGATCTGCGATACCGCCGCGCTGCTCTCGCAGGCGATGCGCGATGGCAAAAATCTGCTTTTCGAAGGCGCGCAGGGCACGATGCTCGATATCGACCACGGCACCTATCCGTTTGTGACGTCCTCGAGTTCATCAGCAGGCGGCGCCTGCACCGGTTCCGGTGTTCCACCGACGAAGGTCGACGCCGTTATCGGCATTTCGAAGGTCTACACGACACGTGTGGGCGGCGGTCCGTTTCCTACCGAAGCGCTCGATGCCGCAGGCGACGAAATCCGCAATCGGGGCCATGAATTCGGCAGCGTCACCGGACGTCCCCGCCGCTGTGGCTGGTTCGATACGCCAGTCCTGAAGTATTCGGCCGCGATCAACGGCTTCGAAACGATGGTGGTGACGAAGCTCGACGTGCTCGATGAGCTGAACGAAATTCCGGTCTGCGTCGCATACGATATCGACGGCAAAGTCACGCTGGACATGCCTGCGACGGTTCGCGAATTGGCGAAAGCAAAGCCGATCTACGAAACCATGCCGGGCTGGAAGAGCTCGACGGTGGGTATTTCCGACTGGAACCAACTCCCCGCCGCCGCCCGCCGCTACGTCGAATTCCTGGAGCACAAAACCGGCGTAGAAGCCGGCTGCATTTCCACCGGCCCCGAACGGACACAGACGATCGTGCGCCCCGGCTCGAAGTTTGAACGCATTACGGGCTGAATCCGCCCCGGTGATATCGTGATATCATCAAGACGTGGCACAGCTTCTGGTCCGCAATTTTGAAGACAACCTCAAGCTCGAATTGCAGCGCCGGGCAAAGAGGAATCACCGTAGCATGGAGGAGGAAGCACGTCACATCCTTCGCGATGCTCTGGCGGAGAAACCCGGCGAGAATGCGATGGGGCTGGGTTCTCAGATCGCCGCGCGCTTCCGGGGAATCGGCGTGAAGTTAGAGAGACTGCCGTTCGAGGCGCCGCGACCGGCTAAGTTCCGGTGATTATCCTCGACACGAATGTGGTGTCGGCGCTCATGGATCCTGAGCCCGTTCCGCAGGTCGTCCAGTGGCTTGACGCCCAACAAAGAGACTCGATCTGGACTACCTCAATTACAATATTTGAACTCCAGTTTGGACTTGCCATTCTGTCGGAAGGTCGCAAGCGCCATCTTCTGGAACTGGAGTTTCGAAGGCTCATCGAAGACGATCTCGGAAACCGTGTGCTGGAGTTCGATTCAGACGCCGCCAGCCTTGCTGCGTTCCTGGCCGCAGAACGGCAGCTTCGCGGAAGGCGAGGCGAAATTCAGGATACTCAAATCGCTGGCGTCGTGCTATCACGCCGCGCTACTCTCGCCACCAGAAATGTTCGCCACTTCGCTGACATTGAGGCTCGCGTCGTCAACCCCTGGGACGCCTAAATCCTACTTCCCGTACTCCTCAAAGAAATGCGCGAGCGTCCGAATCCCATCGAAATAATTCCGGATGTTGTACTTCTCATTCGGCGAATGCAGGCCATCATCCGGCAAGCCAAACCCCATCAGAATCGTCGGAATCCCAACATGCGTCGCGAAATCCCCCACAATCGGAATCGACCCGCCTGACCGCGTGAACACCGTCTCTTTCCCGTAGACATCGGCAAACGCCTTCGCCGCCACACGAATCGCATGATGGTCTGTATTCACCATCAGTCCAGGCCCCGCGCTCAGCACCCGCACCTCAAATTTCAAACCGCGCGGCCCGTTCTCCTTCACAAACTTTTCGACTGACTTCACCACTCGATCCGGATCCTGTCGCGGCACCAGCCGGATACTCACCTTCGCCACCGCCTTCGCCGGAATTACCGTCTTCGCGCCCGCGCCTGTGAATCCGCCCGCAATCCCGTGCACCTCAAGCGTCGGACGCGCCCACGTCCGCTCGAACACGGAGTAACCCGGCTCACCGGTCAGTTCCGCTGAGCCTACCTCATTCGCCAGATATTCTTTCTCATCGAACGGCAGCCGCTCCCAGCTCGCCTTTTCGTCGGCCGATGGCGGCTCGACATCGTCATAGATTCCAGGAATCTGAATCCGCCCATTCGCATCCTTCGCCTTCGCGAGCAATTCCACCAGCCCAAACACCGCGTTCGGCGCCGCCCCGCCATACAGACCTGAATGCAGATCGCGCGCCGGACCCTGCGCCTCGATCTCCATGTAGACCAGCCCACGCAGCCCCACATTCAGCGTCGGCAGCCCCGGCGCATACATCTCGGTATCGGACACCAGCGCTACATCGGCTTTGAGCTTTGCGGCATTCCTCGCCACATACTCCGCCACCGAAATCCCGCCGACTTCCTCTTCGCCCTCGATCAGAAATTTCAGATTGACCGGCAGCGTACCTGTCGCCGCGCACAGCGTTTCCACAGCCTTGATGTGCGAATAGACCTGACCTTTGTCGTCCGCCGACCCGCGCGCATACAAATTCCCGTTGCGCTCCGTGGGCTCAAACGGCGGCGTTTCCCACAATTCCAGCGGGTCCGGCGGCTGCACATCGAAATGCCCATAGCAAAGCACAGTCGGCTTGCCAGGCGCGTGCAGCCAGTCCGCATACACCAGCGGATGCCGCTCCGTCTCGATCAGCTCAATGTTTTCGAGCCCCGCGGCCTTCAGCTTCTCCGCAACAAACTCCGCCGCACGATGCGTATCTTTCTGATGCGCGGGATCCGTCGACACACTCGGAATCCGCAGAAATTCCTTCAGCTCTTCGAGGAAACGCGCTTCATTCTCACGGACGTATTGATCGGTGGCCTGCGACATGGTGGCTTCATTTTAACTTGCACCACAAACGCGCCCGGCTCAGTTCGAAGTCATTTCCACCACAGGCCCGGTC
>DASYCD010000131.1:0-15131 GCA_036500405.1 Bryobacteraceae bacterium
ATCGACTGCCGCGCGAATTCCGCCGTACGTATCGATTGCCGCGAGGGGCGGGCAGGCGTTCATCTTCAGCGCACGAGCGCCTTCGGAGACCACCTTCGCCGCTTCTTCCGCCGCCGCGCCGGGCGCGTTGTTATTTCCACCAGCCCAGCGATAGACCTTGACCTTATCGCGAACACGTCCACCCAGCATGCGGTGAACCGGCTGGTTCAGGCTCTTGCCGAGGATATCCCAGAGAGCCATCTCGATGCCGCCGAGCGCGGACAGATAGTGTGCTCCGCCGTGGTAGAAATTCTGGTCGTAAGCGCCGCGCACCAAACGGCGCAGATCGCGCGCGTCCTGTCCGATGAAATGTTCGGAAAGCTCATGGACCAGGGCTTCGGTGGAACTGAGCTGGCCCTCCACGCTGTAGTCGCCGTAGCTTCGAGGCCGCCATCCACTATTACGCGAAGAAGCCCCCAGCGGGGCGGAACCTGAACCGTTTCAATCCGATCGATACGCAGCACAAAGCCAGTCTAGCTTCAGTCAGTTGTTTGAGGGCTTTTCGGCGTGGTCGATGACCAGAACCTGCACTGGTCCCTTCGTCGATTCCATTTTCAGACCAGGCTGTTCCTGGAGGGCGGTGAAGAGTGAAGGACCGGCGGTGTTGTCATCCGCGGCCCACGTCAGGTCGAATTTCCAGATGCCCTGGAGGGCGGTGTTGTCGATGACGGTGCGGTGCAGAGTGGACGTCAGCGCGGCTGCCCACGCGCCGGAGTCCATCGTGCCGCGAAGAAACGTCGCGCCGGAACTGGAGCTGCGGGTGGCCGCATCGCCGCGCTGGAGCTTCGCGCCGCCCTTCGCGAGCACCATGGAATAAAGCGGAAGCTCGCGGGTTTCGCGATGAACGGCGAGTTGGAAGCGATCGCTCAGGAGCGATTGCAGCATTTGCTTCCGCTCTTCGACCGTGATCTGCCGCGCCGCTTTTCCGTTGATTTCGTAGAAGTCGCGATCCAGCCAGGGCGGACCACCGGAAATTTGCACGTCGTCGATGCTGTATGCGTACTTGATGAACGTCTGGAGGTTACCCGTGATCTTCAGGCCATCGTTGGACTCCACAATGGACCACCCGGACGCAAAGCCGGCATTCTTGAGGGCATCGCTCGGCTTGACTGTCGCGACGTCAAAGGAAGCGGCGCTTTGGGCGAGCAGAATGGCGGGACACAAGGCGATCGCGAGTTTCATCATGTTGTCGTCGTTATTTACTTTGGCAGCAGATTTTCGAGACGATCGGTTCCGAATTTGAAGAAGCCCGTTGGGCCGGCGGGCTTTTCCGGTGTGCGCATGACGTACAGGTTCCAGGCTTTGCCTGCGCCTGCCACGGGACTGCGGAAACGCAGCTCGTACGCGCGGCCGGAATCTTCGAAGGCGACTACGTTATCGCGGACAGTACCTTCTTTCCGAAAACCTTCGTGTGGGACGAGTGAGAGGAGATAGCGCGCTTCCTGGGGGATTTCCAGCCAGAGCGTGTATCCCGGCTTTCCCGTAAAGCCGCTGTATTTCACTTCCTCGCCTTGCCGCCACAGGGAGTAACGGGTTGTGTCGAAAGTGATGGGGCCGTCGTCGATGGTGTAATCCCCGGGTGCGACGGATGATTGAGTCGCGGGTGGCTTTGCTGGGCTCGATTCGATTGCAATCACGTCAGTCAGGCGCTTCATTCCATCCGCGCTCACCATCAGGTCGAGTTCGATTGCTTCACCATTGCGTATCGATTGCGGGGCTGGGAATTGGGGCGGAGGCGCCGGCCTCAGGCCGGTGAGAGCTTTGACGCTTTCCGCTCCTGTCAGCGGCTGGAACGTTACCAGGAAGGCGCCGGCGCTGTCCGTTGACCCGATCAGGACATCATAGCCGAAATATGATTTCGTGTCTTTGTCAATCATGTAGCGGTGGACGATGTTGCGTTTCGAATCACTGAAAATGCCGCCCGCTCCCAGGCCTTTCATGGATGTGGACGGAGGCCGCAGGACGGAGCGGAAATCCATAACCGCTGCCGATGGCAACGTAGCGCTGCCGCTCATCACGATTTGCTCGGGAGGCTCGGCCAGAGCGGCACAAGCGCAAGCCAGAAGCAGGCTAATTCTGAACACTGGCACTCCGGATGATTCTGGGGCGGAGTTCGGTTACAGGCTGAAGCTCGCTGCTGCGGTCGGTCACCGGTTTGATCCATTGCCAGGCCGCTACCGCGAGCGACACCAGCAAAAGAGCCGCAACTGGCACAGGAATCCGGATCGACGCACGCCACCATGTCGTTTCAGCAGCCCCGAACAGCGACGTTCGCAGCCGCGCGGGGGCCCGTGGAATCTTCCAGACTCGCAGAAGAGCGTCCAATTCCTGTTCGGTCAGTTGGTTTTTTCAGGTGGATGCATGGGCGTTTCCTGTTCTTCGATATCCGCCAAGCGCACGGCGGAGGCGTTCTCGCGCGCGATGCAGCCGGGATTTTACGGTTCCCACATCGGCGCGCACGATTTGGGCGATTTCTTCGAGGGTCATCCCTTCGTATTCGAAGAGAATCAGCGCTTCCTGCTGGAGTTCGGGCAACTGCGCCACGGCAGCCGCGACGGCGGATGAGGTCGCCAGGGTCTCGCTGAGATCTCTTCCTGCGATGTCCCGGGATTCTTCGAGTGGATCAGCCGGCCGTTCATCGCGATAGTGTTTGAGGGCGAGATTGCGCGCGATCACGAAGAGATAAACCTTCATGCTTCCGCGGCCCGCGTCAAACCGGTGCGGCGCTCGAATCAGCGCAAGGAAGCATTCCTGGGTGATGTCTTCGGCGACATCCTCGCGTTGCGTGAGCCGGAAGGCGAAGCTGTAAACCGCCTGATGGTGTTGGTCAAACGCGAGTTGGGCGGTCACGGGCTTTCACTTACTATTACCGTGAAAGCTGCGGCGGGATACGGGGGCGGTAACGGGTTAATGCTCGACGGGGGCAGACACGGGCAGGTGACGCATGTAGATATCGAGAAATTCGCCGAAGGTCTTTGGATAGACCGGCTCGCTCATGAGAACGAATGGGTCGTAACCCAGCGTATCTTCCAACCGGACAACGAGGACGGCAAAGCCGAGCGAGTCGAGGCCGGATTCCAGAAGGACGGAACTATCGGTGAGGTTGAGATCAGCGCGCATGCCGCGCGCTTCGGCGGCATCGGCAAGACAGGTGAGCACTTTTTCTTTCAGACGTTCACGGGTGAGTGCGGTCCCCATGGGACAGTCCTCCGGGGCTGCGGTCATTGGCTGACTCATGACTGGAAGGCTGAGCACGCTCAGGGCCAGCCCGTATCTTCAACAATCACGGTGTCCCAATGCCATTTTGTGGCGTTGCTTTCCACTTCGATTGGACGCCGGGTTCCTTTTCGTGGAATCAGTGCATCATGCGGCTGCGCTGGAAAAAGTAGGCCAGGTAGACTTGGGTCACGAGCGGAGGCGGCGGCACCGTGGCGTCTGTTGTAGCGGCATGCCCCTCATTTCGATAGGCGTAAGGTGAGACGGACACGAGTTGCCATCCATCGGCAGAAAGCGCCTGAAGCTGTGCAGGATCGACCTGCTCGAATTCACCAGTGCCGGATTCCTGAGGGAAGACCGACATCATCTCGTATGGAGCGAAGACGGGAGCTTGTGTACTGCCGCCCACTGCTCGGCCCGGAGCGGTACGTCGCGGCTGCCCAGGAACGAGCTGCACCGCCAGCAGGATAACCGCGCCTAAAAGACACAACCAGGTTAATTTCCTCATGGAAGACGTGACGTTGCGCGGCGGAGCGGCGTGCATGGATTCGGTGAGCACTCGGGCTTGTTCCATACTTCCGGGGTTGGCGCTAAGATGGAAGTAGAGAGACCCCTATGCTTCACCGACCTGTTGTGCGGATTCTCGCGGCGGCGGCCGTCCTTACTGTTCCCGTATTGTGCCAGAGCACAGATCCGAAGGCTGGCGACGGCAACGGTCCGCCGGCGTGGACGCTGAGCAATGGCCAAAAAGGTCCTTCGAAAGACGATCAGAAACGCGCCGCGGTGGAGCGCTCACTCAGCGGGTTTGTCACGGATGCCGATGGCAAGTCGATCGCGGGAGCGGTTGTTCAGCTGAAGAACACGCGTACCCTGCAGGTCCGGTCGTTTATTACCCGTGAGAAGGGCGACTACTATTTCGCGGGCCTGAGCAAGGATGTGGACTACGAGTTGAAAGCTCAATCGCAGGGGAAGACGAGCTCTTCAAAGACGCTCAGCTCGTTCGATTCGAAGGCTGCGCCGGTTATCAATCTGCAGATTAAGTAGCGGACCTGCGGAACAAGCCTTACTTGTGTTCCGTGCCCATTTTGTAGACGTAAATCATGTGGGGGCGGCCTTCCACGAGGACCTTTTCGGTCTTTTCGGGTTTCCAGCCGCGAATCTCGAAATCGTGGGAGACAACGCGCGCGCCCTTGCGGAGCTGGGCTTCCAGAACGGGGCGGAGGCGCTCGTTGGAACTCGTCAACAGGTAAAGCGTGACAACATCGGCAGGGGCGAGGTTTGTCTTCAGGGCATCGCCGTGGATGATGTGGACCTGATCGGTCAGGCCAAGCGAGGCTACATGCGCGGCGGTCGATTCAAAGATATCGCGGCGAATTTCCACTCCCACGGCCTTCGCGTCGAATTTCGTGGCGGCGGTGATTACAATGCGGCCGTCGCCGCAGCCGAGATCATAGACGATTTGGCCGGGTTTGATATCGGCGAGCGCCAGCATTCGGTCCACGACTGCCTGCGGGCTGGGATAAGACGGAGCCAGAGTATCGGGATCGCTGTATCGCTGCGCGACGGCCGACGGCGCCAGAAGCGCTGCTGCCGAAATGGCAAGAATTGAGGTAGATACCCAGCCGAAGCGCAGAAACATACTAATGCTGAGACGCACTCGCAGTGTTCATAAGTTTCACCTTTGAAATGCGGCCCATGATATCCACCCAGGCGGCCCAGAGGTCGCGGGGGCGCGAGATCGTGTATTCGACGCCGCGAAGACGCTTCACAACGTTGCCGATCGCATCGCGCCAGGCAGGCGCATCGCCCCAGCCGCCGGGGCCCACGAGCATGTAGTTCATGTAAAAAACCGGATAATCGATGTTCTTGATATCCTTGAGATCATCCGGCGCAACTGGCTGATCCAAAAAGGCTTTTGGTCCGGCGAAAATGACGGCGTTGGCGGGGTTTCCGGTCAGTTCATCCTGCACGAGGTGGGTTAGGAACTCGGTGGGGCTGTGGGGATCGGCCAGGTGCTTATAGTCGATCATGCCGAGCTTCACCGACTCCAGCTGTTTTCCCAGCTCCGGGAAGTTGATCTCGTCGATATCGTCCGCCCGGTAGACCACCCGCTGCTCGTTGAGGTTGAAAGCCACGATGCTGAACTTCATGATGCGCGGCTCGCGCGCGATGGTGCGCAGGATGGAGACGAGCGCGCTGGCATCCACGGGGGCCATGGCCGCGGCGCCGCTTTCCTGCGGGGCGTAGTTAATCAGGATCTTCACTTTGAGCGGGTCGCCATCCGGCTTGCGGGCGACCGGTGGCTCGGGACGGAAAAACTCGCTCTCCGCCGCCTCAATATTGTGGGCTGCGATCGTCATCTTCATATCCTGATCGCGGCCGTTGAGGGCAGCATTGATATCCCAGGTGGAAGAGCAGATGCGTTCCTGACGGTCTCGCATCAGCCAGCGAATGTGATAGCCGCCTTCGCCCACGTCGAAGCCGCCTTCGAGCAGCGTTTTGCCGCCGGCATCTTCGTCGATTTCCGGCACCTTGAATTTCTGCGAAAAGTAACGGGGATGGTCTTTATCGGAATCGGGCGTGACGGCGAAGACAACTGTCAGTGTTTCGCCATTGCCGGCAAGTTCCTTCAGTGGGATGGAAATCTCATAGCCCGAGTGGAACTTCATGTCGAAACCCATCAGCGGCTTGATGGGGGTGACCACGCAAGGCAGATCTTTTTTCACTTCCTCCATGTCGAGCACCGCGGCATCGCCGGGAAGAAGATTGACTTCATCCATGGCGTCGGCATTATGCAGGAGGCGTTGTGCAGCGGCAGGCGGGCAAAGAAGGAGTAGGCCGGTAAAAATCTGCGCGGACACACCAATCGCGCACCTTGTGCGGATGCTCATGCGGGCGCGACATTGGCCGGTCATTCGGACTCCGGGAACCGCTCGGTCGAAAGCTGGTTAATATAGTAGCGCAGCACGGGGGCAGAAAAGAGCAATTTTTTCACCAGAGGGTTCTGGAACCGAATGAGCTTCTTCATGGACCAATCGAAGACGCAGCAGGACTTGATTCCGCAGCCTGAAGGCGCGGGGCCAGGAGTGATCGTGAGTCCGGATACGCGGCGGGGAAATCGGATTCCTTCGGGTCAGCAGCGGACGAAAAAATGGCCCGTTCTGGATGCGTGGGGGCCGCCGGTTATCGACGTGGAAACGTGGAAACTTCGTGTGTATGGACTGGTGGGTCATCCGGTGGAATGGACCTGGCGGGAGTTCAATCTGCTTCCGCGCATCAAGGTTTTTTCGGATTTTCACTGCGTCACGCGCTGGAGCCGTCTGGGAAATGTGTGGGAAGGTGTTTCGACGCGCGAACTTCTGTCGCTTGCGGGCGGTGCGACGTCCGCGGCGGGATATGCAATTGTACACGGATACGATCACGGCTTCACGACGAATCTGCCACTGGCCGATCTGCTTGCGGAAGACGCCCTGGTGGCGAGCCATCATGACGGCGAACCGCTTGCGGCCGAGCACGGCGCTCCGGCGCGGCTGATCGTGCCGCGGTTGTATGCGTGGAAGAGCGCGAAATGGATTGCGGGTATTGAAGTAGTTGAGAGCGACAGCCCGGGTTTCTGGGAACGAAACGGTTATCACATGCGCGGCGATCCGTGGCGCGAAGAGCGGCACAACTGGTGATGCCCCGTACAATGATTTCTAGGGTCACCGGGTGACTCTGGACTATCTTAATTTATGGGCACTCGAATAGACAAACTCGCGACGATGGCGTTCTTCAGCGCCGGGATTTTGGCAGTCCAGGGAGTTCCCGCGTATGGACAGAGTCGCGGCGGCGGTAATAACCGCGCGCTCGCGACATTCCCCGCGCAACAACGTCCGCCTGGCGACCCGGTGGAGATTGCGCACGGTAAAACCCTCTACGATGTGGATTGCCAGAAGTGCCATGGCGCGGATCTGCGCGGAAATCTGCAGGGCGGCACCAGCCTGCTTCGTTCCGGTGTAGTTCTGAGCGACCAGCACGGGGAATTGATCGCGCCGATCATCGCGGGCTCGATGAGCGCCTCCGGCATGCCAGGGCGCGATATGCCGGCGGCCGACGCGAAGGCTATCGCGGAATATTTGCACGCCGTGGTGGCGACGGAAAAGACGCAGGGTTCGCCGCCGGAAGCGGGTGTTCCGGCGCCGAGCGCGCTCGTGGGTAACGCGCCCGCGGGCAAGGTTTATTTCGATGCGCACTGTGCGTCGTGTCATTCGGTGACGGGTGATCTGCAGGGATTCGGGACGAAATATCCGGACGCGAAGGCGGCGCAGAATCGCTGGGTTTCAGGAGGCGGCAGCGGACGCGGACGCGGACGGGGACGCGGCGCTGCTGCGGGGGGGGCTGAGGCAGACCGGCGAACCGTGACAGTGACGGTCACGCCCGCTTCGGGCCCAGCTGTAGAGGGGCCGCTGGTGCAGCTGGATGATTTTCTCGTCAGCCTGACGCTGCCGGATGGTTCCGAGAAGACATTCCGGCGCGATGGCAATGTTCCGAAAGTCGAAGTGAAAGACCCGATGCAGGGGCACAAGACCCTGCTCGACACCCTGAAGAACAAAGATATGCACGACGTTACCGCTTATCTGGAGACCCTGAAATGACCCGCCGTCTTCTGGCTGTTCCTATTCTTCTTTTGCCGGCTCTGCTGATGGGGCAGGGGCATGGCCTCGATCCGGCGGAAATTCTCAAACCGCTTGGCGATTCGTGGCCGACTTATAACGGCGATTACACAGGCAAGCGCTACAGCCCGCTCAAGCAGGTGAATACGTCGAACGTCATGCATCTGACGCTCGCCTGGTATGCGCGGTTTACTCCTGGCCCGGGCGGGCGCGGAGGCCCGACGATTGTCGGCGGCGAGGGTACAGGCGATTTCCCGCCGGGTGTGGCCAGTTTCAAGGCGACGCCGCTCGAGATCGACGGTATCGTTTACATCTCCTCGCCGGATAATGCGTGGGCGGTGGACGCGCGGAGCGGGCGCGAGCTTTGGCATTACTTCTGGAAGACGCGGGGCGCCACGCACATCGGCAATCGCGGGCTCGCGATGTGGCACGACTACATCTATATGGAGACGCCGGATAACTATCTGGTGTGTCTCGAAGCGAAGACAGGGAAAGAGCGCTGGCATAAGGTGATTGCGGATTTGTCGCTGCAGTATTTCTCGACGCCGGCGCCGATCATCGTGGGGAATCACGTTCTCACCGGGACCGGCAACGACATTGATGGTCCAGGATTTCTGCAATCGTTCGATCCGGAGACCGGCGATCTGCAGTGGAAGCACTACGACGTGCCGATGCAAAAGGGCGATCCGGGGCTCGATACGTGGCCGAGTCTGGATGCAGCGCGGCATGGCGGCGCGCAGGCGTGGAATCCGGGCGCGTACGATCCGGAAACGCATCTTTATATCTACGGGACAGGGAATCCGACGCCGGCGTATACGGTAGGGCGCGGCGATGGTGACAATCTGTATACGTCCTGTACGATCGCGGTGAACGTGGATACCGGGAAGATGGCGTGGTATTTCCAGTCATCGCCACATGACATGCATGACTGGGATTCGGCGCAGACGCCGGTGCTGGTCGATGGCATGTATAAGGGCAAGATGCGTAAGATGGCGATGACCGCGGCGCGCAATGGTTATTTTTTCGTTTTGGACCGCGTGACCGGCGAACATCTGATGACGATGAAATACGGTGAGGCGACGAACTGGGCTAAGGGGCTGAACAAATTCGGCGGCCCGGATCGCGATCCCGATGCGGATGCTTCAATCGGAGGTTCGCTGGTCTCGCCAACTTCGGACGGCACCATCAACTGGGAGCCGCCGGCGTTCAATCCGGATACCGGTCTCTTCTATACGGCGGAACTGAATGGACATTCGATCTTCTATCTGACGGACGTCGACCCGCGCGGCTCGATGGGGCTGGGTGGGCATGAGGAAGATCAGATGGGGACCACCGGCAATTACCTGACGGCGATTGATTATAAGAATGGGAAGATCGCCTGGCGCCATAAGTATCCGACGGGCGGCGGTGGCGGCGGTGGCATGCTGACGACGGCGGGTGGGCTGGTGTTCGCGGGTGACGGCGACGGGAACATCGTGGCGCACGATGCGAAGAACGGTAATCCGTTGTGGCATTCGCACATCGGGAACGTGACGAATCCGGCGACGACGTTCCTGCTCGACGGACACCAGTACGTGACCGTGGCGACGGGCGATACGCTTTGGGCGTTTGAGATGTACTAAACGCCGGCGGCTTGCTGAGCAACCGCGGGTTCTTCGTATGGCTTCGCTTTGGAGTATGCGGGCATCAGCAGGAACAGCGCTGATGCGGCGGCTGTCAGAGCGGCTAGTTCTGTCAGAAGAGTCGTGTAAGAACCCGTCGCGTCGAAGGCTTTGCCCATAATCACGGGGCCGATGGCTCCGGCGATGGCGTAGGCCGTCCAGGTGAGTGCGTAGAGCGTCGAGAACGAGCGCAGGCCGAAATATTTCGCCAGCAGCCAGGGCGTGATGTCTGCTTCGCCGCCCATGCCGAGGCCGATCAGCGAGGCTCCGAGGACACCCATCGTCATGGTGTTGGCGAATGCCAGGACCAGGGAGCCTCCGGCTGCGATCAGCATCAGAATCAATGCGACGCGCGGGGCGAAGAAGCGGTCGATAAGCCACCCGGTGAGCATGCGTCCGCCCATTGCGGTGATGCCCATGGAGGATGCGGCGATCGCAGCGCCGCTGGCGGAAACGCCGCGGTCTGTGAGCATCGCCGAGATATGTGTGATGGCGCCGTTCTGGCCGAAGGATCCGCAGAAGAGCACGGCGACGATTACCCAGAAGATTCGGGAGCGCAGGCCCTCGGCTACGGTTGCGCCGGCGGCCGGTGGCGCGCCGTGCGATCGTACGAAGCCTCCGCGTTCTTTCACCAGCAGTCCGAGAGGCCAGCCAATCGCGAGCACCGTGAAGCCGAGAACGGCGGTGGCGGTGCGCCAGCCGAAGTGATCGATCAGCGCCTGCGTGAGTGGCGGCCAGATGGTGACGCCCAGAGAGCCGCCGGTCATGAGAACGGCGAGCGCCAGGCCCCGGTGTTCCTGAAACCAGGTGGTCACCGCGCGCGATGAAGCCAGTTGCGCGGTGCCGTTGCCGACTACGCCCAACACAAAAAATACGGCGTAGAGATGCCAGAGGTGCGGCGTCAGGAGCGAGAGCGAGGCGAAGGCAAGACCGAAAACCGTGAGGCAGGGAAGAAGAATACGGCGCGTGGGATAGCGGTCGAGCAGCATCCCGAGCGGCGGGGAGCATACGGCTACGGTCATCGCGGCGATGGCGAATGCGAGGGAGGCTGCCTCGCGCGACCAGTGGAATTCTTCGGTCAGCGGCTTCAGGAAAACGCTGAACGTGAAGACAAGCAGCGATGCGAAGCTGACGAGTACGCAACCGGAGGCGGCGGCTGCGACGCGCCAGCCAGGGTAACGGATGCTGCTTTCGTTCATTGAGACTGGTGCGATGCGGGGACGCCGGGAGTTTTGGCGGCGGCCGCATAGCCTTTCTCAGCTACGATGGCGGCGCGCTGCCGGTAGAAGTCGAGATCGGTCGGCGTCCAGGTCGCGAGGCCGTCAACGTAGCGGTTGCAGAGGCAGAAGACTGCTGCGATCAGCACGGTGTCGTGGATTTCGAGGTCAGTTGCGCCTGCCGCGCGCGCACGTTCCACGTTTTCCGTGGTTACGTGTTTGCCGCCTAATTGCACCTTGCCAGCGATCGCGAGGAGCGCTTTCATTTTTTCTGAAACATCGGCTGTTTCGGAATCGAGCTTCACGCATTCGACGACCTTCTCGTCGCCGTTCAGATGATGGGCGGCGATGGCGCCGTGGATGGTCTGGCAGTAGAAACAATCGTTGCGCGCCGAGACGTGGGTCGCGATCAGTTCGCGCTCGCCCTGGGTGAGCGTGTGGGGCCCGCGCAGCAATACTTCCACGAGTTCATTGAGAGGCGCGGCCGTTTCGGGCCGGAGCATCATGGGTCCGCGAATTCCCGGAAATCCTTCCGGTAGTGTGATGTGTGCCATTACTTTTTCTCCCCGCGCAGGTAGCCGTGACCTGCGAGTTTCTGTCCCTGCAGCTTATGGGCTTCCGCCGACATCTCCGGAACGCCGGTTGCGGAGATCCAGCGATTGTAGAAATTGAAGAGCGCGCAGACGGTGATGGCGTAGTAGATCGCTTCGTCATCCCAGCCGGAGGCTCGTACTGTTTCGATATCCGCGGCGCTGGTGGCCGCCGCGGCTTTTGTGACCTTCGCGGTGAGTCGCAACAGCACTTTGTCTTTTTCGCTCAGCGCGGAGCTTTCGAGATCGCGGAGCGCGCGCCAGACGAGTTCTTCGTCTCCCAGCAGTTCCGAAGCGGCCGCGGCATGCGCCTGAGTGCAGAAGCGGCATTGGTTCTGGTATGAGGTGAACGCCGCGATCAGTTCCCGCATTCCGGTGCTGATGGACGCGGGGGTGCGAATTGCGCCTTCCGTGAAGCGCGCCAAATGCGGGGTGAACGATTCGCCGAACGCGAAGAGGTCCCAAATCCTCGAATACTCGGCTCCGCTGCTGCGTGCGTTTACGATCAGATCGCCGTAGATGCCGTTGCCTGTGGCGGTCGCGACCCCAGGCAGAAACAGCTCACTGTTGCCGGCCTGCGGAAAATCCGGAATCGAAGGCATCGTTAGTCCCTCAGATAGCCCTGGGCCGCCATGCCCGCTCCCATGGCGTCGTATTGTGCCTGATCCGTGGGCGTCAAGGTCGCGAGGCCATCCACGTAGCGGTTGTACATGCAGAAGGCGGCTGCGATCAGAACGGTATCGTGAATTTCCAGATCGGTGGCGCCGGCGTTTCGGGCTGCGGCGATCTCTTCATCCGAGACGTGCTTGCCGCCCCTCTGCACGGAGCCCGCGATGGCGAGCAGAGCCTTCAGTTTGTCGCTGACCGGCGCATTCGGATAATCGAAACGCACGGAATCCACCAGCTCATAGTTGCCGCCCAGGTGATGGGCTGCGGCGGCGCGGTGGCTGGTCTGACAGAAGTAGCAATCGTTGCGTGTGGAGACGAATGAGGCGATCATCTCGCGCTCGCCGCTCGTGAGGGTGTTCGGTCCCCGCAGCAGGACCTCAGCCAGTGCGCGCATCGGTTTGGCTGTTTCCGGGCGGAAAGCGAAACCGCTAACGATCCCAGGCAATCCTTCGGGTAATTTGATGTGAGGCATAGTTTTCTCAGAAGACGAACTTCAATGCGAGTTGCAGCAGACGCGGCGGCGCGGCCTGAAGAATTTGTCCGAAGGCGGGCGACTGGAGATCGTTTTCCGGTAGCCCGAAGTTCGCGTGATTCAGCAGATTGAACCATTCGGCGCGGAATTGCAGACGGCGCGATTCGCCCATGCCGAAGTTGCGGAAAACGGAGAAATCCACATTCTGAATGCCCGGGCCGCGGACTACGTTACGGCCTTCGCTGCCAAACTGCCCGGCCTGGGTGGTGGGATCGAGCTGGTGGAATGGCGCGCGCGTGATCCACTGATCCGCGGCGTGCGGCTGGTTCGAGTTCGGGTCGCCAACCAGGTCCGGACGGCTGGAATAGAAGCCGGTGATTTCCGGCGCGCTGTTCTGCAGCGAAACATTGGCGCTGTCATACACGGTGAACGGCGTGCCGCTCGAGAACGAAGCGATCGTATTGATCTGCCATCCGTTGGCGACGAATTGCAGCGCTTTTGACGCAGACTTCGTTTGGGGCAGGGGATAGCTCCCGCTCAGCACGAAGCGATGGCGAGCGTCGAACAGCGAAGGGCCGTGCTCGGCGGCGAGATTGTTGGGGTTCTGGGCCAGATCGTTTTCACCGGCGACCAGTGAGGGCGCGGAGCCCGCCACGTTCAGGGTCGAAATGCCATCCAGACTCTTCGAGTACCAGTAAGACGCGGTGAAGTGCAGGCCCGTGGCGAACTGGCGGGAGAACGCGGCCTGGAAGGCGTGGTAAGTGGAACTGGAGTTATCAGCCAGCAATCCAACGGAGCCGTAGTTACAAACGGGGGTGCAGGTGCTGTAGCGAAGGGATTGGCTGATGTTATTCGAATTCACGCCGGGTCCGAGGACGGTGGGATTGGCTTCAATGAAGCGGGGCAGGTGAGTGCCTTTGTTACCGACGTAGCGGAGGTCGAGCAAATAATCCTTCGCGATCGTGCGCTCCACCACGACATTCCAATTTTGCGAATAGGGCGGCTTCATGCCGGATTGGACGGTGAGGACCGTTGCGGGGGCCACAAATGTATTGAGACCGAACGGCGTGGGGCCGGAGCCGTACGGATTGGCGATGTTAAAGCCAGGGCCGGGGAGTTGGTACGCCTGCGTCCATGGCAGCGCGCTGACGGCGGCCTGCAATGGGCCGCCGGGACCGTTGGTAAAGCCGTCATAGAAGATGCCATAGCCCGCGCGGATCGCGGTCTTGCCGGCGCCGGTTGGATCCCATGTCAGGCCGATGCGCGGCATGAACTGCTTGTAATCTACCGGAGCAATTCCGGCAGGGACGCCGGAGTCGCCAGGGAAAAGAAGTCCGGCAGGGGCGGTGGGAAAGATCTTCGACTGCTGGCCCGGTACGAATGCATTCAGACGATTGCGGATTTCTGTGTAAGGCGTGTTGACTTCGTATCGCAGTCCATAATTCAAGGTCAGGTTGCTACGAACTCGCCATTCATCCTGCGCGTAAACGCTCGTGATCCACTTTCTCAGGCCGCGATCAAACTGGCCGCCGCCCTGGAAGAACTGCACCGACTGGCCCGTCATGAAGCTGCCGAACGAATCGCTCACCGGGAAGGGCGCGAATACGAAGAAGCCATTGGTGGCGATGCCGTAGATCACGTTGATCTGCTGGCGTTCGAGATCCGCGCCGAGCTTCACGTTGTGGTGGCCTCGCGTCATCGCAATGGAATAGGAGCCCTGGTATCCGTTCTGCCAGGTGTTCTGAGGCCCTGTGATGGGATTGCCGAGCGATGCATAACCGCTCACGATCAGATAGGGCGTTCCCTGATTCAGACTGAGCGTTGGTTGATATCCGAAGCCCAGAGCGCTGCCGGGCGTGTGGTTCGTTGCCTGGTCTTTCTTGAAGATATTGCGGAGGAATGACGCACGGAAAGTCTGAATCGTGCGGGAGGAGGTCAGATGTACGTCGGAGACGGTGATCGCGTTTGTGACGATGTCGTTCACGACCGGGAAACCGGGAACACCGGCTCCCGAGATGGGAAGCGGGTCGAAGTTGTTCAGGCTGGAGGATGAATAGCGGAGGAACGTCTGGTCGCGGCCGCCGCCGAAGTAGTGATCGAGGCGGAAGCCGCCCTGATCGTAATCCGTGGTGCCGATCTGGGTGGATTCAAACACGTTGCTGCCGAGATTTGGCGCCGGATAGAGCTGCGCGGCTTTGAGGGCAATCGGGCTCAACTGAGATTGCGGAATCATGTTGTTCTGATAGGGCTGGCCTGCAAAGTAGTTGATGAGTGGCGCGGGGTGGCCGGTGGCCGGATCTTTCAAATCCGAGAAATCGCCCGTACGTTCCTGGAGCGTGGGAACAATTGCAGCCTGCGTTTTGCCTTCGGAATCGCGCTGGCCTTCGTAGTAAGCGAAAAAGAAATCCTTATCTTTGCGAACGGGTCCGCCGAGCGTGGCGCCGTATTGATTGCGGTGCAGGGGCTCTGTGGTGGCGGCGAAGAAATTCCGCGCATCGAAGGCGTCATTGCGCAGGAAGTCATACATGTTGCCGTGCAGCGTGTTGCCGCCGGAACGGGTCACCACCGAAGTGGTGGCGCCGCTTGTGCCGCCGTATTCGGCGGGTGCGTTCAGC
>DASYCD010000132.1:0-3342 GCA_036500405.1 Bryobacteraceae bacterium
ATGGCCATGAAGTGCAGGCCGTGCTGACGCGTTCCGCGGAGGAATTCGTCAGTACGGTCACTTTCGCTTCTCTCACCGGCCGCAAAGTTTTCACCAATCTTTTTGAACCGTCGGCGGCGATCGAGCATATTGAGGTCGCGCAGTCGAACGATCTGCTCGTGGTGGCGCCGGCGACGGCGAACATCCTGGCGGAATTCGCGCATGGGCTGGCCGGCGGATTTCTGTCCACGGTTTATCTCGCGTTTCGGGGGCCGGTGATTCTTGCGCCTGCGATGAATACGGTGATGTGGGATCACGAAGCCACGCGGTCGAATATGGAAACGCTGCGCAAGCGTGGGCATGTGATTGTGGAGCCAGGTGTCGGGATGCTGGCGTGCGGCACGTTCGGCGCGGGGCGGCTCGCGGATAACGAAGCGATTCTGGAGGCTGTGCGCCGGGTTGTGCAGCCGGGCGTGCGCGATCTGGAAGGCGAAACGATTCTGATCACGGCGGGGCCGACGCAGGAGCCGATCGATCCGGTTCGCTACATTTCGAATCGTTCGAGCGGGCGGATGGGTTATGCGCTCGCTCAGGCGGCTTTGGATCGTGGCGCGAAGGTCATTCTGGTGAGCGGTCCTGTGGCGCTCGATCCGCCGCATGGTGCGGAAATCGTGCAGGTGCAGACGGGCGCGGAAATGCGGGATGCGGTATTCGCGCATCTGTCCCACGCGACGGCCGTGATCAAGTGTGCGGCGGTCGCGGATTTTCGTCCTGCGGCTCCGGCGCTGAAGAAGATCAAAAAGACGATGGCCCCGGTTTCGATTGCGCTGGATCCCGTGGCCGATATTCTGGCGGAATTAGGACGCGCGAAGGGCGATCGGCTGCTGATTGGGTTTGCGGCGGAGACGGAGAATCTTCTGGAATATGCGCGGCGCAAGCTGGAAGAGAAAAACTGCGACATGATTGTGGCGAACCGTGTAGGTGTGGCGGGATCGGGATTTGAATCCGAGACGAATGAAGTGCTGCTGGTGACGCGGGGCGGCGAGGTGCTGGAAGTGCCGCGCGCGCCGAAGCGTGAAGTGGCGGATACGATTCTGGGACAGATGCTGCGTCTGCGGAAGATGGCAGGTGTGCGCCTGTGAGTTCGGATGAGCTGCGCCGCCGGATCGAGTATTTCAAAGATCTCGGAGTGAAGGATTTGTATAAGCGTGAGGCCGCGGCGCCTGTTACAGCGGCTGTAACGCCGGATGCGCCTGCGCCCGAAGTTGTACTCCCCAGCCTTGTTCCTGCAAGTGATTCGCTCGTCCAGATAGGCGAGGATATCGGCGACTGCAAGCGTTGCCGTCTGCATCAGGGCCGCAACAAGATTGTCTTCGGCTCGGGCGATCCGGAAGCGAAGCTCGTATTTGTGGGCGAGGGTCCGGGCGCGGATGAGGACGCGCAGGGGTTGCCGTTCGTCGGCAGGGCGGGGCAGTTGCTCACGCAGATGATTGAAGGCACCGCGAAGAAGGAAGGCATCCCGCTCCAGCGCGCTGACGTTTACATCTGCAATGTGGTGAAGTGCCGTCCACCGGATAACCGCACTCCGGAAGCGGATGAGATGGAGATCTGCGGGCAGTTCTTATTCCGCCAATTGCAGGTGATTCATCCGAAGGCGATCTGCGCGCTGGGGTCGACCGCCGCGAAGGCGCTGCTGGGCGGCCGGGATGGCGTCACGAAGCTGCGCGGGAAGTGGCACAAGTGGCATGACATTCCGCTGATCGTCACGTTTCATCCGTCGTACCTGCTGCGCGCGTATAACGTGGAAGCGAAACGCGAAGCGTGGGAGGACCTGAAGAAGGCCCTGCATTTCGTTTACGATTAACCGAATGAAACGATTCGCATTTCTTGCGATATCGGCTACTCTTTTTCTTCCCGGGATTCACGCTCAGGATGCAGGCCCCGCCGTTCGATTTGACGTCGCCACAATCCGTTTGAACGCAGGTTGCACCGGCGGAGGAAGCGAGGAACTTTCGCCCGGAAAGTTCGGCCTTCGTTGTGTGTCTCTGAGGCAGGTGATTCGTGTCGCCTACGGAAACGTTGACCGTTCCTCGCCAACGAGGGAGCCGGACGTTTTCGGAGGACCGGGCTGGATCGATACCGACCGCTACGATATCGAGGCAAGTGCGCCGGGCAATCCTGGACTCGACCGGATGTACGGCCCGATGACGAAGGCTCTGCTTGCGGAACGCTTTCAGTTGAAGCTCCACGATGAAGTTCGGAAGGCGCCAGTCTTTCACCTGACGGTCCTGAAAAATGCGGCAAGCGTGAAAATGATCAGGGATGTAAGCTGTGCGCCGATCGACCTCAAAACTGTTTTGCAAACGCCCCCGCCGCCCAACTATTGTGGACGGAATACGACGACGAAAGGCAGGACGACGGTTTTCGATGGCCACGGCGTTACCATCCCCGAATTCATCGAACGCGGATTGCGGTCGCTTGATCGCCCGGTGATCGATATGACGCGACTATCGGGGCGGTTCGATATTCATCTGGAGTACGTTCCCACGGATGCGCTCGATGCCGGGGACAACTCAGGAACGTCTGTTTTTACCGCCGTTCAGGAGCAACTCGGACTCAGGCTGTCGGCGGCTACAGGTCCGGTAGAAGTTCACGTTATTGACCACGTAGAGCGGCCCTCGCCGAACTAATCGACAGATCCTTCTACACGTTGCTCACGAACGAGGCGTCACTTTGTTGGATGTGTCGTGTTCCGGCAATATTCATCTTCACGATCGCGGCTATAGTGAGTGGCCAGACGCAGCCGGACGTGTCTGTAGTGAAGCCGCATCCGGATAATCTGCCTTGCGGCGACACCCATGTGCTCCCCGGGGGCCAACTCGAAGCAAAATGCTTCACGGTTGAGCTCATGGTTCGTGAGGGGCTCAATATTCTTCCGAATCAGATTTCCGGAGGGCCGGATTGGGTGCGGCACGATCTCTGGGACATCTCCGCGAAAGCCGCAAGCCTTGCCGGAAAACCGGAGGGCGAGATATACCGGCAGCTCCTGCTTGGCGTTGCGTCCCAACGATTCTCACTGAAATTTCATTCGGTGACGCGCCATGCGAAAGGCTTCGCGCTGATTGTGGCGGAGAAGGGGAAATTGGGGCGTGGACTCAGACCGAATAGCGGGAAGCCGCATTCCTTCGACGTGAAACCGGGAGCATCGCTGAGCGCCCATGCGATCACGATGAGTGAGTTGGCGGCGTGGCTGCGAATACCGGCGGGTGCGGTGAGAACGGTTGTGGATCAGACTGGTCTGGCCGGTCTGTACGATCTGGACCTGCGCTGGACGCCGTTGCAAAGCAGCAGGGCATCAGACCC
>DASYCD010000133.1:0-7452 GCA_036500405.1 Bryobacteraceae bacterium
AGCGGCGTTACGTCTTCGAAGCTGAGACCGCGGAGGTCCCACAGTCCATAGCTCGACCACTTCGGGCTGTAGTAAGACCACCAGCGCACCCCAATCCATTTTTTCTGGTCATATATACGGCGGGCCCAGGCGCGGCTGACAGAATAATCGCGGCTGACTACATCGGAGGGCCGCAGTCCCAGTGCGATGAGCTGGGCCGGGTCATCGAGATTGCAGACTGCATCCCCCGGTTTCAGCGCGTAGCGCGCCAGTGAGCGCCGGCTGCCGGGCAATACGGGAGGCCCTTCGAGAATAGCCGCGGTCCACTCGGGAAAGCGCCCAAAAGCTTCGGCGATAGCGCCCGCGGGCGAATCGCTCAGGTAAAGGACGGCATAGGCGCCGGGATTGTCGACGCGTCCACCGCCTTGTGACGGCAGGTAGAGAGGTCCTCCCGGTTCATCGGGAACCGCGGAGGCGAGATAAGGCAGAACCCGGAAAAACTCCGGCACTGCTTAAGCGTAGGCCCCTTGAGAGATTCCGTCGATGGCGCGAATCACGGGAGCGGCGCCTTCCGTAACCAGTACATCAATTGGCCGCGCGCCTCCCAGCAAAGGCTCAGAGCCAACCAGCCACATCGACGCCGCTTCCCGTCCCACCACGCGAATGCTGCGCGTCAGCACATCGTGCAGATCGACGATCCGGCGTCCCATTTCCTGACTAATGGCTTCGGTTCCTGCGCCCCAGCGCGATACCTGCGCGCGATCCGCGCCCAGCAGGCGCGCCGCGGCATTCGTACCGAGACCTTCTACGATGCGCGCCAGCAGCGGCGAAACGTCGGCCAGCGAGTCTGCGTTCTGGCGCAAAGCTACGCTCGCGACCTCCGGAACCCACAGGCGGCGGAATTTCAAAACCTTCATCGCTTTTATTGTAACTCAACAAAATCTGTTGAGTTCTCGGAAAGCTACGAAGTACGAAAAAGCACTGGAACTCGAATCACAACTCGAGACGTAAAGTGCTGTAATGGCGACGACGATTTCCCGGTTACGCGCTATAATCGAGATAAAGAAAATGAAACGTCGAAGTCCAGTCAAGGCTGATCCCGTTGTGCCGTCGGAGGTGATCTCTCCGCAGATCATTGAGAACGCCCGGCAGTCGGCTGGTCTGGAACACTTCAGTTCCCGCGCTCCGCGCTGCGTCGTATGCGGCGATCAGTCGAGCGTGGATACTACCGAACAGCTCTGCTGGGTATGCCGCCGCCTGAAGATCAGCGCCTGGCGCGATGCCGATCATCAGCTTCCCGCGCAGGAATAGTTCTTCTCTTTCTCTCCTTTCGTTATCTGACGCACGCCGCGCCCGCGCCGAAAACAAAACTCCTATAGTGTGCTAAAAATTTAGTACGAGAAAGGGAACAATCCGTTTCATCGCGGCGTCCCTCTCATGAACCTATGCGCGCTATTTTCCTGCTTGCCCTGACCCCGGCGCTTGTGGCTCAGACGCCATCCGCCTTTGAGACCCACATGACGGCAGCCCAGACTGCCCTCTCGCAGAGCCGCTACGCGGAAGCCGATCAGCAATTGCATGCCGCTGTGGCGGAACTCGCCAAACCGGATCCCGCGCGATTGCCTGCCCGCGTGATGGAAGCCTACTCCGATACTTCCGACCTCGACCTGCTGCTGGGGCGCGCGGATGAGGGCATAGCAATGGCGCACCAGGCGCTGGCGACGGCAGAGGCGGCGTACGGCACTTCATCCACCGACCTTTCGCCCCATCTCGTCCGCCTGGCAGGCGCGCTCCGCGTGGCGGGCAAGACAGCCGACGCGATCCCCGTCCTGCAACGGCTGCTGACTATCGACCAGACGCTCGGCCCGGACGATCCCAAAGTTTCGACGGATTACGACAAGCTGGGCAGCGCTTATCTGGAACTCTTGCAGTTCGAAGACGGACGAACGGCGTATCGCAATGCGCTCCAGACACGCATCAGCCGCCTGGGGCCGGACCATCTCGATGTCGCCACCAGTTGGGTCAATCTGGGAGTGCTGGAAGACCGGAATACGCGACCGGCAGACGCGAAAACGGATTTTGCAACCGCCCTGGCCATTTCGGAAGGCAAGCTGGGCCCGGACGCTTACGGACTCACCGGTATCCTCGACCGGCTCGGCGCTCTCGAAAGCGCGCACGCGAAGGACCCCGGATGGAAGAACGGTTACGCAAACGCCGAGGCCTGGCTGCAGCGCTCGCTGGCCATTCGCGAAAAAATTCTGGGCCCACGGAACGCGGATGTGGCGCCTGCGCTCGAAAATCTCGGCTGGGTATATTTCTTTGACAGCAAATATCTGGAAGCCGAGCCACTATTCCAGCAGTCGCTGGTGATCCTGAAGGCGACGAAGGATGCGACCAGCCCGTTGATCGCCGAGGCGCTCGAAGCGATCGGAACGAACTACTCCGCGCAGAAGCGTTATTCCGACGCCGAGCCTTATTTCAAGCAGGCGCTGACGATTCGCGAGACGAAGAGCATCGATACCCTCACCGGCCTCGCGCAGCTTTACGCCACCACCGGTGATCTGAAGCGCTCCGGCGATTATTTCGAACGAGCGGCGCTGATCGGACTGAAAGGCCTTGGCGGCGATCATCCGGAAATCGTGACAACGCTGGAATCGTACGCCGTGATGTTGCGGATGGCTAACCGCATCGCGGACGCGCGCAAGGTTGATGCGCAGGTCAAGGAACTGAAAGAGAAATGGCCGTCGGCCGCGGACGTCGGAACCGTGGTGGCGTCGGCGGGGCCAGCGGGCGCAACTGGATCGAGCGGAGCCAGAGGCGCAACAGGCTCCCGCCCCACAGCGCACCCGGTAGCTCGTTAAAGCTCGGGCGGCGCCGTGCGGTGCCGCCACACCATCAATCCGTAGAGAAAAGCGAACAGCGCAATGGCGGATCCGATCAACTGCCACGCGTGCGCTTTCAGGAATCCGGTCGAATCGCGACCGAGTTTCACGCCAAGCCAAACCTCGCCGAAATAGCGGATGGTTCTCGCGGACACGATCACGCCGAGAAACTCACTCATGGGCGTGCCGAGGACACCGGCCGTGATCACGAACAGCTTCATCGGCATCGGAATCGGAATCATGGCCGGAATGAAAATGGTCAGCAGGCCGTAGCGGAGGAACCACGCCCGAAAGCGCTTCGCCCTGGCGCCTTCCGGCGGCTTCGCCTGAATTCCGCGGCCGCCGCGCCGGCTCACCGTGAACAGAAACACGTTGCCGATCGACGATCCGATGACCGCGATCCCGGCGCACCACCAGGCAGTCTCGGGGCGCTCGATCGCAATCAGAATGAGCAGCGCGTCAAAGGCGCCTGCGACAGGAACGCCCGAAGAATCCAGAATGGAAAGCAGCAGGACACCGAGCGGTCCCCACGCGATAAGAATCTGGGTGAGGTGGGCAAGCAATTTACGATGTTAGCGCGACTGCTGTGGACTTGATAAGCTGATGGGCGGAAAATCCCCTTATGATAAAGACCCTCGCAGTGCTGCTCGTTACCGCCGCCATGGCGTTCTCCGCGGATCCCGCGGGGCTCCACATCTGGAAAGCGTCGACGCTGACCGCGCAGGGCAAGGAGATGGCAAAGAAAGTCGATGCACACAAAGTGGCGAGCGCGCCCCTGGCCAGCGTCGGCAATCGCTCGTTTTCGCTCGCCCATCGCGAAGGCTCCGGTCAGGTGGAATGGCACGAGAAGCAGGCCGACATTCTCGTCATCGAAGCCGGCACAGTGACCGTGATTTACGGCGGCACGATGGTGGACGAAAAGACCACCGCGCCGGGCGAGAAGCGCGCCGAATCGATCAAGGGCGGTCAGGAAGCGACGCTCACGGTGGGCGACGTCATCCACATCCCCACGAAAACGCCGCATCAGATGAAGGTCGCGCCCGGACAATCCGTCACCTACTTCGTGGCCAAAGTAGTCGAATAGCCCGCGCTACTCAATCGCCACCGTGACAGTGTTCGATTGCAGGATCTTTCCGGTCTGCGGATCGGTCACTGTGAGAGTCACCGGAACGGCATCGCCCGAAACACCCGCAGGTATCTGCGCGTTCACCTGATACACGCCCGCAAACGACGGCGCGAGTCCGGCGAATTGCGCCATTTCGTGAATGCCGCCAAATGCGACGGTCACCTGATTCACGGTGTACAACGTAACGCTCGACGGCGCGGCGCTGCCATCCGCCGGCGCGGATTCTCCGTTCGCTCCACGCACAGGGCCGAGCGCATCGCCGTAGATCGTGACGAATTCGCCCGCATGCGCCGGACGCGCGTTATTCCCCGAGGCCGACGCCAGAGTGGCCGTTCCGGCAATGTAGATGTCGCCCTGGCCTGAGCCGGAGGAATCGAGCGAGAAGATCGCGGGCTGGATCGTCGCGACCGATACCGGAACGACCCCGGAACTATAGCCGTTATTGATCACCGTCAACCAGTACGAGGAACCGGCTGACAGACCGCGCGGCACGATGGCATTGATCTGATTCGCGCCTGCGTAGATGAGATGGAGTGGTGTGGTGTTGAGAAATACCTGAGCCCCGTTCAGCGCCGTGGGAAGTGGCAGTGACGATGCCGCCGCATCGCCATTGCCTGCGAGGCTACTTCCGTAGATCGAAACGTAGCTACCCGGCGTCAGAACTCCAGGGCTCGCCTTCGCCCCGGCGGCCGCGGAAAGCACAGCCGAAATCGTGACCGTTGTATTTGCCGCCGTGGCCACCGGCGCAGGCGTGGATGTGGATGGAGACGTGGACGTAGAAGACGAAGCAGGCGCTGTCGAGGCCACGCCGCCGCCGTTCAGAGTATCGAGTTCCTGTCCGATTTGCGCGCGTGCGGAGAGCAGCTTACTGACGTCGCGCGTCCAGTTCCTCCAGTCAGGTCCCACCGAAGCAGCTGAAGCGAGCGCATCGGAAGCATGCCCCGCGAGCTTGAGCATTTGTACGTACTCGTAATCTTCAATTCCATCGCGCAGCCACTTGAGCCGCATCGAGGGCGCCACACCGTCAATACCAACCTGATAGCCGGGATACACGAGCATTCCTTCACCGGGATAATTATTCGAGGAATAAGTGCCGGTGTTGTTGACCTGATTCCACGGATCGGACGACCAGTTATCGACTCTCCAATAAAGAAGGCCCGTAAGATTGAGGCTCTGACTGATAAAGCCCGGCTGGATACGGTAATTGATCGGCGCGAAATCGATCAGCCATTTCGGCGAATAATCATCCTGCACAAGCGCGTTGTATGACCACAACTCGTCGCCATGCTGCAGCGCCTGCGCATTGAGCGCGGGAGACTGATCGTACCCGATCGGCATCATGGTCCAGATATCGACAGCGGATGCGCCGGAGCCACTGCCATCGTCAAATAAATCCGCGATCGGCGCTGCGGTCACCAGATTCCTGACTCCCGCGGCATGCAGATTCCTGGCCCACGCCTTGATCGTAGGAGCCAGCGCCGGACAATAATTGGTTTCATCCGCGCTGTAGATCAGTTTCATCAGCGAGGGCTGCTGTTGCGCTGCGAGCGCGGCCAGATCCGCAACCGATGGCGGATCAGACATCGAACAGTTGCCGTACGCAGCGCCACTGTAGTAAGCGAGCCCCACAAGATTGAGTCCGTAGTTATTGATGAGATCGTTCTGCGCGGCGGTATCAGTATGAAGCGGAGAAATGCGATTGCGCAGCAGTTCCTTATCGGCAGCAAGACTCTGTCCCGGATAGAGCAGAAACGCGGACTTGAGACTCGGTTGCATCGGCAGAGTAAAGTTCCAGACCGTAAGCAGGATACTTCCCGACGCGGTTCCCTGATTACTGGTCACAGTGAACGAGCCGGTGTATTGCCCCGGCGTAGCATCCCGAGGCACGAAGATATCCACCCACAGCGGCTGATTCTGCGCGGCGCCTAAATTGAAGGGCACGGCTTCGATCTGCGCGCCCTGAATTGGTTTGCCGGTGGAAGGATCGTTGAACGGAATCAGCGCATCGGGATACCATCCAGCGCCGAGCGGCTGATTCGATCCACCCCAGTTTGGACTCGACTGGTTCACATACACGTAGTGTTCGCGAAACAGTGAGATGTTCGACTGCGCGATGACGGCGCCGCCTGGGCCAGTGAGTGCGGAGACACTGGCGTTGACGTCATTCAGTCCGCCGGTGGGCGCCTGAATCGCAATCTGAAATGATTCATATTCACCGCGCGCGGCGGACAGAACAGCCTGGGTGCCGCTGCCCGCGGAATCGGAGACTCCGGTGCGAACCAGAGAAGATGTGGTCCAGATGATTGGTTGGGAAAAGGCCGCAAACGGGAGAGAAAGAAACAGCGCGAAAAAGGAGAGTCCGCGCGGCCGGAATTCGTTCTTCATAGGCGAAGCGATCGGCTCGCGGTGTTTTGCGAGTAACTCCCAAAATAGCGATGCCTGGTTTCTTTCAAAACCAGGCACCGACCCTAATTCACTACGGCAATCGCCTTAACCGAATTGAGGAGCAGGTAACTGTTACTGGAGAGCCACAGTTACTGTGTTTGACTGGTAAATCTTACCGGTCGCAGGGTCACTGACCTTGATAACAAGTGCCACTGCATTGCCGGAATGTCCTGCCGGGACCTTCACGTTTACCTGATAAACATCGACCATAGAGGGGGCAAGTCCGGCGAACTGTGTGGGCTGCTCATCACCATCGAAGGAGACAGTAACAGCTCCCTTTGTGCGGAAGATATTGTCGAGGGGCGTTGCTGTTCCGTCCTGCGGAGCGGGTGCGCCATTATCGGCGGCAACTGCTCCGAGTCCGTTGCAGTAAATCGTGAGATATTCTCCCTCGTGCGCCGGACGGCCATTCGTTGTCGCGGCGAGTACGTTGTCACCCACGATTGCGATTACACCCTGGCCAGTACCGGAGGCATTCGCGGTGTAAATGGCGGGCTGCGCCGGGGCGACGGTAAGCATGATGGTGCTGGATTGCGAAAGACCATTCGACACCATCAGCGGATAGGACGTGCCCGGCTGAAGATCACGCGAAACCACGGCGTTGATTTGATTCGCTCCGGCATAGATCAGCGGCGCCGGATGCCCGCCGATGAACACCTGAGTTCCATTCAGTGTGGTGGGGAGCGGCACCGATGTCGCCGCGCCGTCGGAATTGCCAGCGAGATTGCTTCCCCAGATCGTTACATAGCTGCCGGGTGTAACGACCTGCGCATCGGCCTGCGCTCCCGATGCGGCATTCAATACGGCTGCGGCCGTCATGGCGTGGGGGTTCGGCTTGACGGTGAGTGAAACCTGGGCGCTGCCTGTCGCGCTTCCGCCATTCGCGGCGAGCGACAGAATCACGGACGAAGCCGCATGAGCGGGATTCCAGGTTCCACTCCACGTACCGCTGCCCTGATCGGCGAGAGCAATTTCCGCGTCGCCATCGTTAAAGGTTGCGCTCACGTTGCCGCCGGTGAA
>DASYCD010000134.1:0-6150 GCA_036500405.1 Bryobacteraceae bacterium
TCGGTCTTCGGTTGGTTCGCCGGATCGATGAGAGGAAGCTGTCTGGCGTCGGGATTGACGAGGACCATCGTGACGGAAGCCATGCCCAGCGGTTTGCGGGCCTTGGTTCCGGCGAAGATCACGTCCTCCATACGTGCGCCACGAAGAGACTTGGCGGACTGCTCACCAAGAACCCAGCTAATCGCATCGCTCAGATTCGACTTGCCGCACCCGTTCGGGCCGACAACCGCGGCGATGCCACCCCCGTTGAACTTCAGCTCTGTGCGGTCGCAAAAGGATTTAAATCCTTGAATTTCGACCTTCTTCAGCTTCAGCATGGACGATGTCCTCTCATAATCCAGACGCTCGGGGGAGCGTCACCATACTAACCGTGTTCCGAGGCAAAAGTAAAGTAGCAGGTGTACAGCATATCGGGATATTGACAGGATATGCACAACATGTTGTGGTGCATGTGGAATACGTGGGTTCGTTTGGGGGCCTTTCCTTTGTTTTCTTAAAGTTGGTGGGTTCGTTTTTTCTTTTCCCGATTTATGCCGGTTGTGCGTGAGTGGACATCGCGTGGATATGGTAGCTGAAGGAAGGGTGCCCAGCTGGAAGGTTTTTAACAATTGTCCTTTATTTTGTTATTGTTGTGGGTGAAAAAATTGTTGTCACTCGCAGAAGGTCGTTGACCTCGGTTGCCGACTACTCGCTCATATCAATTCATCAAAACGCCGCCATCCGCCCGGAAGCCGCACATTCCAGTAGCCGGCTCCCCGGGCGAAACCTGGAAGTGCTTGCAGCCGCGGAGCGAGGCTTCAGAGCGCATGCGCGGTTAGGCGGTCGACCGGGTCGGACGTCCCGGTGGTCCGTCGCCAGCGCGCCGGTGTCATCCCCATGCGCTGCTTGAAGACGCGCTGAAAAGCCGCCTCGGACTGATAGCCGACCGTTTCCGCTACGGCGGCCGTGGACGCCGAGGAGTTCTTCAATTCACTCGCCGCCAGTGTCATGCGGATGTCTGTCAGCAGCTCGCTGGCCGAGCGCCCCAGGTTTTTCTGAAAGTGCCGCGCCAGGGTTGCCCGGGACATGTTGCACAGCCGCGCCAGCTCGGGCAGCGACCATGGCCGCGCTGGCTCGTGAAAAAGTGCAGCCAGGGCTCCTGCCAGACGCGGATGTCCGGCCAGCGCCAGCAACCCCGCCGGAGCTTCGTTCGCTTCGCTGGCCAGACGCAGCGTCAGCGTGAACATCGCAGTAGACAGCGCGTTTAACATCGCCCGCCCGCCCAAATTGTCGCGCTCTGACTCGATCCGCATCAGCGAGACCAGCCCGGCGAGTTGCGCGCTGGTTCCCGGACCCGCCGTGGACGCGCTGTGCTCGCCCGCCTGCACGACCAGTAGCCGAGGCAGGTAACTCTGCAGCAAGCGTTGATGCGGCGCCCCGATGGCAAAGTGACCACACATCAGGTCGAGACTCTCGCCCGTGCCTGCATTTTCGCTGAACACCACATTGAGGCGAGTTCGATTGCGAGAGGGTTCGGGCGAGTCCCCACTGCCATCATGCAGGACATGTGCATCGCCCTGGGGCAGCAGCAGGATGTCTCCCGGCATCAGTCGCCGTGGCGGCTGGCCCGTCGGAAGTTCCAGAATGGCCGACCCGGCGAGTACAACATGGTATGGCATCTCTCCCGTTAGCGCCGGTCCTTGCTCGATGCGCCACGGGGCGCCATAGAAACAACGAAGGTCGACCCAGCCCTGGATCGGAATCAGTTCGAACAGGCGGCTGAGCCAATCCATGGAGCTTTCAGCGTGGTATCGATGAGACGAACAGGGGCATTCGCGTCCACATCAGAGGTGAAGCAGCTCGCGTGTTGCTCATAGAGTGAGTCTAGCTCAGTCGGCACAGGCAGCGTCGAGTTGCGTTGACCTCTGGCCCCTTTGCTCCGAGAGCGATAATGAGACGATTGAGCATAAAACAGCCGCTTGTAAGTATTCACTAGTCTCACCTTCGGCCGCAGAATGAAGGTGTGGTTAGTTTCAACTCTCTCACTAATGAGCATTGCAACACCGGCGCCTCCGCCGCCGACGCCTGGCGCGTTCGATCAGTCATGAGGCGTATTCCGCGCCGCTTGCGGAGATCGCACTGGCGATCGTGATCGAGTCCTTTACGAACCTGTTCAACCCAAATCTGGTCAACCCAAATCTGGTCAACGCAGTCAACGACACGGACATCGACTTGCCGCGCGCCGCGTGAGCCACGGTATCTGGGCGCAAGCCAGTCCACCCGCGCCGACCACCAACGCAAATTTCAAGGAGAAGCAATCATGAATTTTTTAATCAACCTGTTAAACAAGTCGCGCCTGCTCGGGAAGGACCTCGAATACCACCTGATCCGCGCTTCGATGGTGTTGCTCTTCGCCATGTTCGGGTACCAGAAGTGGTTCCAATATGAGGCGCAAACGCTGATCCCATACATCAGCCACGGCCCGCTGATCTTCTGGCTGTATCCGGTGTTCGGCATACGCGGCGCCAGTTGGTTCCTGGGCGTCGCCGAGTGGCTGTTCGCCTTGCTGCTGCTCGCCGGGTTCTGGAACAAGAAACTCGGCGTGCTCGGAGCCCTCGGCGGGATTGCTTCCTTCGTCGGCACCGTCACCATCATCCCGTTCATCCCCGGCGGCTGGGAAGCCTCAGCGGGCGGCTTTCCGGCGATGGTCGGCCCAGTGGCCTTCCTGATGAAGGACGTCGTGCTGCTGGCCGTGTCGGTTTACTTGCTGAAAGAAGACGTGGTCCGCCTCAGGTTTGCCGACGGGCGCGAATAAGCGCCCACGTCCGGGAGGGGATTAACGAGAAGGCGCATGCGTGGGTGTCGATGCGGGCCCGGCGCCATGACTACGCGGCGGCGCCGGCGCCACAGAGAATGCCATGAACGAGCGGTCAGCCAGTTTCACGGCGCTATCATTCATCCGTGCCGCAGGCAGTCTCGTTGTGGCCACTTGGTGTAATTTGCTGATGTCGCAATCATATTCGCGTGAACGTAGTCAGGGTGGCCTGAAGCTAACGCGGGATGCTGTCGCTCGAGGTAGCGTCAGCAGTTGACCTGTTGAATCAATGCGAGCCCAGGAATCAGCTGCCGCTCGAGAAGGAGAAGTCGAATGAACCGCACCGAAAGCATCTTGCCCGCTCGGATAGTGAATAACACGCAGCCGGAAGAATTTGATCTGGTGATTCTCGGGGGTGGCACGGGCTCGACCCTGGCTGCGTGGACGTTCGCGACCGAAGGAAAACAGGTCGCAGTTGTCGAGCGCAAATACATCGGGGGGTCATGCCCCAACATCGCGTGTTTGCCGAGCAAGAACATCATCCACAGCGCGAAGGTCGCATCGTACTTTCACCGAAGCAGGGAATTCGGCATCACACACGATGGCTTCGCGATCGACATGGCGGGTGTCCGCGAGCGCAAGCGCATGATGGTGTGCGGCCTGAACGATACATATATGGAAAATTACAGGAACACGGGGGCCGAGTTCATATTGGGAACGGGCCGGTTCCTGGCTCCGAAAATAGTGGAAGTCACTCTGGCTGATGGGACCACACGTCAGTTGCGGGGCGAGAATGTGATCGTCAGCACCGGCACGCGCGCCGCGCTGGACACCATTCCCGGACTTGCGGAAGCGCAGCCGCTTACGCATATCGAGGCGCTTGAACTCGATGAAATTCCCGAACACCTGCTTATTGTCGGCGGGGGCTACGTGGGGGTGGAGATGGCGCAGGCGATGCGGCGCTTCGGCAGCAAGGTGACGATGATCGATCGCAACGGGCGGCTGATGTCCAAAGAAGACCCGGACGTATGCGATGCTCTTCGCAGCCTGCTCGCAGATGAAGGCATCGACATTCTCCTGAATGCGCGGATCAGCGAAGTATCGGGCAAATCCGGAGAATCGGTGAGCGTCGTCGTCGCGCGGAATGGAATCGAGAAAGTTTTGAAGGGAAGTCATATATTGATGGCCGCGGGCCGCAAGCCGAACACCGAAGAACTAGGTCTGGAACTGACAGGTGTTGAGCTCACAGACCGCGGATACATTCGGGTCAACGAGCGGCTTCAGACCAGCGCGCCCGGCATCTGGGCGATCGGCGAGGTCGCGGGGAGTCCGCAGTTTACCCACATCAGCGTCGACGATTTCCGCGTAGTCCACTCGAATTTAACCGGCGGTAACCGTGTGACCACGGGCAGGCAAGTCCCCTATTGTCTGTTTACGGATCCCGAACTTGCCCGTATCGGCCTGAGCCAAACAGAAGCGGCGGCTCAAGGGATACCGTATCGCCTGATGAAGGTCCCAATGGAAACCAACCTGCGCGCGCTCACCCTTTCGGAAACGAGGGGATTCGTGAAGGCCCTGGTCGAGGCTGAGGGCGATCGCATCCTCGGGTTCACGGCCTTCGGTACCGGTGCGGGCGAGATCCTGGCCGCCGTCCAGATTGCGATGATCGCGGGGCTGCCCTACACCGCGCTGCGCGATGCGGTCCTGACCCACCCGACACTGGTCGAAGGTCTCATACCCCTGTTCTCATCCGCGGCATCAGCGCACGACGTGGGCGAGACGGGAGGAAGCCGGATCTCCGCCGTATGAGCTGAACTGCAACAGCAATGAGAACCATGGGGACTCATGATCCGGTCGTCGCGCGACATGTTTCGCCGCTCAAGTGCGGAGTTTGGTTATCCTGCGGCACAGGCCGGGAGGCCGTAGCCCATGTCGCAATCACGATATCGAACTCTCAGGATTCTTAAACGCTGTGCTGCCCGCACACCAGTTCCCGGCAGCATAGGCCAAGGCCAATGACTATCGCCACACTCATCACGCAAACGGTCGAATCTGCTGAAGCACAACTGCCACGTTTCATTCGTGAGCCACATTATCGGGGGATATCCGCAATGCACATTGTCGCGCCCCCGCTATAATCGGTTCAACTCATGGAGCATTCCACTCCGGCGGGGAATCGGGGCTCGGGTTTCGATTTCCGTCTTCTGGCTGCGCTGCTGTTGCTTGTGCCGACGGTGTTCTTTACGTGGCGTACCTGGAATGATCTGGGGGCGCGGCGGGACTTGCGGACTAATCTCGCTGAGATCAGCCATGCACGCTATGGGCTGTTCGATGCCGGGCAGTGGGTTGCGCAGATTCTGCCCATCATTGATAAGCAGATCGACGCGATTGATCTGACTTCGGGGAATCAGGCCAGTCTGCGTCCAATGGCGGAACGGGCGCTTTTGCGGCTGCTCGATCAGGTGAAGGTGCAGATGGCTCCGAAGCCGGGCGATGGCGGCGGGTTTGCTGCCCAGGCGATGAGCGCGATGGTGAATTCCATGATCGAAGGACTCCGCCCGAAGGTGCCGGAGTTTGCCGATACCGTGCTGAAAGAGCTCGGCAGCAAAGACAACAAAGAGGCCATCAAGAAGTACATCGCGGGGATCATTGCGGACGGCGCGAAGAATACCTTCAGTCCAGTGGATAGAACCGAGTACTCGCGAATTCTCAAACAATACGGGTGCGCCGATGGAGCCGCTTGCCATGGTGTGATCGGGAGGCTCATTGATGGCGCCAACCAGCGAATTTCGCGCGAGTACATGGCGGCGCTTGGCTCGGCGGCGATTGCGTTGATTCTGCTGCTGTGGCAGCGGAAGCGGTTGAGTCGCATTGCGGTGGGTCTCGCGATTCTGTTCTGCCTGACGCTGCTCGCGGGCGGCGTTCTTTCGCCGATGCTCGAAGTGGAAGCGCGCATCTCGCGCATCGATATGACATTCTTCGGGCAACCGCTCACGTTTGGCGACCAGGTTCTCTATTACCAGAGCAAGACGGTGCTGGAAGTCTTCCATACGCTGATCGATATCGGTCAGCCGGAGATGTACTTTGTTGCGGTGCTGCTGCTGACGTTCAGTGTCATTTTTCCCGCGCTGAAGATGCTGACGCTCGGCGCCTGCCTGATTTGGCCGGGATGGCTCACGCGAAGCCGGATTGCCCACTTCTTTGCGCTGGAGTCCTCGAAGTGGTCGATGGCGGACGTGATGGCGATCGCGATCTTCATGTCGTTTGTCGCATTTAACGGCGTGATTTCGGGCGCGCTCGGTGGGTTGAAGAGTCCGGGATCGCAGATCGTCATTCCGACGGATAGTTCGCAGGTC
>DASYCD010000135.1:0-8271 GCA_036500405.1 Bryobacteraceae bacterium
TTCTCCACCCGCATCCGACCCGGCGAACAGGTAATTCTTCCGGCCCACAGCAACCGTCCGCAGCGCCCGCTCCGCCGCATTATTATCGATCTCCAGCGCGCCATCTTCGCAGTACCGGGTCAACGCCGCCCACCGCCCCAGCGCGTAGTGAAGCGCAACGGCCAAAGGCGATTTCCGCGACACTTTTCCCAATGTCGCCTGCATCCACACGCGCATCGCTTCCAGCAGCGGCAGACTCCGCGCTTCCCGCTCTGTCAGCCGCTGAGCGGGCGACCTGCCCCGTATGTCGCTTTCGACTCCATACAGTTGCCCGATCCGCTCCAGCGCCTCCTTTGCACTCGCTGAACCGTGCGCCTGATGCAGATCGAAGAACTTTCTCCGCACATGCGCCTTATCTGGATGACAAGATAAGGCGCATTATCCCGACTCCGGCGTTATCCAGACTGAGTTGACGAGAGACGCGTAATTGCAGGATATCCGGGTGGTTCGGCTGATCCTCAACTCCGGATAATCTCATAGGGTTTCAAGGAAGGTGAGCAGTTGAGGCGAGGGTCGCCACTTCCGGGAACCCGCGGGTTCAAGCCCTGCACGCTTCCAGAACGCTTCAAGCGCATCCCGTTTCATCTGGAGATTGGTGGTGACATACCGGCTGGTCGTAGCTACAGATGAATGACCGAGATAGTCACGGATTACGGTAATATCGACTCCCGCTTGCAGAAGCGCGCACGCGCAGCTGTGCCGAAGCACATGCGGCGTGATGTGCCGCTTCCGCAACGACGGCCGTTGGTTAGCAGCGATGCCAGCATACTTCTGAAGCAGAAGCGCAACGCCGTCCCGCGACAGCGGCCCTCCCGCCCCATTCCTGAACAGTGGCTCGTCACTTGTGTCGAAGCGGATAATACGGCGCAGCGCGGCCGCAGTTTCCGGCCACAACGGACAGATGCGCTCTTTGCTGCCCTTGCCTAACACTCGCACCTGTCTGGGCCGTTCGAGCCGGAGAGCTGATGGACGGAGCGCCAGAGCCTCCGCCACGCGCGCTCCCGTGTTGTACAGGAACAGTAGCAGTGCGCGATCGCGGTCTCCGTGCCGTGCGCGCACGTCAATCGCGGCGATCAACGCCCTTGCCTCCTCGGGCTCCAGGTAGGTGACGGTCCTGCGCGTGGCGCGTTTGGTCCGGATGGCAAGAATAGCGCCGTACTGTCCGGCGCGGGTGACATCGTTCCGGAGAAGATACTGAACAAAGCTCCGCAGAGCGGCGAGACGGCAGTTTCGCGTGATGGCGGAGTTACCGCGCCGGGTTTCGATATGCTCCAGAAACGCCAGGACCGCATTCGCTCGAACGTCGTCAAGCGTCAGACTGGCAATGGGCCTGCCTGCGTGTTCCGCCAGGAAAAGGAAGAACAGCTTCAGTGCATCTCGGTAGGCTCGGACCGTGTGGACGCTCGCTCCGCGCGTTTGACGAAGATAACTTTGAAAGAACGCTTGTGTGCAGCTAAGCAGCGACTCCCCCTGAGCCCGGTTCATTGCAAGCCTTCCCGGTCTTCCCGATACCGGCGCCGCAAACGATTGGCAGCGATATTCAGCAGCTCTGGCGTTGCATTCAGGTATGTCTCGGTACCCATGATGTCGACGTGCCCCATGTACGCCGACAGCCACGGCAGCCGAGTGTGCAGGTCAGCCCCTTGCCTGTACCACTGGCTTAATCTCTGGACCGCGAAGGCGTGCCGAAGGTCGTATGGACGTGGCCCGATTCTCCCCTTTGCCGGTTTCATGCCCGCACGTTGAAACAACTTGCGAAGTGTCTCTCCGGCCGTTTTCACGGGAAGCGTCTTTTTGTTCCTGCCGACGAAGAATCGGGTATCGGCGCCGGCTGGAGCAAACTTCACTCGCTCGGCCATATACAGGTCGAGTTCACGAGTCAGGGAACGATCAAACGGAACCCATCTGGCCCGGCCCTTAAACATGTCGACGAAAAGAACACCTGACCGCAACTCGACATCACGAATGCGTAGCCGGAGGGCCTCTCCAAAGCGTATGCCTGTACAGTACAGGACAAGCAGCAACGCCCTGTACAACAGAGCGCGAAAGCCCGGCCGATTCAGTTTGCCACACAGCTTGAGGAGTTTGAGAACGTCATCCTCGGAAAGGAAATGCGGCATGAATACCGATTCGGTTGGCAATCTGGGCCAGAGCGGTTCAACGATGTGCCGGTCCGTAGATCTGCGGAGGAAGGCGAACAGTTGCCGCAGAACCGCAGCGTCCATCGAAACGCTGACTGCCTTTCGGCCGGGTTTGGCCGATAACCAATTAAGCGCGGCCTTGTCCAGCGTCAATCTTTGGCGTGCAGAAGTCACGAGAAACCGGTCGAACTCCCGCAACGTGAACTCGGCCCGCGTATACCGGAAGCCGAGGCTCCGCTTGAACTGAAGGAAGCTGTGCAGATCACCCGCCAGCGAACTCGTGAAGATGTGGTTCATCGCGGCACCCGCAAGGCCACACCGCGTAGCCGCTCCACCGCGACTCGTACATATACCGATGTCGAAGACACGCTTCGGTGCCCAAGAATGTCACTCACGATTTTGATGTTCACTCCCGCATCCACCTGCCGCGTGGCGTGACTGTGGCGAAACGCGTGCGCGCCGACTCCCTTCGCCGGAATGCCCGCCACTGTGGCCCAGTGCCGGATGCGATGCCGGATGGCTGCGGTTGTCATTGGTTCGTACGGCATGTTCTTTCTGAGGAACACGTGAGCGCAATTCTTCGAGGGTGGCCGTTCCCAGCGGAGATAATCGGTCAACGCCCTGGCTACCGCCGGCAGTAATGGAAGTTCGATCGGCGCTTTGGTCTTGGGCCGGCGACCGTGGATTATCTCCGCTTTCCAATCGATATCCGCAAGCCGAAGGGCGAGGACTTCGGCAGCGCCCATTCCATAAGTGGCCAGGAGCAGAATGATCGCGAAGTCTCGCCTTCCCGGAGAATGCTTCTTCTCTATGGATTTCAGAACACGCCGCACATCCTCCCATGGCAACGCTCGCGGCGGACGTTGCGACACGCGAAACCGAGGTCTCATCACGCCGCTCGCGAGATCGGTCGTCAGCTTCCCTGTCGTATTCAGAAAGCGCAGAAACGCCCGAAGTGAGCTGCATGTGTCTGCCACGCTGCTGGTATTACACCGCGCAGCAGTCCTGCTCACGAATGAATCGATATCCCGCAGCGTTGTCTGTTCGACGGGCTTTCTCCGGCGCCGCATCAATCTCAGGAATGCAGTCGCCGTGTCAATGTCGCGCCGGATGGTTCCTGCTGAAACGCCGCCATGCGTGCTCCGATATCGACGGTATTCCTCAAGCAACATTGGCAAAGCCGGAGGTTCGCTCTTGATCTGCCAAGCCGGAACCGCGATTCCCAACGCATGCAGCGCACAAGACCAGGCGTGCAGGGCGTTACTCGCGATGCGCCCGCTGCCCGGTGAACTGACCCGACTCTGGAGCCTGGGGCCCGCATAGCGGCGGGTGAAGCGCCGAACGCCATCGCGTGTCATCTGCTGAATCTCGTCGAGTTGCCGACGCGCACAGAAGACGCGGAACCGCCGAACCCAGTAAAGGTAGAGTCTGATCGTGGCCGGACGTAGATGACCCTTGCGCCACAGGTCAGTGACGGAGCGCTCGCGATCCTCGATCAGATTCCGTTCGCTCATGCACACTCTGACGAGGACATGAACAGCAGCGTTGATGCATTATCACGACTGTTGAAAGAGCCAATGGCCTGTTTTATTCAACGCCCCGAGATCAGTCTGGATAACGCCGGAGTCGGGATAATGATCCCAGCACTCCACGTCGAAACCGAGGGATTCGAAAAAGAAACTCAGCGCTCCGTCGGCTGCTCCCATATCCAGAAGGGAATGATTCCCTGCCAACCGCTCCAGCGAGAGGCCGCTCCGCTTCATCAGAATCTGGAGATAGAAAAGATTCGCGAAACTATCGTAGGGGTACCAGGCCCAGGGAGGAGTGGCGATTGCCTTTTTAGCGGCTTCGAATCGCTTTCTGAATTTGAGGCCTTGCCTGACCAGCGGGGAAAAGCGGATGAGCGGCTCCACGAGCTGTAGATTAGCCTGGCGGGGACCGCAGGCGCTATATTCTTTCTTGCCGGATATGGCGAGCGGCTCGAGTTTGATTTGCGCGACACGGAACGGATCCGTGAGATGGTTGATTCGTTGGGAGACCTGGATGCTGTCGTTAACAACGCTGCGGTGCTTTATTGCGATCCGGTGGACGCCATTCCCGAAGCGCACCGGCGCGAGATTCTCGCGGTGAACCTGGAGGCGCCGGCGGCCTTAATTGAGGCTGCCGCGCCGCGCATGAAGGCGCGCCGGACGGGGCGAATTGTCAATGTGAGTTCCGTTTCGGCGTTCACCGGACATCCGGATCTCTGGTATGGGATCACCAAAGCCGGATTGCTGAATCTGACGAAGAGCTGGGCGCGCGCTTTGGGGCGGTATGGAGTTCTGGTGAACGCGGTGGCTCCAGGACCGACGAAGACGGTCATGTACGATCAGCTGCCGCAATCGCGGCGCGATGACGTGATGCGCGCGGTTTATTCAGGCCGGGCTTGCGAGCCTGCGGAAGTCGCGGCCGCCGTGTTCTGGCTGGGCAGTTCGTCGCCGGAATACGTGAACGGGACGACTCTCGACGTGAATGACGGCAGCTATCCGCGCTGATGAATCAGCGGCGGAAGTCAGGCAGCGGGACGATCTGGCCGCCCTGCATGGCGGATTCGTGCGCGCAGATGCCGGCGCAGGTCCAGTTGACCGACTGGTAGACGTCCGGGAATGACGGGCGTCCTTCGACGATGCTCGAAACGAATTCGTTTACCAGGTGCGGGTGCGAGCCGCCGTGGCCGCCGCCCTGGGTGAACGAGAGGTGGGCGTGCTCATCGTCGTAAACGCCCTTGGTGGTGAAGCGCTGGATCTCTTTCGGGAGCAGGTGCGCGTAGTCGGGGATGGTCACCTTCTCGGGCGTTTCGCCACGGTGAACGATCGACTGCTCATTCTCGACCTGCGTCCACTCGAACGCGGTCTTGCTGCCGTAAACGTCGATGCTTTCGATGTACTGGCGCGCGGTTTCAAACAGCGAGCGGGTGACTTCGAATGCGAGTTGCTGATTGCGCACTTTGAACAGCGCGCTCTCCACCGCGAAGGGGGAGCCGTATTTCGCGATCAGCTTGTCTTCAATGCGTCCTGAACCGAAGCAGGCGACGTGTTCCGCTTCGCCGCGTACGAGGGCGAGGCAGGGGCTGACGGCGTGCGTCGCGTAGTGCATGGGCGGGAGGCCTTCCCAGTAACCGGGCCAGCCTGCCATTTCCTGCTGGTGGCTGCCGCGCATGAACTGAATGCGTCCGAGGGCGCCTGTATCGCGCAGCTCGCGGACGTAGAGGAACTCGCGGGTGTAGATCGCGGTTTCCATCATCATGTAGTTCTTCTTCGCGGCGTTCGCGGCATCCACGATGGCGCGGCAATCTTCCACGGTGGTCGCCGCGGGCACGGTGCAGGCCACGTGCTTACCGGCCTTCAGAGCGGCCACGCTTTGGGGCGCGTGCAGATGGATCGGCGAATTGATGTGGACGGCATCCACATCCGGATCTTTGAGCAGGTCTTCAAAGCTCGTGTAGCGCTTCCCGATTTTGTATCGATCGCCGATCTGATCCAGGTTTTCCTTCGTCCGCTGGCAGATGGCGTACATGTTGGTATTGGGATGGTTCTGGTAGATTGGAATAAATTCCGCGCCGAAACCCAGGCCCACAATCGCGATATTCAGCTTTTTCTGACTCATTGGTCGTTGGTCATCCTGTCGGAGAGATAGATTGCTCAGTGGCCTGCTGCGGCAGCGGCCGCCGCGGCGGCGCGTCCACCACCACGTCCGCTTCCGCCGAATCCGCCGCGTCCGCCGCCGGACGTCAGCGCATTCAAACCATTCTTATACGCGGGATCCTTCTCCGCAACGGCGGGACGGTAGGAAACCGAATTCGCGGTGGGGAAGTCGGCCGGAACTTTCTGGGTGACCTTGCCGGTGGCGGCCCATTCTGTGCCACGCTGCAGGGTAACCAGCCAATCGACGGAGGCCATCGAGACGGCATCGTGCCCGGCGACTGTGTTGAAGACGCGTCCTTTGCCGTAGTTGACCACGATCAGTTGCGGCTCGTCGCGACCGGTGCCGCGATTTGCCGGATCGGAGTAGGCCGTGGCGAGAACGGTCATGTTCTGGCCGGGTCCGCGCAGCTTGTTATAGAGCTCATCGCCCTGATGCATCCATGTCTTCGGAAGACCTTTCATGATCGGGTGATTCGGGTCCTGCACGACCACAGCATACGGGAGACGGGATCCATGCGCACCCGCGTTTCCGGGCGTATTGTCAGAGGTAAGCTTGCCGTCCTTCACGAACCAGAGCGGGCCCGCGCTCTCATTGCGTCCGCGGAAACCGCTCGCGCCGATCATCTCGTTGAACTCCTTCCATTTGGGGAAGGCAGTCTCCGCCGCGTGCACCGTGACCAGCCCGCCGCCGTTCTTCACAAAAGCTTCGAAAGGCTGCTTCGCGGAATCCGGCCAGTCCTGCGCGTCGTAGTTGAGGACGATCACCTGGTACTTCGAATAGTCCGGTTTGAAGGAGCTGAAGTCGCCGCCTTCCGCTTTCGGGGCGGTGACGATATCGGTCTGGAAGATGCCCGCTTCATCCAGAATTTCCTTGAGCGCCGCCGTGAGCGGCTGCCACGGATGCGCGCCGGCGCTGTCTCCGTCGAGCAGCATCACGCGGATAGGGGCCGCTTGCGAGGGAAGGGCAGCGGCCAGCAAGGCGCCGCAGGCAACCGCGAGAATCGTCTTCTTCATACTGTTCTCCTGATGATCAGAATTCCAGCTAGTGTGGTGTGGGGCAGGATGAGTTCCTGCGCGAATCGCGCTGGCCGATTTGACAATCGGCCGCAGGTTTCCAACCTGCCTCACAAATTTCCGCCACGTTAGTCCGCCTTGAACGTGAAATCCGCTTTGTCGCCTGCTTTTACTTTCAGCGACTGGGTGCCGAGCTTTTCATGCCAGGCTTCGATCGTGTAATAGCCCGGGGGAAGGCCTTTGATCGTGAATGTTCCATCGTCGCCAGTGACCGCGTAGAACGGGTTCTGCAATACATGGATGAACATACGCATCCACGGATGGAGGTGACAGATCGTCAGGATGCCGACTTCCGGCTGATTGAAAGTGACGGATTGCGGGCCCGTCCCCTTGTTTTGGGAAACGGTCCATTCCTTGTTGACTTCGGCCATCGCCTGGATATGGTGATTGGTGGGATCGTCGTTGCTGAATTCCACCGGCTGACCCACCATGACGACGACGATGCGCGGGGTGTAAATGCAGCCTTTCTGGTCCACTTTGGCGGGCGTGGTGGGAGCCGGCGGGATGCTGGCTGCCGGAACACCGGCTTTGGCGTAGACGAGGACGTTTTTCAGGCCGCCGCCCGCGCCGACCAGGGTGTCATCAGAGGTCACCGGTCCCGGATGCTGTGAGGCGCAGACCGGATCGGCATCCATCTTGAGGACCTTGTTTTTCGGCGGCGCGCCTTCGTAGGTCACCTTGCCGGTAATCTCGCCTGCGGCTGCGGCAGCCTTCGGGGCTTTCGCCGCCCCGGTCTTCGGCGCCTGGGCCCATACCAGAATGGCGGGAACCATCAGAGCGGCGCCGAAGATCGATTTGCGAATCATGGTCATTCTTTTGTGAAGCTCCTTCGTTTCCTGCTGAGCAATTTAAGGGGCGACGTGCAGAATTCCCCGCATCGTCTGCCAGTGGCCGGGATACGTGCAGAGGAACGGATAGTCGCCAGGCTGCGGGGGCGCATAGAACTCCAGCGTCCCGGTCTGGCCGAGTTCGACCAGTTTCATCCAGAAGAGGATGTCCGGCGTTGGCGGCAGGTAGCTGCGTTCTTCGGCATTCGGCACTTTGGCCATGGCTTCCACCTGGGCGCCGACCGTGTCGATCGAGCCGGGGCGGATGAGCACGACGTTATGGAGAACGTCGCCGTTGTTCGTCAGCGTGATGCGAACCGCCTCGTTGGGTTTGGCGTTGATGTGGTCAACCGAGTAGGTCATCGCCGCGACGTTGATATTGATTTTCACGTCCACAGCGAACGGACCGGGCGGGACACCGCCGCGGCCACGGCCACGTCCGCCACCACGGCCGTTCTGGGCCGGTGGCGGACGCTTGATGGGTCCAACGATGTCTTCCACGTAGGC
>DASYCD010000136.1:0-4232 GCA_036500405.1 Bryobacteraceae bacterium
GCCGAAGATGACGACCGCGCATGGCGGCGTCTTGCGGTGAAAGCGCAGTGGATCGTGCAGCGGAGAATCTGCCATTACCGCCACAGTAGCATGATGCGGCGGCTTCGATTTTCGACGCTTTTGCGAAAACTCGGACCTGTCTCCGTCTTGCCCTGCCCGGAATTTATTCTTCAGCAATTGCGACGCAGACCACTGGATATTCCGTGGCGAATGCGAAAAGAGTGCGATCTCCCCTGAATACTCCGCGGCCGAGACTGCATATAATGTTACTGGCCTGGCGGGCAAGGCCCTCCTGGGCGAAGGGAAGAGGTAACTGTGAAGACATCAAAACGAACGTGGATGCGAGCCGCCATTGTGCCGATCCTGTTCTCTTCGGCGGCATTCGGTCAACCGGGTCAGGCTCCGGCGGCGGCTGCCACAGGCGGCCGTGGCGCCGCCGCCCGGCCTCGCGTCGTCTCTCCGGAAATTCTGCCGGATAAGCATGTCACATTCCGGCTGCTCGCGCCGAAGGCGAATGAAGTCACTCTCACCGGACATTGGGAAAAGGGAACGAATGTTCCTCTGGCGAAGGACGATCAGGGAATCTGGTCGGTTACGGTCGGCCCGCTGGGGGAGCAGTTGTGGGGCTACTCGTTTACCGTCGATGGCGTAAAGGTGCTCGACCCAGGCAATGCGGAGGTGCAGCGCGACGGCAACCGGTACGAAAACCTGCTCATGATCTCCGGTCCCGCGTCGGATATGTGGGACTTCAAAGAAGATGTTCCGCACGGCCAGGTGGAAGCGATTTGGTATCCCTCCGGGATTCTGAAAGAAAAGTCCCGCCGGATGCTCGTCTATACGCCGCCCAACTATCACACCAGTACCGCCAAATATCCCGTGCTTTATCTGCTGCACGGTGGAGGAGGCGATGAAGACGCCTGGGACACCATGGGCCGCGCCAATATCATCATGGATAACCTGCTGGCAGCCGGTAAGATCAAGCCGATGATCGTGGTGATGCCGAACGGTAATGCTACTCAATCGGTTTCGCAGGGCTATGGCTTCGGACCCACCCCCGCACTGTCGGCGGTAGTCGCGCCGCCGCCGCCCGGACAGGCAGGCGGGGGCCGAGGTCCCAGGGGACCAGGCGGGGCCGCTCCCGGAGGCAGAGGCCCGCAGCCTTACGAAGGCTCGTATCCGGAGAGCCTGGTGAAAGAGATCATTCCGTTCATCGAGCGCAACTACCGCGTCGTGGCCACCAAGAATAGCCGCGCGATCGCCGGCCTCTCCATGGGCGCCGGTCATACCATCGCCGCGACCAATAACAATCCCGGTGTGTTCGGATATATTGGCGTCTTCAGTGGCGGCGGCAACATCAACGAAACCTTCGACAAGCAGCTCGCTGCGCTCAAGGCGAGTGGCGTTAAATATTACTGGCTTGGCGCCGGTGATGCCGATATGGCGCACGCAGGGACGGTCGCCCTGGCGGACGAGGTGAAGAAGGAAGGTTTTGTGACCTCGTATCACGAGATGCCCGGCATTCACTACTGGTTTATCTGGCGGAAGTTCCTGAGCGACTTCGCTCCGGTCCTGTTTCAGTAGCCCGCAGCGGTCGCTGACCTGGCTGATAGTGCGCTTTGCGCCGCAGCCGTCTGTTCAGCGAATTCGAGGACGCTACATCCGGTACCCGACGAAGGCGGCCTGCCGATAAACACGCGAGCCGGTGCATCATGAAGAAATGCACTCCGTCGTCTGGCGCGCCGCGGGATTCTTCACCGCCGGCGCGTGGGCGTGGCTCGCGTGCCTTCGCGGCGGTTTCTGGAAGCTCCGCGAACGCCTTCGCCCAGGAAGGCCGATGCTTGCGCATACCGTTACGGCGGTCATTCCGGCGCGCGATGAGGTTGATCTCATCGGCCGCGCAGTCGCCTCTCTCAAAGCCCAGAACTATCCGCTCCGGGTCATCGTGGCCGACGATGAGAGCACTGACGGCACCGGCGATGCCTCACACGCCGATCTGGTGCTTCGCGTCACTCCGCGGCCGTCCGGCTGGAAGGGTAAGCTCTGGGCGGTTTCCTCCGGCATTCAGGCTGACGACTCAGCGCCCGAATACTACCTGCTTACGGACGCCGATATCGAACACGTCTCGCCCGATCTTCTTTCCTCACTCCTCGCGCAAGCCGAGCGCGGGTTCGATCTCGTCAGCGTCATGGTGCAACTGCGCTGCGGATCGCTGAGCGAGCAACTTCTGATCCCCGCATTCGTATTCTTCTTCTTCATGCTCTATCCGCCGCGCTGGATCTGGACAGGGAAGGGAACTGCAGCCGCGGCAGGTGGCTGCATTCTTATCCGCCGGGATGTTCTCGAACGCATCGGCGGGATCGCCTCCATTCACGATGCCCTGATCGATGACTGCGCGCTCGCCGCGCGTGTGCGAGGCGCGGGCGGCCGCGTCTGGCTTGGCATTTCTGAACTCCCCGTCCGCAGCATCCGGCCGTATGGCGGACTCTCCGGCATTCGCGCCATGATCGCCCGCTCCGCCTTCGCGCAGCTCAATCATTCAACGCTGTTGCTGCTGGGCACGATCATAGGCATGCTCCTGATCTACGTTGCCCCCGCGGTGCTCTGGCTTACGGCCGACCCACTCGCGGCGGCACTCGGCTTCGCAGCCTGGCTCATCAGCGCAATCCTGTACCTGCCCTCCGTCCGCCTCTACCGGGCGCCTTTCTGGACGGCATTTGCTCTGCCAGTCATCGCGATCTTCTATCTCATCGCGACCGTCGAATCGGCCCTTCAATATTGGACCGGCAAAGGCGGCCAATGGAAAGGCCGCATTCAGGACCCTGGCTAATATCGCGCGAAGGCCAGCGGATGAATTGTCGTCACGAACTGAATCGCGAGCGTCCGGTTCGGCCCTGTCACCGTATCGCTGTGCGTCGTCTCATAACTGATCTTGATCAGTTGCGCCGCGCCCGGACGATACCCGGCCGCGGTCTCGATCACCTGCGCATGCCCAATGTGATCCGCGCTCAGATAGCTGAATCGCGTTGCCAGATACCAGCGCGGCCCCAGCGTGCGCTGCGCTTCCACATAGCCGGTGTGCTCGTGAAATGCCGGTCTCGGCCCGTATTCCATCACGAACCGCTGAAGCTCGCCCCGGACATTCCAGTGCCCCGCGCCCCATTCCGCGTCCGCGCCCACGCCGCTGCCCGGCAGGCTGCGCGGCGGACCATCGGTGGGCTTATAAAACGGGTAGCTCCGGTCGGCATACGGCCCGCGATATCCGGACACGCCCACGCGCAGCCCTTGCCGGATGGTCACGCCGCCGCCACCGGCCCAATTCCCATACTGCTCGGAAGCGAAGATACTGCGCGGATTGGCCGGCGATGAATTCGTGAACTGCGCGCGCCCGTCGAGCTTCTTCCACGTCGTATCGATCTCCGCGCCAGCCAGGCCGCCCAGCGTTGCCAGCGAACCATAGTAGCCGTACTGCACCGGCACATCCACCAGAGCGTTATCGTGATCGTCATAGCGGAGCGCAAACGAACCGAACGCGGAGGATAGCTGCCCCACCTTCACCTGCACCGACGAATCCTTCCACACCTGCGTGTAGCTCAGATAACCCTGCACCAGATTGCCGCGCAGCCCGTGCCCCTGCGTCTGAAACTCCGAGTAGTAATAGGGACGCGATACCTCCTGAAGCGCCCCGTAGAAAATCCAGTGGTCGCTCAGCTTCCATGTCGGATAGAGCATCAGCCGGACACCGCCATCCACCAGAGATCCCGAGGCGGACCGGGGCGGTACCTGGAATTCTGTCGACGCCGCCGCCATCCCACTGAGCGTTCCGCGCAGCCCGAAGCCACTTTCGGATTCGTACTGCTGCGCCTGCAGCGACAGCACAGCCACACATACCAGAGCGCCGATCCGCCATGCGCTCAGCATGCGTGCGCCTCTGCTGTCAGTTCGTGCTCTTCAACCTTCACCCCGGCAAAACGCCGCACAACTTCCGGATCGAACTGCGTGCCTGCTCCATCCGAGATCCGCGCGATCGCTTCTTCATGGCTCATGCCGCGCCGGTACGGACGATCTGTCGTCATCGCGTCATATGCGTCGGACACATGGATGATGCGCGCATCCACCGGCGTTTCAATCCCCGCCTGTCCGTGCGGATATCCCGTGCCGTCCCAATTCTCATGATGGAGTTCCACCGCCGCCAGATACGGACTGAATCCGTGCACGCCCTCCAGAATCCGCCG
>DASYCD010000137.1:0-4591 GCA_036500405.1 Bryobacteraceae bacterium
ACGATCGTCAGGATCTGCAGCAGCGCAATCAGATTGATGATGCGGAACGTCGTGCCGTATTTTTTGTGCGGCTTGCGGAACCAGTCGATCAGCACGCCATCTTCGGCGACGCGATTCATCACGCCGTTCGCGCCGATAATCGCGGTATTCACCGCGCCGGACAAAATCATGGTCCCCACCAGCACGACGAACGCCTGGAAAATCAGCCGGACGATCTGGGGGCCAGCCAGATACATCGCGAGACCGCCCAGGAGGTTGTCGGCGAACTGCGGCCGGACGGAGTCCGGAATGATCATGCAGGCGAAGAGCGTAATAAAACCGGTGCCGACGATGGCGTAGATGCAGACGATGTTGCCGGTGATGATCAGGTTCTTCAACTTGGGATAAGCAATTTCGCGGTACACCTGCGCCAGCGTTTCGAAGCCGCTCATCGAGAGCAGCGAGTGTCCGAACGCGATTACGACCGCCACGAACGAAATGGCGGGAAAGATGGTGCCTTCAAACCAGCCGAGCGATTCGTGGTTGAACTGCAGATTGTGCGCCACGGGCGCGGGCGGAATCTGCGCCGGACCGTGCAGGATCAGCGTCAGCGGGCACCAGACGAGGAAGATCACCACCATGACGGTTGTGATCTGCATAATGCGCAGCGCCTTGCCGCTCGATTCGTGCATCCCCTTGATGTTCAGCCACCAGAAGTACATCGTGATCAGCACGGCGAAGCCCGCCGAGAACCAGTTCGGAGATACCCGCAGGTTCGAATGCGTCAGCGCCGCGACCTGATTGGTGAGTCCCGCCAGATACTGGCCCGCGCTGACCACGCTGATGGGGCCGGTCAGGATGTAATCGAACAACAGAGATGAAACCGAGATGCGGGCGATGAACGGGCCCATCGCGTCGCGCACAACGACATAAACGCCACCGCGCACGAACATCGACGAGCTTTCGATGTAGACCGACCGCACCGCAAAGCTGAACAGCATGACCGCCAGCACGAACCACGGAGCGCTGCGTCCGATGGCGCGCTCTGCAATGCCGCCGGCGTAGAACGCGGAGGACGCAAGGTCGCTCAGAACGATGGAAGCGGCCCGCATGAACGAAATGAAGGCCAGCGCAACGGTAGTGGCAACCACTACCCGCGGAACAATGCGAGCCTCAGGCTGTGACAAAGGAATCTCCTGATTCCGGTGCCCATAGGGGCAACACTCTCAAATTGGCCTGCGGGGTTAGCTGACGGGCTGGAGCTTGAAAGTACTCCGTCCGGTGTTTTCCGGACTTCGCCCCGATACTCTGGGTCCCCCGCTTGCATTGCGAAGAGTCTCGCAATGAATTCGGCGATTTCAGATTAGCATGGAAATGTAGCGAACCTGACATAGGGTAAATGACTAACGAACAACTGGCGAAATCGATTGTCGGACGTTTGCGCGCCGAAGGCCACTCGGCGTGGCTGGTGGGCGGCTGTGTGCGCGACCTGCTGCTCAACCGAGCGCCGAAGGATTTCGATGTTGCGACGTCCGCGCGTCCGGAGGAATTGCTGCGGCTGTTTCCGCGCTCCGGACAGGTAGGGGCGCACTTTGGGGTGGTCCTGGTGCACGATGGCGATGCGCAGGTGGAGGTCGCCACCTTCCGCAGCGATCTGGATTATGCCGATGGGCGCCGCCCGAGCAGTGTCCACTTCGAAACCAACCCGGAGCAGGACGTTTTGCGCCGCGATTTTACGATCAATGCGCTGCTGCTCGATCCGGAAACCGGCGAAGTGACTGACTACACCGGCGGCCGGGCGGATCTGGCGGCGGGGGTGATTCGCGCGATTGGCGACCCCGTACGGCGCTTCCGCGAGGACCATCTCCGTCTGCTTCGCGCCGTGCGTTTCGCCGCCCGGCTGAACTTCACCATTGAACCGGCGACATTCGCCGCCATGCAGGAACTCGCGCCCGCGATTCGCGGCATGTCCGCGGAACGCGTGCGCGATGAAATTTCCCGCATCCTCACCGAAGGGGGTCCCCGGCGCGGTTTCGAATTGCTTGATACGTCAGGGCTGCTGGGGGAAATTCTCCCTGAAGTTACGGCCCTGAAAGGCGTGGAGCAGCCTCCGGCATTTCATCCGGAAGGCGACGTCTGGACGCACACGCTCATGATGCTCGAAGGGTTGCGGAATCCGCCGATCGATCTCGCGCTGGGCGTGCTGCTGCACGATATTGGTAAGCCTGCGACGTTCCGGATTGCAGACCGTATTCGCTTCGACGGGCATGTGGAGAAGGGCATGGAGATCGCGCATGCACTGCTGAACCGCCTGCGGTATCCGGGCGCGGTCATCGAGCAGGCGGAAGCGCTGATCGCGAATCATATGAAGTTTAAGGACGTGCCCAACATGCGCGAAAGCCGTCTGAAACGCTTCCTGCGGATGCCGAAGTTCGATGAGCATCTCGAACTGCACCGGCTCGATTGCCTCTCGAGTCACGGCAGCCTTGAAAATTACCATTTCGCTCTCCGAAAGCTTCACGAGGCCCCGCCGGAGCAACTGCGTCCCAAACCTCTCATCACCGGCCGCGACCTGATTGCAGCTGGCTTCATTCCTGGTCCTAAATTTGGTACTGTTCTTCACGAAGTTGAGGACGCACAGCTTGAGGGCACGGTTAGTACGAAGGAAGACGCCCTGAATCTTGCTATAACATCGTTAATCAAAGTCAGCTAATTTAGTTAGTAACAGTACCTTCACTGGTCGACGCTATTCACCTATAGATAGCGTTATTCATGCAACAATCCAATATAATCATCAATATACGATATTGCCGTTGGTTGTAAGAGAATCGTACTTTTTCTTCTAGCAACAATCCTACAAGTACTAAACAGTTCTTTTCGTTATTCTGGATCTTACTCGCGGCAAACTGTACTCGATTAACATTTTGTTGATCGATAAAGTGAATAAAATAACTTTACTGCAATAAGTCGGGTGAGGATCCAGCTCTTCCGCTCCCTCCGCGAGTGTCCGCAAAAAAAACGAACTCGAGGTACACCGGAAGTGAAAAGCAGGCTCTTTAAAAGCGTGATTTTGTTGGCGGCGGCTCTTGGATTATCCTCCGGGGTCTGGGCTCAGCCAGTGGTTTGGACCACATCCTCGTTGGTGCGCACGGGTAAAACCGATGCAGCCGGCACGGGGGCTCAGGCCATGATTTCCGCCGGCCGTGGCGAATACGAATCCTTCCAGATTGCCGTCCAGGCCCCCGCCGGCGGACTTACCAACGTCAACGTGGCCGTTTCGGCGCTCTCCGGTCCCGGCGGCGCCACCATCCCGCAGTCCGCTTTTTCCTTATTCCGTGAACAGTACGTCTATGTCGATCGTTCGAGCCCCGACTGGGAAGGCTCTAACCGCCCGATGGGCGTGGGCTGGTATCCCGATGGCCTGATTCCGTTCAACGATCCGGCTACCGGCCGTCCAATCACCGGCGCGCGTCTGGAGGCGGTCCCGTTCAACCTGAGCGTCGCCAACAATCAGCCGATCTGGGTTGACGTTCTGGTTCCGCGCGACGCCGCTCCCGGACAATACGTTGGCACGTGGACAGTGACCAGCGATCAGGGCAACGCCACCGGTTCGGTTGTGCTGACGGTCTGGAATTTTACGCTGCCGCTGCAGCCGAGCCTGAAGTCGGCGTTCCTTTTCTGGAACGCTTCGAGCCTCGCGTCGGACGAGGAGTTGCTTCGGAATAAGATCGCTCCGCTCCACACAGACGTTTCCACCCAGAAAAATCTGATGACGAACTACGGTCTCTCGACGACCGGGCTCTCCTACTGGAGCGGCGCGGACAACAGCACGTGCACGATGTCTGCCCCGCCTTCCGTGGCCGATCTGAAAGCGGCTGTGGCCGCCCAGCAGCCTGGCTTGACGCCGCTCATCTACAGCGCCGATGAAATCAGCTACTGCCCGTCACTCGATGAGCCCCTGAAGAAATGGGCGCGGAACATGCACAAGGCGGGAATCAACAATCTGGTGACAATGGCGCCGACTCCGCTGCTGATGGACGATGGCTCGGGAACTGGCCGGTCGGCTGTCGACATCTGGACGATGCTGCCGGTTTCCTGGGAGAGCGGCGCCGCGAATGTGTCCACCGCGATCGCGAAAGGCGATTCCGTTTGGTCTTACAACGCGCTGGTGCAGGACGCCTATTCGCCGAAATGGCTGATCGACTTTGCGCCGATCAACCTCCGCATTCAGCCTGGCTTCATCAGCAACAGCCTGGGGCTTACTGGACTGTTGTATTGGAAACTCGACGGGTGGTCGTCCGATCCCTGGAATCAGGTGAACAACACCGGTCTGTATTCGCCGGGGAACTATCCGGGCGAAGGAATGCTGGTGTATCCGGGCGATCAGGTTGGGATTCAGGGCGTGGCTCCGTCGATGCGTCTCAAGTGGCTGCGTGACGGCGTGGAGGATTACGAGTATCTGCAATTGTTGAAGAAGGCGGGGCAGGAATCGTTCGCGCAGGCGAAGTCGACCGCGGTGGCGGCGGACTGGTCGAGCTGGAGCAAAGATGTGAACCTGCTGCTGAGCGTTCGGGATGAGATGGGCGCTGAGCTCAATCTGATCAGTGCGCCG
>DASYCD010000138.1:0-3779 GCA_036500405.1 Bryobacteraceae bacterium
GATGGCGATGGTGGGACGGAGGTCGTAATAGCGCTGTTCGCCATGCGGGACGACGATGTTGAGGCCGTCCGCGGCGCCGCGTTGGAATATCGCGACCAGGATCTTCTTTCGAGAGCCGGCGCCTTCGTTCGCGAGGGCCGCGCGCCGCAGCCAGAGTGGGGCAGCGCCGATACCGGCCATCGCTATGGCTGAATCACGGAGAAAGAGGCGTCTGGAAAGTGGCATGATTTCCTCTGTTTAGCTTCGCTTATTTACCGCCGCTGAAAATCGGGCGAACCGAGTGTGAGCCCCGCTATGCGCGTGCCCATGCTGGAATCGATGGCGGACTGTAAGGCGGGTGAGGCGTCCGTCAGAAGAATGTTGTGTTCGATCTGCGCGGCGTCTCCGGAGAACTGCGTGAGATCGACCTTCACGCCCTTGATTTTATTCTGCGTCAGGCTATTCGCGAAATTCATGCGCGCCAGCAGCGAGGCGGAATTGAGCCAGTCCGCGCCGCGGTTCGTGTAGCCGGTGGGCTCAATCTTGAGATAGAGCGGCTCGCCGAGGGTGTTCATCAGGTTCGCCATCTGCTGCGCACTCTCTACGTCGCCGTTCACCGCGCGAACGGCACTCACCACCATTTCGAGCGGCGATTTCATCTTGGAGCGGAAGTTGGAGGGAGCCCAGAATTCATCCGAATTCAACATGGTGCGCATGACTTCGCGAAGGTCGCCATCGGTTTTCGTGAAGGTGGCGGACATCCGGTCTATCAGGTCATCGGGTGGATTATCCGAAACGAAGCGGATGGCGAGACTCTTCGAGATGAAACGCGCGGTGGACGGGTGCTTTGCGAGGATATCCAGAACTTTGAGGCCGTCTTCCATGCCGCCACCCGCCGGAATGGTGACGCCGAGCACGTGCTTCTCGCCGCGATCATGCATGCGCGGATTGAAGAAGAAACCGCCGCCCAGCTGCGGCTGGCGGATCGTCCAGCCGGTAAAGCAGCGGGCGACTTCGGTGACATCCTGCTGGGTGTAGCCGCCATCCACGCCGAGCGTGTGGAGTTCCATCAGCTCGCGACCGTAGTTTTCGTTGAGCCCTGTCTTCTTCTGCTTCGGCGGCGCGAATGGACGCACCACATCGGGCGCGGCGGATTGCCAGTTATCGAGATAGAAGAGCATGGCCGGGCTTTGCGCGGTGGCGAGCAGAAGATCTTTGAATTTGCCTAGCACGTGCGGGCGGATGACGTCGCGCTCGTAAGAGGTGACCATGTAGCGGTCGGCGCCTTTGTTCAGATAGACGTTGAAGTGATTGAACCAGAAATCGGTGAGCACTTCTTCGAGCTGGCGACTGGAATAGATGGCGCGCAGGAGCTTGCCTTCGGTGAGATCTCGGTTGACCGCCTGGCCGGGCGCCAGCGGGCGGTTACGCATCGGCGGAGGGAGGGTTTCCGCTGGTGGGGGCGGCGTCTGGAGTTTCGTCTGCATGTCGCCGATGGTGACTTCGCCGATTTGCGGAGTGGTGGGGGCGGCGGCTTTAGCGTCAACGGCGGCCTGCTTTCGGCGATAGCGTTCGATCTCGGTCTGAACGGCGGCGCGCGTCTCCTTGTCTTCAGGAAGCGCCATCTTGCCTTCGCTCATCGCTTTGATCATTTGTTGCGACGGATATTTCTCCAGCATTGCCTTCGTGGAGAGGCCGAGGGAGTCGAGCGGCGCCAGCTTATCGAGAAGGACGGGATTTTCGGGAATGGAGTTCGGGTTGAGTTGCTGCTCGATCCACTGCTGGATGCCTGTTGCTTTCACCTGCTCCAGGTCGCCGGGACGTGGTCCGAAGGTGAGACGGTTGAGCGCGTGGAGCGCCTTCTGGTCTTCCGCCATCTGCGCGATTTTGGGGGCAGGTTTCGGTTTCTTAGCGGCAAAACCGGTTGCAATGAGGGTAAGACCTGCCAGCGCGAGCGTGAGACTTTTTGCCGGCATGGATTCTCTGTATTCTCAAACGCGTTCCTGGGGAGAAAGTTGCGCGGGATTCGGTAGGTCGCTGAATCTGCTGGTTTAATGGCTTTCAGTTAGCTGGAGATTGACCATGGGATCCTCGCGCGGGTCATACGTACTGAGGACGTGGGGCTTGCTTTCATGGTCTTTGGTGGTGGCGCTCAGCTCGTAGTCGTCATCTTTGATCAGGCCGTTGAACAGGTACGTGCCTTTCTCGTGAGTCACGACGGAGCGGATTTCCTGGGTTCGCTTGTTTTTCAGCTGAACGACGGCGCCTGCCGCGACATTCCCGGCGGCATCTTTTACAGTGCCGTGGACGGAACGTTCGGCGGGATTCTTTTTTTCCTGCTTATCCTGAGGCGCGCTGCGGCCGGTCGTCATCGGGATGCCGCCGCCAGGGCCCCCTCCGAACTGTCCCCACGCGGGGGCAACGAGAAAGGAAATGGCCAGAAAAAAGAGACGAGATCCGGACATGGTGTCTTTACTGTATTACCGTGCGGACGCCCGGTCCGGATCATCGCGGTTAGTTCGACTTCAGGAAATGGCCGATGGCGCGGGTCGCCTGGCGAATACGGTGCTCGTTTTCGACGAGCGAGAAGCGCACGAAGCCTTCGCCGAGCGGGCCGAAGCCGATGCCGGGGGAGACCACCACCAAACCTTCCTGGAGCAGTTTCTTGGCGAATTCGAGCGAGCCCATGGCGCGGAATTTTTCCGGTAGCTGGGCCCAGAGGAACATGGTGCCTTTGGGCGGCTCGACCGGCCAGCCGGCTTTGGCGAGACCATCAACGAGAACGTCGCGGCGGTGCTCGTACGATTTGCAGATGCGAACGGTATCGGCTTCGCAGTCACGCAGGGCGACGATGGATGCGATCTGAATGGGCTGGAAGGTGCCGTAATCGAGATAGCTCTTGATGCGGGCGAGGGCGCCGATCATGCGCTGGTTGCCGAGACAGAAGCCGACGCGCCATCCCGCCATTTCGTAGCTCTTCGACATCGAGAAGATTTCGACGGCGAGGTCTTTTGCGCCGGGTACCTGGAGGATGCTCGGCGGTTTGTAGCCATCGAAGCCATAATCGGCGTAGGCGAAATCGTGGATGATGAGCGTGCCGTGCTTGCGAGCGAGCTCGACGATTTTCGTGAGGAAGGCGAGGTCCACGCACGTGGTGGTCGGATTGTGCGGGAACGAGATCAGCAGCATCTTCGGCGGCTTGGGCGACTCGCGATAGAGGGCCTCCAGCCGGTTCATGAACTCGTCGGCCGTGGGCATGGGGAGAAGGACGGAGTGGCCTTCGGCCATGATGACGCCGTACTGATGGATCGGATAAGCAGGGTTCGGCGCGGCCACGATGTCTCCGGGGCCGATGGTGGCGAAGAGGAGATGCGCGAGGGCATCTTTTGCGCCGATGGTGACGATGGCTTCTTTTTCGGGGTCCAGATCGACGTCGTAATTGCGCTTGTAGCGGGCGCAGACGGCTTCGCGCAGATTGGGGATGCCGCGCGAGAGCGAATAGCGGTGATTCCGCGGATTGCGCGCCGCTTCGACAAGCTTATCCACGATAATTTTGGGTGTCTCGCCGTCGGGGTTACCCATACCGAGGTCGACGACATCCATCTGGGCTGCCCGTGCCTTTGCGCGCATTTCGTTGAGGACGGCAAAGACATAGGGGGGCAGCTTTTGGATGCGATAAAATTCTTCGGTTCCTGACATGGGAGATACCATTTTAGCGGGTGAGCGCGGATGGGGCGGTTTGAGTGCGGGTGAGTGCGGGTTTTTGGAGGGGCGAGGAGGAGCGTGTTAGATTGGAGTTT
>DASYCD010000139.1:0-3643 GCA_036500405.1 Bryobacteraceae bacterium
TCCGCCGCCGCGGCCAGCACAATATCGCGCACGCTCGCGTCCCCGTCGAAGACCGGATCCTGCACCACCATGGCGAGCCGCACGCCCTTGCGCTGCGAAACCGCGCCGTCATCCGGCGTCATCCGGCCGCTCAGCACTTGCAGAAATGTCGATTTACCCGCGCCATTCGGACCGATCACCCCCAGCCGCTCGCCATCATGCAGGCTAAGCGAAATGTCGGTGAACACCGTGCGGGAACCAAAAGATTTTGCGATTGAATCGCAGGTTAAAAGGACAGCCATTCAGTTTTAGAAATACAGCTCGATTTCTTCAGACGCGGTTTCCTCCGCGCCAACCACCACGCTCACATCCGCCGCGCCCGGCGCGAGTCCGGCCGGCAGCAGCGCATTCACCTGCCGCGAATCGCCATCAGGCGCAAGCCAAATCGCCGGCAAGTCGAAGCCATTCAAGCGCACGCGAATTTCCTCCTCGCGCGCAGTCCCAGGCAATCCCGCCACCCAAATCGAAATCGAGCTTTCCTCTCCCACACGCACCCGATTCGATTCGAACGTCTTCCCATCGCCGATACGCGACACACTCAACCCCGCCACACCCGCAGGCCGCCACGCTCGCCGCTCCACATCGATCCCAATCTGCACCGCCGCACTCGAACGGCTCCCAGCCACACGCAGCTGAGCCGCATGCCATCCCGCGCCAAGCCCTGGAGGCAATTTGAACGAAGCCTGCCACCCGCCCCCCGCCTTCGCCACATACAGCGGAAGCGACCCATACCCGCCCACCTCCGGATACACGTTGTCGCAGTTCAGTTCCATCTCATCAGCGGTGAAATAAAATGTCACGTAATCATCCGCCGCAGCCGAAAACGAGTGGTCGTGCGTCGCGCTGTTCTCCACGCATCGAATCCGCGGAGCATCCCCTGAACCCTCCGCCTCATCCCACTTGCGGTAAGCGCTCACATGCCCGCGTTCCGCCAGCACGCTCTCAAATCGAACCCGCGCAAACCCCGCCGTGCGCGCAAACGCCAGCAGACACGCAATATTCGGACCGCACCAGTTATCCAGTTGCCCGCGCAACTCGCCGGTCTCGTAAAATTCCATCGAAGGAATTCCGTCCGGCGTCGCATCCGTTACGAACGATTCGATGCACGCCATCTCCCGGCACATCCCGCAAACATTCTCGAGCGCCATCAGCGGATGCTTCAGGTGATACAGCACCCCGAAAAACAGCACAATATCGAACTGACCGATGTCCTTCCACGTCACCCGGCAAATGTCGCCCACGTGGTAATCGATCTTCGACCCCAGCAGCTTCTTCGCCTCCAGCAGCCGCGTATTCCGCGCCGAATCGAGCGCCATCACGCTGGCCCCGCGCCGCTCCATCTCGAAACTGAACCATCCATCCCACGCCCCGATATCGAGCACGCGCTTGCCCGTCAGATCTTCCGGAATATGAAACTGCCGCAGCCGCTTCCGCTGCTGCTCAATACTCTGATGCCCGGGGATCACCGTCCCATCGGGCAATTCAATGCTGTGATACCAGCCGAGCTTTGAAAGCCTCTCGACCTGCCGCTGGTTGTCCGCAATGAAATGGCTGTCGCGCGCTTCGCTCATGCGTTCGCGATCTGAAGAAGATCCGCGTTCTCGGTTTCCGTATCTGTATTCGATTCCGGATCGTAAAACCGCGTATCCAGCAGCCGACCCGGCTGAATGTTCGACATCGCCTTGAGAATGTTCTCGCGCAGGTACGGATGTTCCCGCTCCCACTCCGCAATCGTTTCCCGAATCCCGCGCCGCACCGTACCCGTCCGCAGCGAACACCCGCATGGCACCACCGGCGCGCCCTTCTTCTCCACCCACGCCCGCGTCAGTTCTTCATTCACGAACACAAGCGGCCGGATCAGCCGGAAATCCTTCTTGCGCGACACCGTCACCGGCGGCAGCGAACTGATTCGCCCCGTGTAAAGAATATTGCGGAACAGCGATTCGCAAAGGTCGTCCGCCGTATGCCCGAACGCGATCACATTCGCGCCCATCCCGCGCGCAATCTCATACACCGCGCGCCGCCGGAACCGGCTGCAAAGATCGCATCCATGATCGGGCTGGTCTTCCAAAAGCCGCAGCGACGGATTATCCGTGTGATACGTCCACTCGACGCCCAGGCTCTTGATGTATTCCCCAACCGCCGCCACCGGAGCCAGAAACTTCCCCTGCTCCACCGTGAACGCGCACACGCTGAAATCAATCGGGGCGCGCTTCTGCAAAAGCAGCAGCGCATCCAGCATCGCCACGGAATCCTTGCCGCCCGAAACAGCCGCCGCAACGCGGTCGCCCTCGCGGATCATCCCAAAACGATGAATCGCCTCGCCGACCTTCCTCAGCAGGTTTTTTTCAATATCCACTCGTACTATTATCGCGTCACGTCAGCTTTCCCACGTATACGCAAAGAAGTTTCGAACGCTTTGGAATCCGCTGCGCGCGTAAAGCGCAATCGCCCCCGCATTCGATTCCGTAACCGTCAGGCTCACCAGCCGCGCCCCGTTCCTGCGAAGCACCTCATCGGACCGCCGCAGCAACTCGCGCCCCAGCCCAAAACCCCGCAGCCCCGGCAAAACACACAACTGCGAAATATGCCCGGCTTCTTCCGCGACGAAGCTCGCCAGCACCATCCCCACCGCCTCGCCCGACTGCCGGTCGAAAACCATAAACGACGAAGGCGCATGAAACAGCCCGCACCCAGGAAACTCCACAATGTTGCTGAGGAATCGCCGCGCTCCCGCCGGCGATCGATACTGTGAATTGATTTCGCTGTCGGTCTGCCCCTTGTACGATGCCGCGATGATCGCGCCCGCCAGGTGCAGAAACGAATCTTCCCACGGATCGAACCGGAACCGCCCTTCCGGCAGTTCCGAAGGAGCGAGCGGGCCCCCGTCTTCACGAACCATCAGCCGCCGCGCAAACGTCCGCACCGGCCGGCCCGTCGAACGAATCAGCTCCGCCGTTTCCGGCCGCACCAGCATCAACTGGCTCTCCATGCGCGAAACGCGAGGCGTCGCCGCCAGCGCATCCAGCAGTGACCGGAACAATTCCGCTTCCGCGCCCGCCTCACGCATATGAGGACGCAAATACAGATCGCCGATAATCCCCCGCGGCTCTTCCAGAACCGCGTAGCCATATCCCGCCACCTGTCCGTCCACCATCAGCGCCGCGCCGCCCAGCGACCCCGAGCCCGCATAGCGCCGTACCAGCGCCGCCGAAGGTTCGAAGTCCCAAGCCAGCTCCCGCCGCCATTCCGCGATCTCATCCGCCAGCAGCGGCTCCAGATCCCGCACCGGCACCCGGCGCAGATCCACGATCTCGCGCTGACCCGCGTTTTGGCCCATTAGATTGGCAATGGCAGCCATCGGAAAGAGTATATAGGCAAAATAACCACGGGTGTAGATTGGTCTCCGGGAGGAATTGCACAAATGTCTTCTGGCGCGCAGCCAACCGGTGTCACTCCGGAAAAAGTGATGCGTTACGTCTGGGGTTATGCCCCGCCGCTGATCCTCGAAGCCGCCGTCCGCACCGGCGTTTTTGACTCACTGGAAGACGGCTCCAAAACCGCCGCGCAGGTCAGCGAAGCCACCGGCGCCTCGCTCCGCGGC
>DASYCD010000140.1:0-5825 GCA_036500405.1 Bryobacteraceae bacterium
TACGACGGCACCGATTTTCATGGCTGGCAGGTGCAGCCCGGGCTTCCCACCATCCAGTCCGCCCTCGAAGAAATCGTCGAAGGAATCGAAGGCCGGCCGGTGCGAGTGGAAGGCTCGGGGCGCACCGACGCAGGCGTGCATGCGCTCGCGCAGGTGGGCGCGTTCACCATCGAAAACCCGATTCCCGGCATCAATCTGCGCCGCGCAATGAATCGGCTGCTTCCCGCTTCGGTTCGCATTCTCGACGCCGAGGAAGTGCGTCCGGATTTTCACCCGCGCTTCGATGCCGTGGCGAAGACCTACCGCTACACCATTTTTCGCGACGAAGTCTGCCCGCCGATCGACTGGCGTTACGTTTACCATCATCCATATCCGCTCGACGAAGACGCCATGTTCCGCGCGGCTTCGGTTTACGCGGGCGAGCACGATTTCAAAGCATTCGCAGCCGCCGATCATCGTTCCGAGCCCGTATCCACCGTGCGGACGATTTTCAGCTCCGTGATGGAACGGCGTGGCAGCACGATGGTCTACACGGTGCGCGGCAGCGGATTCCTGAAGCACATGGTACGCAACATCGTGGGCACGGTTCTTGAAGCGGGCCGAGGCAACATCAGCGCTGAAACGTTGCCGAAAACATCAGGCAGAACGGCTCCGGCAAAGGGGCTTACGCTTGTATCGGTCGAGTATCCTGAAGGAAGTGCCTTGCCTATACGACATTGATCCTGGTCTTTACTCGCCCGAAATCGTGCGGATGATCGTCGAGATCCCGCAGCATTCCGGCAACAAGTATGAATACGATGGCGAGCTCGGCGTGTTCCGTCTGGACCGCGCGCTGTTTTCGCCGATGCATTACCCCGGCGACTACGGTTTCATTCCCGGCACCCTCGCCGAAGACAATGACCCGCTTGATTGTCTGGTGCTGGTGCAGCAACCCAGCTATCCGGGCGTGATGATTGAAGTGCGGCCGGTCGGGGTGCTGAACATGGTGGATTCCGAGGAGGGCGATCAGAAAATCCTCGCCGTCCCCACGAAGAATCCGCGCTACGACCAGATCCACACGATGGATCAGATCTTCGCGCATGTGCGGCGCGAGATCGAACACTTCTTCACAATCTACAAGGAACTCGAAGGCCGCGTGACGAAAATGGAAGGTTGGGGCGGCCCCATGGAAGCGCGGCGCGTGATCGTCGAAAGCCGCCAGCGGTATCTCGATATCAAAGCCAACGCCCAAAAAGCATAGGAAAGAGCGGCGTAGGCTTATTGCTTCGGCTTCGGCGGCGCATTGCCGTTGCCGTCATTCAGCGTTTCGCCGGGCCGTAAGAGGGTGGGGGGCTTGCGTCTGGGCTTCGCGGCGTCATCGGCCGCTTTCTCGGCGGCTATTTCAGCCTGGCTCCCTGCCCCGGAATCGAGTCCGGCTTTCCGTTCGGCGGCGTTGACCTTCTCCACAGCCTTACGGTCGCTTTCCACCTTCGCGTTCAGTGCTTTTCCGCGCTGGCCGAGATCTTCGCCTGCGGTATCGATCGCGTCGCTCGTCGCTTCAATCGCGTCCTTCAGCTCGAAGTTGTACATTTCGAGATCGGACGGCGCGGAGGCCTGCATCTTATTGAGCTGACCGAGAAACGTCTTTTCACCTTCGATGATGATGGGCGGCGCGAGGGCGAGATCGAGTTTCCGGGCGAGCGCGTCGTCGGACACGCTGCCGATGGCGTCCACAATGGCTGTGTAATCTTCGAGCAACTGGCGAATCTCGCCGGAGCGGCCGGCGCGGTTTTTCGCGAGCATGGACTGCATCTGATCGAGCCGCTGCTTTGCGAAAGTCAGATACAGTTTGATGCGGGCGACAGGCTCCTGCACCTCACGCACCTGATCGGTCTCCGATGAGGTGAGGAAATCATGTTCGGCGAACGCAGGGAACGCTATCAACAGAATTGCGAGGAATCGCGACAAGTTTCGCATGGTTACTTCTTCCTCCCCATGATGCCGTAAAACCAGACATCGTGGATTGCTTCTATCTTTTTGATCGGACCTTCGAGCAGCACGCGCTGATCGATGTCGAGACTGTCCTTCAGGTCACCCAGCCGGTGCAGTAGTTCGTGCGACTGGAGTTCCGCCGTCTTGAAGTTGCCGGGATTGCGGGACGGGGTTTTGCCGGAAGCCTCGAACGAATCGCGCGCCAGTTCCATGGCGGTCAGCATATCGGCGATGTTCTTCTTAAATGACGCGTCATCGTTATTGCTGGCCGCCTCCTCGGCGGCGCGTTCCGCGTTGACAGCGAATTCGACAGCCGCTTTCGCGCGATGTTGGGGATTCGCTTCCGCCCGCACCTGATCGAGCGTGAGCTGATTGTTGGCGGCGAAGAACAGCAGCGCGAAGACGGCGATCATTTCCCCAGCTCCCTTTGCAGAAGGAGGACGCGCTGGCGGGCTCGAAATTCATCATCCGGAAATTTCCCACCGGCAACGGAGAGAAACTGTTTGTAGGCTTCGAGCGCGGGCTTGTTGCGGCGAAGCTTATCAAGCGTGATAGCGCGCAGATAAAAATCGCCGGGGATTTCCTTGCCGAGCGCGTGAACCCGGTCGAGCGCGGCGAGCCCGGCGTCGTACTCTTCAGCAAGAATCAGCACGCCCGCCAGTTCGTTGAGCGCTTCGACGGAATCTGCTTTCAGGTTCCCGGCGGCCTGAAACTGCGCGGCCGCGGCGCGGAACTGGCGCTGATCGCGGAGATTGCGCCCGTAGGACATGTGGAGGTCGAAGTTTTGCGGATCGCTGTCGGACGCGATTTTCAACTGAGCGAGCATTTTGTCGTGCATGCCGGCGTCGCGGTAAGCGTCGATCAGCGCCATCTGGTTTTTGGTGGTGGGGGTTTGCGCCACCGTCGATTCCAGCGCCGGAATTGCGGCCTTCGCGTTACCACTGGCGACGAGGAGTTCCGCCATGCGTTTCGATGCGGTTGGGTTGGAAGGAAATTCGCGGAGAATGGCGATGGCTTCGGCGCTGCTGCCGGTGCGGTCATACTCCGCGGCGAGTTCGAGCAACGCGTTGTGGAACGAAGGGTCGATCGCGATGGCGGCGCGGAAACTGGCCTCCGCGTCGGAGAATTTCCCTTGCTTCAGCAGAGAGCGGGCGAGACCGAGATTCGCTGGAGCGGATTTCGCGTCAGCCGTAACGGCGGCGCGAAACTGAGTTTCCGCGTCGGTGAATTGCCCGGCGTCAAAGAGCGCCTGTCCATAATAAAAGCGCGGACGGAATTCGGAAGGCTTTGCGTCGCTTGCTTCTTTGAGAAGGGGCAGCGCATCACCGGGCTGATGGTCGCGGATCAGCAGAATTCCGAGATTGAGATCGGCTTCGTAAAGGCCTGGCTTCAGTTCCAGCGTTTTACGCCAGGCAGCAACGGCTTCGGGATCTTTTTTCTCCATTCCGAGCACCAGCGCCAGATTGAAATTCGCCTGGAGGTCGGACGGATTGGCTTCGAGAGCTTTGCGGAAGAGCGGTTCTGCAACGGCAGGCTGATTGGCATCGAGCGCCTGCATGCCCTGCGCGAGATAGTCCGGCGGTTGGGCCAGGGACTGCGCGAGGAGCGGCACGAGAATCAGCACGCCCATAGCCACCATGTAACCAGTTTAGAGCTTCGGGGGTCGTGCCCCGGAATGGGTGGGGGGCTAATGAACAGCGGCAACTGAGGCCCGGAAAGCGGTAGCGATGTCGTTTTCGATTGGCGACTGGGGCTGCGCCTTTACGACGGACGTTTCCATGAATTCGTGAACGTAAGGCGACTCTGCCGATAGCAGCCCCTCGTCGATCAGGCTTGCCATGTCCCTGCGAAACGCCGCGAGGATCTCCGCCCGCGGCGTGCCGGGCGCGAAACGCGGACCTACGGTGAGAAACGGTTTTTGCCATACGTAGGCGCGTTGAAGCCGGGTCAACACATCGACGACTGGTTCCGGAAACTCGCCTTCCGGTTCCCTGATGACTCCGTCTCCTTCCGCATAACCCGTCGTGAGGCCTGGCAGGAATTTCGACTCGATCGTAAAGTCGCCCAATTCCTGCCCGGGAGAGAGTTGCGGCTCACCGCTGGCTCTCCAGATCAGATAGGCTCCAGCGGGCTCGTTGGGCAGCAGACCCTGCGGCGCTACCGGGACTCTTGCGTTGGAACCTTTCCAGGCCGGATGGGATACGGTGATCTGCTGATTGGCTGGTCCGACGATCGACCAGTCGGCGATTGTAGAAATTGCCCCGGGGGCGTTCCTGAGTTTGTAGTTGTAGATAAAACCCGATTTACCTGATCCTTCCACTCTTACCGGGAATACCGTGACCTCTGGCGCGACGCGGTTGGGAAGCCAGAAACGATAGAGGACTCGGTGACCGGGCTTTTCGGAAGTCGCATAGGAGACAACGATCTCTCCATTGGCGTCGCGGAATACGTAGCGGGGAGGGGATAACTTCGCCGCAGCTTGCTCCCCGGGCCAGAGCGGGAGCGAACTCAGCTCTGCCGGGGTGGGCACAACCTGCACTTGCGCGGAGCAGGTGGTCGCGAGGGCGATCAGGAACAGTAAACCGGAAGCGCGCACGCTCCGCATAAATTCTAGCCGTTGGCTGAGAGGCCGGCGGCGGCTGAGAGGCCAGCCGCTCCTACAACGAATATGACGAGAGCGATCATCAGCAGGGTACGGGTTTTTCCGTTCGCCCCGCCGAATTCCTTCCACCGCATCAAGCCCCAGATGGAGCCGATCAGGATCGCGCCCAGCAGCAAGGCACGGGCGGTGACTGGCGAAACAACGTTTTGACCTTCCGCCCGGCCCACAACCAGAATCGTGCAGAGCCACGCATACCAGATCGCGCCGCCCAGCAGGCCGAGCAGATGGAATTTCGCTTTGCCGTTGAAATAGGCGGTGAACTCGATCGGTTCACCGTGAAGCGGCAGGTTCATGAAGAACAGGTTGAACACAAACGTCGAGATCAGAATTCCGATGGCGAAAAAGAGACCGAGCGAATACGGCCCCAATCCGTTTTCACCCGAGCGCGCCGCGTTGACCAGCGGGAAGAATCCGCCCGCTATCGCGCCGCCCACGATGGCCAGAATCTGGCCCTTCATGCTGAGAGATTTCTTCGTGCTCCTCGTCTTGCCTTCGCGCATCAGCCCTACCAGCCGCGCCATCGCCTGTTGGCGGAACGCGACCGTCAGCACGATGGCTGCGGCCACCACCAGCGCCGCGCCGCCCCACGTCATGGCGCCATTGCCCCCGGGAGAAGTGAAGTAAGTGATGAGAATTCCGGACGCCAGCATCATTCCCATGCCGGAAAGATAGGCGATTGTCACGCCGGAAAGCGAGAGCGCACCGATGATCAGCATGTTCCCCAGATTGAACACGACGCCGCCCGCGAGTGCGAGCGCCATATTGTGCTTGCCTGCGATGCGGAGGTCGTCCAGCAGGGCAAAGCCGTCCCAACCCAGGCTGCCGAAGGTGAGCCCTGCGATCAGCGCCGCGAGCATGACTCCGACGGCGAAATCGAAGTAATAGAGTTCGAAGCGCCACTTCGATGTCATCCGGTAAGTGTTGGCCCACGTACCGAGGCAGAGCATGCCAATCGCAAGCAGAATCAGATTGTAGAGCTCGCTGCCGGGGAGAATCATCCTGTTTTCTTCCGATTACCGCGTATTTTGAACGTGTTAGGGCTCAAATACGGACTTTGCCTTACCTTAATGCGTTCTTGTCAACAATAACACAAGGTGGAAGCTCCTTTTCGGAGTAATAGTACAGCCCGTAGAGCATGGAGCGCGCTAGTACCGGAGCGCAGGATGGGTGCTTTTCGAGCCAGAGGGGGCGG
>DASYCD010000141.1:0-7735 GCA_036500405.1 Bryobacteraceae bacterium
GGTTTTGCCATCTATAAGATCGAAGACCACACGCCCGCCGGCCAGGCGACGTTCGATGACGTGAAGAATCAGATCAACAACATCCTGGCGAAGCCGATCGCCGAGCCGAAGCTGCGCGAATTCCTCACCAGCCTGCGGCGCGATGCCTTCCTGCAGATCAAGCCCGGCTACATCGATAGCGGCGCAGCCCCCGGCAAGGACACGGCGTGGCGCGACCCGGCCCGCCTTCTGCCGCAGACCACCACCAAGGCGCAGGTCGCCAACCAGCGCCACATGAAGAAATTCCTGCACGTGATTCCCTACGGCTACGCAGGCGAGAAGGACGATGCGCCGGCAGCTCCTTCCACCCAGACACCGACACAGCAGGCGCCGCCCGCGACTAATTCAGACGGCAGCCCCCGCTGATGAAAAGCCCGTCTGTTCGCGAGCTGAAACCGGACGAAATCGCTACCGCGATTTTTCTGGTTCAGTCGAAGGAAATCCGCCAGAAGCGTAGCGGCGAGCCGTATCTGTCGCTCTCGCTTTCCGACCGCACCGGCGAGATCGAAGCCCGCATGTGGGACAACGTGGCCGAAGTGATGGACACGTTCGAGCGCGATCACTTCATCAAAATTCGCGGGCAACTGCAGATCTACAACACGCGGCCGCAGCTCATCATCCATCGTCTGCGGCGGCTGCCCGATAACGAAGTCGACTTCGCCGATTTTTTCCCCGCCTCGCTGCGCAATCCCGATGAGATGTGGGGGGAATTGCGGCAGATTGTAGCTGAACTGCCGAACGTCGATTTGCGGCGGCTGCTCGACGCATTTCTGGACGACCCCTCGATTGCGGAACGCTACCGCGTTTCGCCGGCGGCGAAATCCATCCACCATGCGTTTCGTGGTGGGCTGTTAGAGCACGTACTCTCGCTCCTGTCGCTGGCGGGGCCCATTGCTGCGCATTACAGGACAGTGGACTGGAGCCTGCTGGTCACAGGCATCGTGCTGCATGACATCGGCAAGATCCATGAGCTGACCTATGAGCGCGGCTTCGGGTACTCCGCCGAAGGTCAGTTGCTCGGCCACATTGCCATAGCGGTGCGCATGCTTTCGGATAAACTGCGGCCGTTTCCGGATTTCCCGGAGAAGCTGCGGACGCTGGTGGAGCACATGATCCTGAGTCATCATGGGAAGCTGGAGTTTGGGTCGCCCAAGGTGCCTCTGTTTCCGGAGGCGCTGTTGCTTCATTATCTGGACGATATGGATTCCAAGATGGAATGCATGCGGGCCGCGGCGGAGAAGGGCGCTCTGGCGGAGGGATTGTTCACGGCATGGAGTTCGCCGCTGGAACGCGTGGTATTACGGAAGGATCGTTATATGGCGGTCGCGGCCGCCTGCGAACCGGAGTCCGGTAAGCAGCCTGCGCCCGAGGGGGAGCCCGTTCTGACGGGGAACGGCTCGGAATTTAGCGATAAACTGCGTGCAGCGCTGGCGGGGGGCCAGTCGCCGGATGCGGAAGGGAATCACGAGAATGCCTAAAGATCGCGAGTTGCCTCCCCCACTGGAAATGGCATGCCTGAATGCCTTGTGGGAACTGGGGGAAGGAAACGTCGAAGAAGTTCGCGTCTGCGTCTCTCGCGCGCGGCCTCTCGCTTACACCACCGTGCTGACGCTGCTGGACCGGCTGTCCCGCCGGGGCGCGGTTTCGCGCCGTAAAGAAGGCCGCGGATTTCGCTATCAACCGGCAATCGAACGCGACAAGCTGCGGCGGCTGGCGCTGAACCAGTTCCTCGATCACCATTTCGATGGATCCGCCGATTCGCTGCGCGAGTTTCTGACCGCGGAGCAGCAGGGCCCGATAACGCTCGCCGTCGCGGCAGGTGTGGGCCATGAATCGCCTGCCGCAACCGAAGAAGTGGCCGCGAGCGCCGCGGCGGCCGGTGAAATGACGGGCCGCGATCCGCTCGCGTGAAAATTCTCGTCCGGGCCACCAACTGGCTGGGCGACGCCGTTCTCTCTCTCCCGGCTATCCGCGCGCTTCGCGCCGCTCATCCGCAGGCTGAAATCGTTGTTCTGGCGCGGCCATGGGTCGCGGCTCTCTATGAGGGTGAGCGATCGATTGACCGCGTGATTCCGCTGACTGTGGCTTCCGGCGCCCGCGACTGGGGGGCCAAGTGGAGGCTCGGCGCGCAATTGCGGAAAGAATGCTTCGATCTGGCGGTCCTGCTGCCAAATTCATTTGAGAGCGCCGCGATCGTCTGGCTCTCAGGCGCGCGCCGCAGCGTGGGTTACGCTCGCGATGGACGCGGCTTTCTGCTCACGGATCCCATAGGAGTTCCCCGCCCCGGTGAGATTCTGGCGCATGAGCGCTACTACTATCCGGAACTGCTGCGCCGGGCCGGTCTGATTGAAAAGCTCCCGCGCATTGAGGAAATTCTTTTCGACGGGCTCGCCGAATCGCGTGCGCGCGGCGAGGCGCTTTTCGCGGCGCGTGGAATCCGGTTGCCGGTCATCGGCGTCAATCCGGGCGCCGCATTCGGCACAGCGAAACGCTGGCTGCCCGAGCGGTTTGCGGAAGCGGCCCGGCGTTTTGCGGCGGCTCATTCCGCCTCCATCGCGGTGTTTGGCTCGGAAGGGGAACGCGAGCTCTGCGGTCAAGTCGCGGCGGCGTCCGGAGGACACAATCTCGCGGGCGCAACGACCCTCCGGGAATTCATCGACATGACCGCGGCCTGCAGCCTTTGCCTGACGAATGACTCGGGCGCCATGCATGTCTCGGCTGCGACCGGAGTTCCCTCAGTCACCGTATTCGGTCCCACGGATGAAGTCCGCACGGGGCCGGTCAGCCCGCGCGCGCAGGTGCTCCGCGAGCCGGTCGACTGCGCGCCCTGCGGACGCCGGAAATGTCCCATCGATCACCGTTGCATGACGCGCGTCACGGTGGAGCAGGTGGTCGCCGCGGCCGAAATCAAGGAGCCGCAGCCTTGATAGACTACGGTTTGCCGCGCGACGTCAACAATATCCTCATTGTGCGTCTGGGCGCCATGGGCGACATTCTGCACGCTCTCCCCGCAGCCACCGCATTGCGGCGAAGCTTCCCGGCTGCCCGCCTGGTCTGGGCCGTGGAAGCGAAATGGGCGCCGCTCCTCGAACGGAATGGCATTGTCGATGAGGTGGTTCTCTTCCATCGCCATCGCCCTGCCACGTGGAATGCGACGCGCCAGACGCTGCGAACATACCGTTTTGATCTCGCGGTGGATTTCCAGGGATTGATCAAATCCGCGCTCGTCGCGCATTTCGCTCATTCGGAGCGCATCGTGGGCTACGACGCCTCTTTCGCCCGGGAGCGCCCGGCCAGCTGGTTTTATTCCACGTGCGTGCGGCCGAAATCGGCCCACGTGGTGGATCAGGCGCTGGAACTTGCAGGCGGCGCCGGAGCAGACCGATCTCACCTGGATTCCTGTGCGCGCGTATTTCCGCTGCCCGCCGGCGCTCCGGAAGGCGCCCTGCCCGGCGAGCCATTTGTTTTCGCCTGCCCGCTGGCCGGATGGACTTCCAAACAGTGGCCGCTCGACCATTACCGGCAACTCGCCGAAATGGTGCGAACGCGTCTCGGTATGCCGCTCGTCATCAATGGCGCGCCGGGCTCAGTGCCCGATGTGCCCTGGGCCGTGCGTCATGAAAGCGGGATACCGGGCCTGATCGACGCCACGCGCCGCGCCGCGCTCGTGGTCGGGGTGGATAGCGGCCCGCTGCATCTGGCAGCCGCGCTGGGCAAATCCGGAGCGGCGATTTTCGGCCCCACCGATCCGGCGCGGAACGGACCGCGCGGCGGCGATTTTGAAGTATTCCGCACGAGCGGCATCCAGACCACGCATCGCCGCGGCGAGACCATCGATCCTTCCATGCAGGCCATCACGCCCGAACAGGTTTTCGCGGCCCTGGCCAGCCGCATAGGTTGCCACGCATAGTGCGGCGTCACTGGTTTCCGAAAGCCTACGCGGATGTGGTGGCGCGGCTCCGCGTACCCGCCGGATTTCTCCTGCTCGCCGCGTTCGGTTGGTTCTCGCATCCCACTGCGGGATCGCTTCTCTGGGGAATTCCGGTTTCGATCCTTGGCCTCGGGCTGCGCGCCTGGGCCGCCGGCCATCTGGCGAAGAACCAGCGCCTCGCGCAATCCGGCCCCTACGCCGCCACGCGCAATCCCCTTTATCTGGGAACTCTCATCACGGCTCTCGGTTTGGCCGCCGCCGGGGACAGCATGGCGCTCGCGGCAATCTTCATTGTGGTTTTTCTGCTCGTCTATTTGCCGGCGATCGAACTCGAAGAGCAGCACCTGATCGCCATCCTGCCCGGCTATCGTGAGTTTGCGGCTGGCGTGCCTCTTCTGCTGCCGCGTTGGCCTCGAAACTGGGGCCCCGATTCCTTTTCATTCGCGCTTTACCGGAAAAACCAGGAATATCAGGCTCTGATTGGATGGCTTGCGGGAATCGCCTGGCTGCTGGTTCGCGCTTCGATTCTGCGCTGACAGGCCGATTTCGCGGGACATCTCCCAGGCATTCCGGAATTTCTACCTTAAGTCGACCTACGTAGGAGAAAATACCGCGATATTAAATAAAGTGAATATTCACACGCCGCCCTAGCCTATGGGATAATTCCGAGATGGCGTTTCCCCGTGAATGGTGCATAGGCGTACTGTTGGCAGGGCTTGTGCTGCTCCCTGCCGCTTCTGCAACCACCATTGAAAAGCTCTCCTTCGATCAGCTTACGGACAAAGCGGACCTGGTGGTTTCCGGAACCGTAAGCCGCTCCTGGACAGCTTGGGATGCCGAGCACAAATACATCTGGACCCACTATGAGGTTTCGGTACTCTCCGAAATTAAGGGCAGCGCGGGGCGAACCGTAGAGATCGAGGAGTTAGGCGGAATCGTTGGAGATTCCGGGATGGCTGTCCCCGGTTCTGTGGTCTATCAGACCGGCGAAAGGGTGCTGGCTTTTCTCTCGCGATTTCCAAACGGCTATCTCCGCACGACCGGCTGGGGACAAGGGAAATACAGGATTGACGCCGCCAACCGGCTGCACGGCGACTCGTCGCTGTCGAAAGTGGAGATGGTCACCGGTTCCGGCGCCGCCGCTTCCGATGAGCCCACACTCGACGGCATGACTCTGAACGAAGCCGCGGCGCGCGTCACGAATCGCGTACGCATTCATGCGCAGGAGCGTGTAAAGTGAAGCGCCTTATTGTTCTGTCACTGCTGACTCTCTCCTCCGCGTTCGGCTACATCACCCAGACGCTCTCCACCGGCGGCCAGAATTACACGATCAAACGCGCCGATGCCACCAGCATGAGCTATTACCTGAACGATCAGGTAACGGTGAATCTCAAGAATGGGGCCACAAGCGTCTTCTCGCCAGGCAGCAACCCGGCGGGCGCGGCTCAAGCTGCGATCGCGGCATGGAACAGCGTTTCCACCGCGAATATTCACTTCAATCCACTGGGAAGCACCTCCACGACGCCCGATCCCTCCGACTGCAAAAACGTAATCGCCTTCGCGAGTTCACCGAGCGACGTAGCGGCGGTGGGCGGAGCGCTGGCCTTGACCCTGGCGCAATATTCCATAGCGGGGCCGATTTGCGGCGGCTCAACGGATGCCACCCCAGGAACGATCTCCGACGCCGACATCATCTTCTCTCCCGCTTTTGCTTACTCCACGGACAAAACCGCCAATACCATCGACTTTCAGTCCGTGCTCACGCATGAACTGGGGCACTCGATGGGCGCGAACCACTCCGCGGTGATCGGCTCCACGATGTTCTGGAATACTTCCTTCAATCAGTACAACCAGCGGACTCCGAGCTCGGACGACATCGGATTTGTCTCCTCCGTCTACCCGCTGGCGGCCGCGAATTGGGGCGCCCTGAGTGGCACTGTCAGCCTCGCGAACAGCAGCCCTGTGAAATACGGCCTGGTCACCGCCATCGACCGCACGGCAGGGACGACATATGGAGGGCTCACCGGAAGCGACGGGACTTTCTCCATCAATGTTCCCCCTGGTTCCTACATCGTTTATGCGGAGCCGTTCAACAGTTTCATTTCCACGGCCAACATTTACACGACATCCGGCGGTCTGGACGCTTCACAGGTCACAACCGGATACCTGCCGACATTTCTCGGCGGTTCCGCCAGTCCGGCTGCAACCGCTGTGGCGGCCGGCGCAACAGCAACTATCAGCCTGACGGTCACGAACGGAACCAGCTCGCTGACGGCTCCGTTATATGGCACAGGCGCGGTTGGCGGATCTGGCGACATTCCCGGTTCTTTCCGCCTGCGGCCTGCTATCACCATTGCCTCGGGGCAATCAATAGACCTCGGCTTTACGGGCGGTGGGATTGACGACACCACCACATTTCTGGTTTTCGGCAGCGGCCTCTCCATCAAAGCTGGCAGCCTGCATTCGGATCCGAAAATCACGGGGTCCCTGCGCCGATTCACTCTCGATATTCCGGCGCAGACCAACACCACGCTCGCGAGCCTCTGGATCGTGAAGGGTAACAATATTTTCCCCTTCACTGGCGGGCTGGTGATTACGCCCCCCCCTCCGGTAATCGGCGGGGTTACCGATGCGGAAAGCGCACGAAAATCGTTTACCTCAGGCCAGTGGGTGGCGATCTACGGGTCTAATCTCGCGGGAACAATTCGCACCTGGACGCCCGCCGATTTTACGGACGGCGTCACTCCCGGAAGTCCGCTTCCTTCGAGCCTCGATGGCGTGTCCGCAACGATCGACGGCGTCCCGGCATCCGTTTATCTGGTGAGTCCGGGGCAACTGAACGTACTCGCGCCTTCGAATTTGCCTGCCGGACCCGTCTCAGTAGTGGTGACCAACAACGGAGCGTCCAGTGTGCCGTTCCAGGGTACTGTCGCGCAGGCATCCCCGTCATTCTTCTACTACGGAGCCGGATCGAAGATTTATCCGGCGGCCGTGGATCTAAATGGGATCGTGGTCGGCGATCCCGCGATCTCGTCCCGCACCGCAAAAGCGTATCCCGGTGAGATGATTGTGATGTTTCTGAACGGGATTGCCCCAGCGGCGGGCGGGGTGGTTGCAATGGTCACCCAGTTTCCGCAGCAGGTATCGATCAGCGCCGGGGGTACCGCGTTAACCACAAGCGCGGCGTACCTTGTTTTCGCGGGCGAGTTCCAGGTGAATGTGACTCTCCCGGAAGGATTGGCCCCAGGCGATTACACGCTCTCGCTGTCAGTGCCGGGCGGTTCGACGGCGGATTCCGGTCTCACTGTCACGCTGCCGGTCGGTCCTAAGCCAGAGATCTCGCAGTAGCGCTCCCCGCTACAATGAGATTTTCGTGCCTGCCACCGTCGAAGAACAACTCACTTACATCGGCAAGGGTCTTGCCGAGCTGATCCGCGAACAGGACCTTCGCGAGCGCATTATCCAGCGCGCCCGCGAAGGCCGTCCGCTGCGCGTGAAAGCCGGGTTCGATCCCACCGCGCCCGATCTGCATCTCGGCCACGCCGTCCTGATCCGCAAGCTGAAGCATTTCCAGGATCTGGGACACCGCGTCATCTTTCTGATCGGCGATTCCACCGCCATGATCGGCGATCCCACCGGCCGCAACACCACGCGTCCGCCGCTGACGCGCGATGAAATCCTCGCGAATACCGAGACCTATAAAGCGCAGGTTTTCAAGATCCTCGATCCTGAGAAGACGGAAGTTCGCTTCAACTCGGAATGGCT
>DASYCD010000142.1:0-5498 GCA_036500405.1 Bryobacteraceae bacterium
AGGCTAATCTACAGCTCGTGGAGCCGTTCATCCGCTTTTCCCCGCTGGTCAGGCAAGGCCTCAAATTCAGAAAGCGATTCGAAGCCGCTAAAAAGGCAATCGCCACTCCTCCCTGGGCCTGGTACCCCTACGATAGTTTCGCGAATCTTTTCTATCTCCAAATCCTGATGAAGCGGAGCGGCCTCTCGCTGGAGCGGTTGACGGGGAATCATTCCCTTCTGGATATGGGAGCCGCCGACGGAGCGCTGAGTTTCTTTTTCGAATCCCTCGGCTTCGACGTGGAGTGCTGGGATCACGCGGAAACCAACATCAACGGCATGGCCGCTTTGCATGATCTCAGCCGCGCGCTGGGTTCCCGCGTCGCCATACGAAATTTGGATATGGATACGGCGTTCGAATTAACCCGGCAGTTTGATCTCTGCCTCTTCCTCGGCACGCTGTATCATCTCAAGAATCCCTTTTACGCGCTCGAGAAATTAGCCGCGCACGCAAAATTCTGCTTTGTCAGTACGCGAATTGCCCGGCAAAGTCCTGACGGCGCTGTGAATTTTGAAGATCTTCCGATGGCTTACCTGGTCGACGCGGATCAATGCAACAACGACTCGACAAACTATTGGATATTTTCACCCGCCGGTCTGAATCGCCTGACGCATCAGGCCGGCTGGGATATCTGTGCTTCAGCTACGGCCGGTCCCGCCGCATCCCGGCCCGATTCGCCTGATGCGGATGAGCGGATGTTTCTGCTGCTGCGAAGCCGGCACTCCTGAGGCGAAAAAAGGCCGCTCCCGTTCGCCGGGAGCGGCCCTTTCTTTATTGCCAGTGAAATCCTCTCCTAGAAGATGATGTGGATTTCCGAAGCCAGAATACGCGGACCACGGTCATTGTTCAGGAAACCGAGGCTGGCATTCGTCTGCTGATTCGTAGTCCCATTGAACTGGAACCCACTGTTCACGCCCTGGAACTCAGTGTGATTGAAGGCATTGAACGCTTCAATCTTGAGCTGAAGCTGACGCTTCTCACTTCCTAGGTTGATCTTCCTCTGAAGCGTCAGATCCCAGTTCTGGAATCCGGGGCCATACATGACGTTGATACCGGCATTTCCGATCGACCCCAGACCCGCCGTGGCATAGCTGCCCGGCGCGCCAAACGCAGCGGGGTTGAAGTACATCGTGCCGTGCGGCGCACTGCCGGGAGCTGCCGGAATGCCCGAGTACGGATCACCCAGCACGTTGATGCGCGGGTTTTCGTCTGTCGACCCGGTAAGATCACGGTTGTCCGACCAGCTGAAACCAGGTGTGAAAGGTGATCCCGTCTGGAAGGACGTAATACCCGAGATATTCCAGCCATCCGTCACAATACCCAGCGCACGGCTATGGAGTGCCTTACCCGGTTTCGGGAGGTCGTACGCATAGCTGAGTTGAAGAATGTGGCGGCGGTCGGAGCCCTGCGGACCCCAGTTACGAACGTCATTATCCGGAACCAGCGGATCGTAGCCGCTCAGCGCGAAGCTGTGCGACCAGGTATAGGCCGCCGTCCAGAGCAGACCTCTGGTCAGTCTGCGCTTGATGTTCACCTGAAGGCCATTGTAGTTCGAGTGGCCGATAAAGTAACGGTAGCTGACCGCCCCCATCCCGGGATAGTTCGTCCGGAGACTCGATGTCGCCAGATGGGGAGGCGAAGTCGGCGAATTTGCGGAAGGCGGAGTCGTCGGATCCGCGAAAGCCGGATCGAAGTCGCGGCCGATCGGAATCGCATTGATGTTATTTGTCAGGTTGCGGCTGAAGCCGTAGGTACCCTGCCAACTCACATCCACGAGCGTTCCCTTGACGCTCTGCTGAATACCGAGGCTCGCGTTACGAGTTCCCGGGACCGGGGTATTGCCGGACCATTGCGTGAAATTGGTGGGTCCGAACAATCCCTGCGTGGTTGCAAGGCTGTCGATGGTGCCGTAATATGCGGTCGGAGTAAAGCCCAGAGGCGGCAGACCGGACATGCTGTACACCTGATTACCATCCAGGCGGTCATAGAATGCGCCAAAACCACCGCGCAGAGCCGTCTTGCCATCGCCAAAAACGTCATAGGCGAAACCGATGCGAGGCGCAGTCACGATGTACTTGTTGGTATACGTGTCGCGCGACGCGCCATTCACGCCCGCCACGATCATCCCGTCACCGTAGTCACCGCTGCCGGGAACGTAGAGGCCGATTTGCGAAGACGGTACAAAAGTGGTTGGGTTGCGCGGATCGACGCCAACACGAGTCGCGCCCGAGCACGTCGTCGCGCCATTGCTGCAACCCGGCAAATAGAAAATCGGCGCCGAGGCTGCCGAGTATTTACTCGGATTGAAGTAACCGAATTCGTTCAGGAAGTCATCCTGCGGCGACATGTGATAGAACCGGATTCCATAGTTCAGTGTCAGGCGCTTTCCAATACGCCAGTCGTCCTGAGCAAAGAATTCGGTATTCCAGTAGTAAACGTCATACACGAAGTGCCCGCTGTTCTGTGTGTATGTATCGTAGTTACCCAGCAGAGCATTGGCAAATCCATCACCGGAATTCAGCGGATTGTTCGGGTCGTTCTGGAAATTGAAGCTGCCCAGATACTGGGTGTTGCCCGGCTGCAGCTTGCGGTTCCGTTCTACGTAGAGACCGAACTTGAAGTTGTGGCCTCCCCAGACTTTGCTGAGGTTGTCCGTAAACTGGCGGATCCGGTTCGTGTTGACGTAGTCGGCAGTGTTGCCGATGGCTACTGTGCCCGCATTTGGAGGAATGCTGGTACCACCGAAGCTGTAGCCTGAGACGTAGTTGCAATAACCATTGGAGCAATTACCAGGGCCTTCCAGCATGTCGCCGCCAGGTCCTGGCCCGAAGGGATGAAGTGCGAAAAGACTGGGAAGAGGCTGACCAGCCTGCGGCGTCCCGGAAGTACCGTTCAGCAGCGTACGCGCCACCTGATCGGGAGCGCTCTCGTAATACGAGAAGTAGTTATAGCTAAAGTTGTACGTCGCCTGGTTTACCAGAGTCGGGCTGAAGGTGTAGTTCACCGTGCCGACCATGCCTTTGCCTGGATTCGGATGCCGGATGTTGCCGATGTTGAACTGCGAGACGGCGAACAGCGTATCCGAGTCGTCGTAATCATTGCCGTAGCGGAAGAAGCCGTTGAGTTTCTGGCTGGCGACGATGTCAACACGGAAAATGTCATTACGGCGAGGATGCGCGCCCGAAGCCGCTTGCTGCCAGTTATCCTGGCCGAACTGCGTTGTGCCCGGAGCGAACGCCGTGTTCGGCAGCGGGAAGAAGTTCAACATCGCCTGTCCCCAGCCGTTGATGCGGCTGGCCGGGATCATGTTGTTCGGGAACTGCTTACCGGTGGTCGGATCAATAACGGTGACAGGATTACCGTGCTGTCCGGCTGCGGCTTGGGCCGACGTGGGAGCCAGATATTCCTGAGAAAAATCGCCCGCGCGGTTGGCCGCGGTGGGAAATGTCCGGTACTGCGTGCCAACAGGAAGGAGCTGACGCGTATATTCCTGCGAGCCGAACGCAAAGATTCTGGTCTTGTTCTTGTTGAAATGATGCGGAATGTAGACAGGACCGCCGAAGCTCCAGCCCTGAATGTTGTACCGGTAACGCTGACGCTGAATGCCGGTCTGGTTGTTGGAGAATGAGTTCGCGTTGAAATCTTCGTGGCGATGCGTCCACCAGGCGGAGCCGTGGAATTCCTGCGTGCCGCTCTTGGTCGCGACCGAGATCGTCGCGCCCGAATTACGTCCGTATTCCGCAGCGAAATTCGAGGTCAGAACCTTCACTTCTGAAATGGAGTCGATGTTCGGTTCAAAGTGGGCAAAGCAGCTCGCGCAGCCTGTGTCCATATCAGTGGCGCCGTCAACCGAGTAGCCGACGATGCCGGTGTTGCCGCTGAAAGTCAGGCTGCCCAGGATCGAGCCGCCTGACGCATCGCGGCCGTTATTGGTATCCACCACGCCCGGCAACAACTTCATGTAGCTCATCATGTCGCGGCCCTTGATGGCCACAACGTTCAAGTCGTCCTGCGTGTTGATCAGTCCGGCCTTTTCGCTGGTCGCCGTCTGGACGGCCGCGATTTCGGCGGTGACATTGATCGATTCAGTCGACTGGCCGAGCACCAGCGAGATCCTGCCAAGGTCGCGCGTGTCGCCCGCGCCAAGTACGATGTCCTTGACCTCGTAGGTCTTGAACCCGGTTGCTGTTATTTTTACGGTGTAGTTACCCGCGAAGATGTTGGTAATACGAAAAAGACCGGAACTGTCGGTAGTCAGGTTATTGACCGCCGCCGTTCCCTGGTTAGTAATTGTGACCGCTGCCGACGGAACCACCGCCCCTGCGGGATCGATGACAGTGCCGAGAATAGAACTGCTCTGCGTCTGGCCAAACATGGCCACGCACCCCAATGCCAACATGGATATCGGGAGCGCGATACTTCTGAGTTTCATTGTTGAGTTGCCCCTTTCCCTCTCAAAAAACCAAAAGCCGAAATCGGTTCACAGGAAATCCGGAACCGGTTCCATTTATCCAGCTTCGGAAAGAATATAACAGATTTGTATTAGAAACAAGGGAGTCTGAGAAAAAAGTTAGTTTCCCGCAACAACGTGGTCCAAAAAGGCTTAGCCCGGAGCAAGGAGCTTTCCGGAGGAACCGTATACCGGCGCACGAAATTCGAACTGGCTGATTCGATTGGAGGTTTATCGATGAGGCGGGAGGGGGAAAGTCGTTGTCCGGACCACGCCTTTCCCTTCCCGAATGACAACAAGCCGATTGGATTCAATTGGTTCAACCGCTTCCATATCTCCGGAAGGCCAAAAGACTTGCATGCTCGCTTTCGTCTCTTTGCCCAAACCGAAATGCAACCGGCGATCATTGACCGAGAGGTAGGACGACTGGGCCATGACGGCCTGGACTTGTTTTCGGTCCCCGTAAGACACCACAACCCTCGCCCCGATCGCGCTCCGGTTAGATTTTGTCCCCTCCAGCAGCACCTTGATCCAATGTCCGTCCCCATCTACGTCGTTCCGAAGCAGCGACGGCGGCTCATTCATGTTCATAACCAGGATGTCCATGTCGCCATCGTTGTCAAAGTCCCCGAACGCCGCTCCCCGGCTCGAATGGTTCTCTTCCATCGCCGGCCCCGGTCCACCCAGGAGTTCCTCGAACTTGCCGCCACCCAGATTCCGGAACAGCACCGCCGGCGTCCGGTAAGGCGAATCCGGCAAAGCGCCGCCTAATTCGGGTGACACCATGCCGGTCACGTAGAACAAATCAGGCAGTCCGTCATTGTCGAAATCGAGCATCGCCGCGCCCCACCCGACGAACCGCGTTTCCACTCCCAGCCGCGCCACATTGGTCACGTCCCGGAAGACGCCGTGGCCGCGATTGTTGTAAAGTGCGTTGGTGTCCGAGCTGAAGTGGGTTTTGAAGATATCGAGTTGGCCGTCCGTGTCGTAGTCGCCAATCCCCAGCCCC
>DASYCD010000143.1:0-8692 GCA_036500405.1 Bryobacteraceae bacterium
TCTCTATCACAACAATCGAGACGGTACATTTCGCGATATCACCGCTCAATCCGGCCTGGGGCGCAAGGATATCTGGGCCTTCGGCGTGACGATCGCCGATTACGACAACGACGGCTTCGACGACATCTTCGTCACCTGCTACGGCCAAAATATCCTGTTTCACAACAACGGCAAGGGCGGATTCACGGACGTGACCGAGAAGGCGGGATTGCTGCATCCTGGCGATCGTTTCGCGACCGGCTGTACCTGGATTGATTACGACCGCAACGGGCTGCTCGATCTGTTCGTCACGCATTATCTGGTCTTCGATACCGAAAAAATTCCGGCGCGCGGCGCGACGAAAGACTGCACATGGAAGGAATTGCCCGTATACTGCGGGCCGCTCGGGCTGCCTTACGAGAGTTCGCGCCTGTATCGCAACAATGGCGACGGAACGTTCACGGACGTGAGCGACAAGTCCGGTATTTCATTCGCAGGGCAGAAGCGCCGTACCGAGTACGGGCTGACAGCGGTGGCCGCGGACTTCGATGGCGACGGCTGGCCCGATATCTACGTCGCATGCGATACAACGCCCAGTATGCTGTTCCGCAATAACCACGACGGCACGTTCACGGAATGCGGGCTGGAAAATGGGGTGGCGGTCAACGAAGACGGGCGCGAGCAGGAAGGCATGGGTCTCGGCATCGGGGACTACAACACTGACGGCTTTCTCGATATTTTCAAGACGCACTTCAGCGACGACACGAACGTTCTCTATCGCAATAACGGCAAAGGCGTGTTTCAGGACGTGACGATTCGCGCCGGGCTCGGCGTCGAAACGCGATTTGTCGGATGGGGCGCTGGAATTGAGGATCTCGATAATAACGGTCTGCCCGATCTTTTCTATTCGAGCGGCATGGTGTTTCCGGAGGTGGATGGCAAGATTGCGGACGCGCCGTACAAGACACCGAACGTACTGTTCCGCAATCTGGGGAATGGGCGCTTCGAGGAACTTCTCGATCAGGCCGGTCCTGCGATGAATGAGATGCATTCGAGCCGCGGGCTGGCGTTTGGCGACTTCGACAACGATGGCGATCTCGACATCCTGATCATGAACATGAACGAGCCGCCGTCCTTGCTGCGCAATGACTGTACCGGCGGCGACCACTGGCTCAAGGTGTTGCTCGAAGGCGTGACATCGAACCGCAGCGCGATCGGCGCCACTGTGGTGGCATCGTACGGTGGAAAGAAGCAAGCGAAAGCCGTTCTGGCGCAGTCATCATATCTTTCGGTGAATGATCGGCGCCTGCATTTCGGGCTTGGCGCGGAGACGAAGGCGGATCTCGAAATTACCTGGCCGGATGGAAAAAAACTGGCGGCGCCGGGGGTGGACGCAGACCGGCTGGTGGTGATTCGAGAGGGAAAAGGCATCGTCCGGACGGACAGCTTTACGCGCGAGGCGGCTCACTAGCGGATGGCGAAGCGAAACAGAGCAGTAGTGGCGAAGAGTTCGCCAGTCAAAGTGATCGAGCCGCCGCCACCGCCAGCCGCTCCGCGACTCCGATTTTCTTCCGCCGATATTCGCAATGGCGCGCTTCTGCTGGTCGCGCTGTTCATCGCCTATTTCCCTGCGCTCACCGGCGCACAGGTTTGGGATGACGCAGGCCACATTACGCCGGCGAAGCTCCGGTCGCTCGAAGGACTGTACAAGATCTGGTTCCAGTTCGGCGCGTCGCAGCAATACTATCCACTGCTGCACAGCGCGTTTTGGGTCGAGCATCGAATCTGGGGCGACTGGGTTGTCGGCTATCACGTCATCACACTGCTTTTCCACGCGATCGCGGCGTACCTGATTGTCGCGATTATGCGCCGGCTGGCGCTGCCCGGTGGATGGCTCGCTGCGGCCATCTTCGCGCTGCATCCGGTCGGCGCCGAATCCGTCGCGTGGATTTCGGAGCAGAAGAACACGCTCTCCGCGGTTTTCTACCTGAGCTCGGCGTTTTGCTATTTGCGCTTCGATAAAGACCGGCGGCGCGCAGGCTACGCGCTGGCCTTGATGTTTTATGTGATGGCGCTGCTCTCGAAATCGGTTGCGGCGACATTGCCGGTGACTCTGTTGCTGGTGTTCTGGTGGGAGAGAGGATCGCTCAAGATCAATCGCGATGTGAAGCCGCTGCTGCCCTGGTTCGCAATCGGCGCGGCGTCCGGCGCTCTGACCGCGTGGGTGGAGAAGACGTTCATCGGCGCTCAGGGAACGGATTTCAACCTCAACATCATCGAGCGATGTCTGCTCGCCGGACGCGTGATCTGGTTTTATCTCCTGAAACTTGCCTGGCCGGTCCATCTGCTTTTCATTTATCCGCGCTGGACAATCGATGCCGGCGCAGCCTGGCAAGATTTGTTCCCGGCGCTCACCCTCGGTGTGATCGCCGCGTTGTGGATGTATTCGCGAAGAGACGATACCCCCCATGCACGCGCGCCACTGGCTGTGTTCCTCTGCTTTGCCGCCGCGCTCGCCCCGGCTCTCGGCTTCGTCAACGTCTATCCGTTCATCTACTCGTACGTCGCCGACCACTTCCAGTACCAGGCGATGATCGCAGTCTTCATCGCCGCCGCGGCGTATCTGGTCACGCTGACGAAGAAGTTGCCGGAGGACCGCGCGCGGCTGGCCCCCGTGGTCGCCGGCGTGATCCTGGTGGCCTTCGGCGCGCTGACCTGGCGTCAGACCGGACTCTATCTGGATGAAGCGACGCTTTACCGAAAGACCCTGGCGGAGAATCCTCAGGCATTCATGGCGTGGGTCAATCTCGCGCTGGTGGTCGACAAGACTCCCGGGCACGAGGAAGAAGCGATCCGGCTAACCAACAAGGCGCTGGAGATCCGGCCGAACTCCGCCGAGGCAGTGAACAACATCGGAATGTTTCTGGAGGAGCTGAATCGTCACCAGGAGAGTCTGGCGGCTTACCGGAAGGCTGAGGCACTATCGCCCACGCTCGAGACGGCGCACTGGGGAATTGCGAACGGTCTTGCCGCCATGCCGGGCCATGAGGAAGAAGCCATCCGTGAATACCAGGCCGCGCTGCGCGTGAAGCCGGAAGATGAACGCGCTTTCACCGGACTGGGCCGGATCTATTTGCGTATGCCCGGCCGCCTGCAGGATGCAATCACCAACTTCCGGATTTCGGCGCAGCTTGATCCCGGCAGTTACGGTCCTCACGTCGAGTTGGGAGAGGCTCTGACGCGAGCCGGCGATACGGCGGGCGCCATCGCAGAGTATCGAGAGGCGATCGAGTTGAAGCACGATTATGCCGAAGCTCACCTCAATCTGGGGGCGGCGCTGGCACTGTCGCCGGACACCGTGGGCGCCGCAATCGAGGAATATCGAACGGCGATCCGCCTGAATCCGCACTATGCGCAGGCGCACTACAACCTGGGGCTACTGCTTTCCGATCTGCCGGGAAGAAGCAATGAAGCCATCGCCGAGTATCAGGCTGCGTTGAAGGAGAAGCCTGACTACGCGGAAGCGCTTTGCAATTTGGGCATCGCGCTGGAGGATATCCCGGGCCGAAAGGCCGAAGCGATCGAGAAGTTCAGGGCGGCAGTCCAGGCAGATCCTCACCTGGCCGAGGCTCAATACGCCTGGGGAATGGCGCTTGCCGATTCACCGCAGAGCCGGGTTGAAGCGATCGAACATTTCCGCGCGGCGGCGAAAGCGAATCCGAATTTCCAGCCCGCGCAGGACGTCCTGACAAAGCTCGGAATCCCGCACTGACGAAAGAGTTTTGTATTTCGTATAACAAACCACGCCTTCGTTGTTGTAAATCTGATTGACCCGCCTGAATATAGGTGATAATTTCCGAGCATAAGCGCGTCTGCGCTCAGTCGTCGAATTACGGGTCGTTTGAGAGGGGTGATTGATGGCTTGGAAACGAAGTATGCGCATCACCGTTGTGTCTGCGCTGAGTTGTGTCTGCGTGTTCGGTCAGACGGTGGCGAGTTCTCTCGTCGGAACCGTCGTCGATCCGGCTGATGCGGCCGTGGCGAACGCTCCGGTCACACTGACCAATACGGCAACGGGGACGGTGCGGGCCGGCACTACTGACAACACGGGGACGTATCGCTTTCTCAATATCGAGCCAGCGAGTTATACGCTGACCGTGAAGGCGCCGGGCTTCAAGGCCACCACGCAGACCGGAATTGAGGTCGCGGCCAGCGAAACACACAATGGCGGCAAACTCGCCCTGCAACTCGGCAACGTGCAGGAATCTGTCTCCGTGACGGCCGAGGTCGCGCAGGTTCAACTCGCGAGCTCCGAACAATCCCGCACAGTTGACTCAGCGGATCTGGAGAACCTCACGCTCAAGGGCCGCGATCTTTTCGGATACATGAAGCTCGTACCAGGCGTTATCGATACCAACTCGCAGGGCCGTGACGTCACCAGCCCCAATCAGATCCGCGGATTTGTGATTCAGGGAAATCAATCGAACACCATGAACTTCACGGTGGACGGTATCACTGACATGGATACCGGTTCGAATTCAACGCTCCACTACGAGCCCAACATGGACTCCGTACAGGAGCTACGCGTCCTCACGTCGAATTATCAGGCGGAATTCGGGCGCAATTCGGGCGGCACCATCACGGTGGTCACGAAAAGCGGCACGAGAGATTTCCACGGGACCTTCAACTGGAGCCATCGGCACGAGCAGTTCAATGCAGATAGCTGGCTGAACAACCACACGCTCAAGAACGGCGCTGCGACACCGCGCCAACCGTATCGCTACAACATCGAGACCTACAGCATCGGCGGGCCGGCCTATATTCCGAAACTCGCGAACAAGGACAAGAAGCATCTCTTCTTCTTCTGGTCGCAGGAATATACCGGACAGTTTGTGAATGGTGGGCAACCGGTCGTGTATACGCCGACGGCCCTCGAAAGGTCCGGTGATTTCTCCCAGTCTTTCGGCAATAACAACGGCAATCCGGTGACCGTGCCCGTGCTGGATCCGTTCAACGGCAACATCCAGTTCACAGGCAACAAAATCCCGGCCTCGCGTATCGATCCGCTAGGTCTTAACATGCTGAACTTCTTTCCGCTGCCGAACTACACGCCAACGATTTCCAGCCAGCTGTTTGTCGATAATTTCACGGAGCAGGGCAGCGCGTCACATCCGCGCCGCAATGACGTGCTGCGAATCGACGGGAACATCACTTCGAAGCTGAGCGGATATTTCCGCTGGATTAACGACCACGATGATATGTCCGTGCTCTACTCCGGCGTAAACTTCGATCAGTTCGCGCAGCAAGGCCGCGTGGAGCCGGGGGGAACGCCACCTCCCATTCAGCCAATCGATCATCCGAACCCGGGTCACAGCTACTCCGGAACGCTGACCTATACGATTACGCCCACGCTGATCAATGAAGTCACCGTAGGCGAAAGCTGGAATACCTGGTCGTACTATACGACCGATAACTACGCGAGCGAATCGCGCGATCTGATTCCGAATATTCCAACGCTGTTCCCGATTCCGCAACCCTCCGAGAGCGGCTCGCAGGGTCCGGTGAACGGCTATCAAAATATCCTGCCGACGTTTACTTTCCAGGGAACATTGCCTGTTTCCAGCCAGGCGATGAATTACAACCGGTCAAAAGGCACGAGCTCCGGTAGCTACGAAAACTTCAACCCGATCTGGACCTACCAGGACAATCTCAGCAAGGTGATCGGCCACCACGCGCTCAAGTTTGGGGCTTATCTGGAAAAGAACAACAAGGTCTCTCCGGCGAGCGACCAGTTTCCTGGCGCCTTTCAGTTCAACGCTTCCACGTCCGTCCCGGCGCTGAATACGAATAATGGTTACGCGCTGGCGCTGCTCGGCCAGACGTCGCAGTACGGCCAGAACACGACGACGGTGTCGTACAACACCCAGTATTTTAACTTCGAATTTTACGCACAGGACAACTGGAAGGCGAGCCGCCGCCTGACGCTCGATCTCGGCGTCCGCTTCTATCATCAGACACCGCAGTATGACCTCAACAACACGTTCGTGAACTTCAGGACGGACCGCTACAACCCCGCGACGGCGCCCCGTCTCTATCAGCCCGGCTGTGACCAGACCGTCGCGGCTGGAGCCATCAATCCGGCGACCGGGCTCAAGACCTGTACGTCGGCCGCGAACGGCCTGATTGCTGTTGATCCTGCGAGCGGCGGCATCGCGAGTTCCGGCTTTATCGGCAACACGGTTCCGGGTTCCGGCGATAACATTGACGGCAGCGCAGTACTGGGCGTAAATGGGGTCTCCCGCAATCCGTACTCGCAGACAGCGATCGTGGCCGCGCCACGCGTTGGCTTTGCGTACGATCTGCTCGGCAACGGAAAGACCGCTATCCGCGGTGGATGGGGTTTGTTCTTCAACCGGCTCCAGGGCAATGACGTCTACTCGCTGTCGGGTCTGGCCCCCACTTCGTTCCGCGAAACCGTCGGCAACCTGACTTTCGACCAGATCAGAGCGTTGACCCTCAGCGCTGCGCCGGCCATCAACAGCGTGAGTCTCCCGCCGAATGCTCCCGGCCAGTCGTACCCATTCGCGGGCAATATCCCTCATGACGCAACGCAGACCGCGAGCTTCGATCTCCAGACCAACATCGGGCAGGGGACTGTCATCGATATTGGCTACTCGTTCAACCGGTCGTTCAATCAGCCGACCAGTTATGACCTGAACTGGGTTCCGATCGGGACCGGCTGGCCCTTCACGCCGTCAAATCTGAACCCGACGACAACCGGCGGCAGCAGCGCAGACAGAGGCTCGAACTTTGAGCGCACCATCTTCCCGGGCCTCGGTTCCGTGACTGGCTGGGCGTGGAAGGGCTACACCAACTACAACGCCCTGAACTTCACGCTGAACCGGCGCATGACGCACGGGCTGGCGTGGGGCCTCAACTACACGTACTCGAAATCCATGCAGATGCTGAACTATAACCCGGTGCTGACGGGTCAGAACGGCATTCCGAGCAACGATTCGTACTACTATGGGCGCGAATCTTCAGACCGCACCCATAACCTGGTGATCAGCTACAACTACGAATTTCCGTCGCCCGGCAAAGCGCTCGGCCTGCGGGGGATCGGACTGCTTACCGACCACTGGGAACTCTCCGGCATCACGTCGGTTCAGAGCGGCGCGCCATTCTGGCCCAGCTGTAGTTTCGTTTCCGGATCACCTACCCCGAACGGCGGCGGGAATGCCTGGACGGGAACGCCGGATCTGACCCAGCGCTGCAATGTAGTTGGAAATCCCTATGCAAACCTGCCGACCAATGGAAACGGCCAAGTCTACTTCAACGGATCCGCGTTTTCCATGGCATCGGTCAACTTCACAGGTCCGAACAATTCACTTGCCGGTGGACCGGTGCTCGGCAGCATGGGTGGCGGGGCAGGCGATCTTTCGCTCCCTCACTGGACCAACTTCGATATGACGCTGACAAAGAATTTTCCCCTCGGCAGCGAAAAGCGACTTTTGCGGTTGCAGATGCAGGCTTACAACGTATTCAACCATACAGAACCTAACGGGCTCTTCACGACGGTCAACTTCAACTACACGACCAACCAGGTAACGAATCCTTCGCAGATCGGTTATATAAACGGCGCCCAGGCAAATCGAATTCTGGCATTTACGGCAAGAGTTCAATTTTAGGGAAGCCTTAGAAAAAGTTTACAAACCCTTAAACACCTAAACCGGTATCGCCCCTTGGTCGATGCCGGTTTTTGGTGTTCGCTTGACATTTTTCGAAACTTTACGATACAGAATTTAAAGCCCGGTGTCGTCCTCCTGACCCCTGGTTCTATCTTCGTAGAATTTCATTTTAATCACCATGTAATCAATTATTTGAATGGCTTCGTGAGTTTGTCATCCTGCCTGGACGGGTTGACAGCAAAAAAAACCGGTGTTAGTTTTACCCCAGTCGCTTTTTGTCGGTCCAGGTGTGTTTTTCTGCCGAAACTGATGGAAAGTCAGGGGTCGAATAATTAAGAGGTATTAAGAAATTGAAGAACTATACGCGCATGTTTTTTGCGCTGGCGCTTTCGTGCGTCGGCATGTATGGCCAAACAGTTTCGAGCTCTCTGGTAGGCACCGTAGTGGACCCGGCGGACGCGGTGGTTAGTAACGCGCCTGTCACCCTCACGGATACCGCAACCAAAGCAACTCGAAGCGCAACCACAGACAACACCGGCACCTTCCGCTTCCTTCAGCTGGATCCCGGCGTTTACAACCTCACCGTTCGGGCAACCGGTTTCAAAGCAACCACCGTCACGAATATGAATGTGGCCGCTCAGGAAACCCACAACGCGGGTAAAATTACCCTCACGCTCGGCAGCGTTTCGGATTCCGTTTCCGTGACCGCCGAAATCTCGCAGATTCAGCTCGCCAGCGCTGAAAAATCATCTACCATCAACACCGCGGACCTCGAAAGCCTGACGCTGAAAGGACGCGATCTTTTCGGTTACATGCGTTTGGTGCCGGGTGTCATCGACACCGGCTCACAGGGACGCGACGTGACCGGCCCGAACCAGATTAAAGGCTTCACGATTCAGGGCAACTCGACCCTGACCATGAACTTTACGGTGGACGGTATTTCCGACATGGATACCGGCTCCAACAGCACGCTGCACTACGAACCGAACATGGACGCCGTGCAGGAACTCAAAATCCTCACCTCG
>DASYCD010000144.1:0-10821 GCA_036500405.1 Bryobacteraceae bacterium
GCCGAATACCGTCCCTACGTGGAAGGCGACGACCTGCGCCACGTCGATTGGAACGTCTTCGCCCGCATGGACCGCGTCTATCTCAAACGCTTCCGCGGCGAAACCAATTCGCAGCTGCTGATCCTGCTCGATACCAGCGCCTCCATGGGCTACACCTCGGGCAAGATCACCAAGCTCGATTACGGCCGTTTCATGGCTGCCTCGCTCGCGTATCTTTCTTCCACGCAGCGTGACGCGACCGGTCTCATCGTCTTCGATGAAGACGTCATCAACTACGTGCCGCCCTCCACGCGCCAGGGTCAGCTCACGCGCATCCTGCACGCCGTCGATAAAGCGGAAGCCGGCAAGCGCACCGATTTCGCCAAGCCGTTTTTTCATTTCCAGCAGTATCTGCATCGCCGCGGCATTGTGATCGTAATTTCCGATTTCTACGACGATCCGAAAAAGATCTGCAAAACCGTCGAACCGCTGCGCTATCACGGCAACGAAGTCGTGCTGTTCCATCTGCTCGATCCGCAGGAAATCGCGCCGCGTTTTCGCGATCCCGTGCTCCTCTACGACGTCGAAGACAATACCGCCTTCGAAGTGACGCCGGATTACGCAAAGCACGAATACAAGCAGAAGATCGACCAGCACATCAAAGATCTGAGCGACGAAGCGGCGAAAGCCGGTCTCGAATACGTTTTCATGGACACCTCGAAGCCGCTCGATCAGGGATTGCGCAACTATCTCGCAATACGCCAGAGGAGGATGTAAGTGGGCTTTCTCTCCCCCTGGTTTCTCGGCGGTCTTGCGGCGCTCGGCCTGCCGGTATACATCCATCTGCTCCGCCAGTACAAGCAGACGCCGATGCCCTTCAGCTCGCTCATGTTTTTCGAGCGGCGAACGCAGAGCTCCATCAAGCACCGCCGTCTGAAATATCTTCTGCTCTTCGCGCTGCGCTGCCTGTTTATCTTCCTCCTGGTCCTCGCCTTTTCGCGCCCGTTCGTGCGCTCGTCAGTCGCCGCAGGCATGACCTCCGGCAAGCGCGTCGTGATTGCGCTCGATAACTCGTTCAGCATGAGGCAAGCCGACCGCTTCTCCCGCGCGAAAGCCGACGCCCTCAGCGCCGTCAATTCACTCGGCGATAGCGACCGCGGTCAGGTCATCACCTTCGGCGGCGCGGCCAAGCTGCTGACTGAAATGACCGGCGATAAAGGCGCCCTCCGCGCCGCCATTCAGTCGATCGAGCCCGGCGATGACGCCAGCTCCTACAGCGAGCTCTCCCGCGTTCTCCGCTCCACCGCCGAATCCCTGAAAACCGGCATTACCGCCGAAGTCTTCACGGACGATCAGAAATCCTCCTGGCCCGCCAGCTTCGCCGATGCGCGTCTCGACCCCGGCACCAAGCTCGTTCTCCACTCCTACGCCGATAAGTTCATCCCGAACTTCACCGTGGAGTCCGTCGATGCGCCACGCCGCGTCTTTGACACGAAGAAGGTCCGCACCCTCGCCACCATCGCCGGGTTCAATACGCAGGATTCCACCCGCACGGTCACGCTCGTCGCCAACGGCAAAACTCTTGAATCGAAGCAGGTGAAAGTGCCAGCCAATGGCCGCGCCACCGCCGAGTTCCTCACGCTCGATGCCCCGTACGGCGTCACCAAATGCGAGATCCGCATCGATTCCGCCGACGCTTTCCCGAATGACGACAAATGGTTGTTCGCCGTCGAGCGCAGCGATCCCAAACCCGCGCTGCTCGTTCACAGCGCAAGCGATATTAATAGCCCCCTCTATGTCCGCACCGCGCTTGAAGCGGCGACGGAAGCCGCTTTTACTGTCGATGTCCAGACGACCGAACAGGCTGGCGGCGCACAGCTTTCAAAGTACGCCTTCGTGATCCTTTCAGACACCGGCCCGCTGCCCCAGCGCCTGGATGACGAAATCAATCGCTACGTCCAGAAGGGTGGCTCCGTCCTGATCACTCTCGGCAAGAATTCCGTGGCTGGCGCGAAGCTGCCCGCTGCCGGCATCCAGCTTCTCCAGCTACGCACCCTGAATGTGGATCACGACCACCCGCTTACCGTCTCCCAGATCGATAATTCTTATCCGTCCTTCGGCTCCGGTCAAAACTGGGGCGGCGTCGAATTCCTTCAGATGGCGAAGCTGACTATTCCGCAGGACGCGGACACCCGCATCGCCGCGCGTCTTTCGGACGGTTCCCCACTTTTCGTCGACCGCAAGGCCGGTGAGGGCCACGTCCTCGTCTTTGCCTCGGCCCTCGATAACGTCGCGAACAATCTCCCGCTCCAGCCCGTCTGGCTGCCCTTCATTGAGCAGACCACCCACGAGATGGGCGGCATCGGAATGGCGCGGGCAAACTATCGGGTGGGTTCGTACGTCGATCTCAGAACCGTGAAAGAAAAGAATGTGCCGGTTGAAATCGTCGGCCCCGATGGCAAGCGCGTCATGTCGCTCTCGGAATCGGCCAAAGCCAGCACGTTCCAGTTCCCGACCCAGGGCTACTACGATATCCGGCGCGCCAACGGCCGCGAAGAGATGGCGGCGGTGAATCCGGACAGGCGCGAATCCGATTTTACCCAGTTGAACCCTGACACTCTGAATTTGTGGAAAAATACGGGTGTAGGAACGTTCTCCGGAACCGCGGCATCGGCCGCCGGCAATAAGAATGAAGAGCCCTCAGAGCTCTGGTGGTGGGTAGTAGCGCTTCTGGCGCTGATGGCAATTGCGGAAACGATCGTTGGCAACCGGCACATAGAGACCGCCGGTAAGGAAGCAGCATGAATCCGATAACAAGTCTGGCTCAGTATCTCGATCGGCTGGAAAAGCGGCTGCGGCTGTTTGCGTGGACCCGTGGCGCCGCCGCCACCGTGGGCATTGCGCTCGTGCTCACCCTCGTCATCGTCGGCGTCATGATGGGTTCCGCCTTCACGCCCTCCAGCCTGCTCGCAGGACGCGCCCTGCTGTTCCTCGGCATCGGAGCCGTGGTGGCGGTGGCCCTGATTGTTCCGCTGCTTCGGATGAATCGCCGCCGCGCCGCGGGCGAAGTTGAACGCCGCCGCCCCGGTTTTGATCAGCGCCTGCTGACGTTCCACGAGAAGCAGCAGACCAATGCGGACGATCCGTTCCTCCCGCTCCTCGCCGAAGATGCGCTCTCCCTCACGAAGGACGCCCAGCCCGAAGCAATTGTCGAACAGCGCCACATTCTGGGCTTCGCGGCGTTCGGCGCCGCCGCCGCCGGTGTTCTTGCCTGGCTGATGTTCTGGGGCCCCGGCGTTTTCGGCTACGGCGCTCAGGTGCTCTGGGGCAGCCTGCCCAGAGACGCCGCTCAACAGGGTGTTTACAGCGTTGCCGTCACTCCCGGTTCCAAAACCGTGCGGCGCCGCGCGGACCAGCCCGTCGTCGCCCATCTGAACGGCTTCACCACTTCGAAAGCCAGCCTCTGGGCTCGCTACTCCAGTTCCGGTAAATGGGAACAGGCCCCCATGCAGGTGGAAAGCGGCGGTTCCGGCTTCGACTTTACCTTTATTGGACTGCCGGAAGATGTCGAATACTATGTGGAAGCCGACGGCATCAAATCATCTACCTATAAACTCCACACCGTGGATCTGCCGGGCGTGAAGAACATCGCCGTGACCTATAACTATCCGTCCTGGTCCGGTATGCCGTCCGCTACGGAAAATCCCGGCGGTGACCTTCGCGCAGTCGAAGGCACCGTCGCCCATCTCGAAATCGAAACCGACCGCCCGCTCAGCGACGGCCAGCTCGTTTTCGATCCGGGCGATCCCCTCAAACTCGACGCGAGCAAAGTTGACGCCAGTAAAAAGAATACGACCAACGCCACTGTAACCATCTCCAAAGACGGCCAGTATCACGTGGGCGTGTTGTACCAGGGTGAAGTCGTCCGCATCAGTGACGACTATTTCATCGAAGCCCGCAAAGTGACGCCGCCCAGCGTGCGCATCACCAGGCCCGGCCGCGACGCCAAAGTCAGCCCCATCGAAGAAGTCGGCGTCCAGGTTTCCGCCGAAGACGACTATCCGCTGCAGGAACTCTCGCTGCACTATGCCGTGAACGGCGCCGCGGAAAAGACAATCGACCTGCTGAAGGCCAAAGGCGCGAAGAAGGTCGATGGCACGACCACGCTCTCGATGGAAGATTTCAAGGCCGTTCCTGGCGATATCGTCAGCATGTACGCCGTCGCGCGTGACGGAAAGAACACGCAGCAGACGGACATGATGTTCATCCAGGCCATTCCGTTCGAATACAACTTCTCGCAGGCCGGTGGCGGCGGAGGTGGTGGCGGCGGGGGCGGCGGCGGTGAAGACGAGCAGATCTCCGAACGCGAAAAGGAAATCATCTCGGCGACCTTCAACCAGTTGAAGGGCGACGCGAAAGCGAAGGCATCGGCGGCGGATACCGCGAAGTATCTCTCTGAAGTGCAGAGCAAACTGCGCGATCAGGAACAGTCGCTCTCGAATCGCGTCAAGGCCCGCCAGCTCGATGAAGCCGGCGCCGCGTTCAATCAGTACATCAAAGAAGTGGATGCGGCAATCGCCTCCATGACTCCGGCGTCCGAAAAGCTGAAGACTCAGTCATTCCAGGATGCGCTTCCGCACGAACGCGAAGCCCTCCAGCATTTGCTGCGCGCGGAAGCGACTTCGCGCGATATTCAGATCCAGATCACCCGCAACGGTGGCGGTGGTGGAGGCGGCGGTGGCGGCGGAGCCAGCCGCGATCTTGCCAACCTGTTCGACCTCGAGCTCGATAAGGAACAAAACCAGTACGAGACTAATTCGCGCGCGGGCGGCAATGCGCAGCAACAGGCGCAGCAAAAGCTCGATGATGCGATGAAGAAGCTTCAGGATCTTGCGCGCCGTCAGCAGGACCTTGCGCGCCAGCAACAGCAGCTCAATCCGCAGCAGCTCGCGCAGAGCAAATACCAGCAGGAGATGCTGCGCCGCGAAGCCGAACAGCTTCGCCAGCAGATGGAAGATCTCCAGAATGGCCAGCAGCAAGGTCAACAAGGCCAGCAAGGACAGCAGGGTCAACAAGGGCAACAGGGCCAGCAAGGGCAGCAGTCCGGCCAGCAGCAGGCTTCGAATGGTCAGCAGAGTGGCCAGCAGGGCCGTTCCGGTCAGCAAGGTCAGCAGGGTGGCCGGCAAGGTCAGCAATCGCTCTCACGGGGCGAAAGCGGTCTGAGCCAGAGTCAGCAGAGCCAGCTCGATCAGGTCATGCGCCAGATCCAGCAAGCCGAACGCGCCATGAGCGATGCCGCCTCCAGCCGCCAGCAGAATCCCGGCCAGACGGCCGAGAATGCGCAGCGCGCCGCGGATGCCATCAAGGCCGCTAATCAGTCGATGCAGAACATGCAGAAGCAGGAGACCGGCAGCCAGATGGCGGACCTCTCGAATCGCGCCGATCGCCTCGCCCAGCAGCAGCAGGATTTCGAACAGCAGATGCGCCGCACATTCGGCTCAGGCACTGAACCGGACGAACGCGCCCAGCAGCAGATGGCGAACGAGCAGGGAAGTCTGCGCCAGAACTATTCGGACCTGCAGAAGCAACTCCAGCAGGCCACGCGCGCCGTGTCCGGCACGCAGCCCGATGTTGCGAAGCAGCTCCGGGACGCTTCCGGCCGTGCTCAGCAGAACGAAATCGAATCGCGCATGCAGACCTCGGAGCAGTACATCAAATTCGGTCAGGGTGGCGCGATGGTGATGCGTCAGGCTCCGGTGACGCAGGCGCTCAACCAGCTTCGCGACGATCTGAAGAACGCGCAGCAGTCAGCGGCCAAGGGAGGCGAAGGAGCCGACCGCACCCAGCAGGCGCAGAACGCCGTGAACAATCTCGAGAACATCCGGACCCAGACGCAGGCGCTCATTCAGGGCATGATGAATCGCGGCGGTGGACGCCAGGGGAATCAGCCAGGTCAGCAAGGCCAGCAGGGTCAGAACGGCCAGCAAGGCCAACAGGGTCAGGGTCAGCAACCAGGCCAACAGGCCGGTAATCAGCCGGGCCAGCAGGGACAACAAGGCCAGGGTCAGGGACAAGGACAACAGGGCCAAGGCCAAGGTCAAGGACAAGGGCAGCAAGCCGGCAACCAGCCGGGTGGCGGCGGCAGTCCGCAAGGCGGTGGCGGCAATAACGGCCCGCGCGCCGGTGGCGGACCCATGAACGGTGGTGGCGCATGGAATGGCGGCCCGTGGGCCGGCGGCTATTACAACAACCCGCAGGGCTACGGCAACACGCCCGCCAACGCGCCCGAAGTCCGCACCCGCGCCCAGCAGGACCAGGCCTATAACCAGATCCAGCGCCAACTCAGCCAGCTTCGTGGGCAGGTCCAGGGCGACCCGCAACTCACCCGCGAATATCAGGACCTCGTGAACCGGACGCAGGCTCTCGACCCCGCGCGCTTCGCCGCAGGCGACGCCGAGCTCGCCGCCCGTATCGCCAGCCAGGCAATGACGGAGCTCGATCAGCTCGAACTCATGCTCCGCAAGAAGGCCGACGGCTCGGACGGCAGCGTCCGCAGCCCCAGCCCGAACGTCGTCACTCCCGGCTACAGCGACTCCTGGCGCGAGTACAACAAGAAGCTAAGCAAATAGTCAGCGCCGCGGAAGTTGTAGGGCAGGCCTTCGGTAAGCGCCTTACTCATTCCGAAGCGCGACCATCGGATCCACAGACGACGCCCGGCGTGCAGGTATAAAACTCGCCAGCGCCGCCACAGCCAGCAGGATGATCGACACCGCCGCCACATTCGGCCCGTAATCCGGCCGCACCCCATAAAACAGCGCTGTCATCAGCCGGGCCGCCAGAACGCTCAGCCCCAGCCCGATCGCCAGCCCACCGATCGTCAGGGTCACCCCGCGCCTGCCGAACGAAAACAGAACCTCGCCCGAGGTCGCCCCCAGCGCCATCCGCACGCCAATCTCATTGGTCCGCTGCGTCACCGCGTAAGACAGTACCCCGTAGATCCCCAGCGACGCGAGCACCAGCGCCAAAACCGCAAACGCAATCATCAGCGTGGCGCTCTGCCGCGGCGTCGCCAACTGATGGCTCAGGATTTCCTCAACCGTCTGAATCTTCCACGTAGGCTGGTCCTCATCTACGGACTGAATCGCCCGTCGGATCGAGGGAATAACGGATGCCGGCGTAGCCGCGGTGCGCACCACAATGGACCTCGGCTGCGCTCCCCCCGTCGTCCATTGATCGGTCTGCTCGTGCAGCAGGTAAACCGCGGGCTTTTCCTTCTCCCCGAAGCCGGTCTCGCGAATCTGCTTCACCACGCCCACGATTCTGTACCAGTAGTCATCCCGATCGCCAATCTGCCCGAACTGAAATCGCGTTCCAATCGGAGAAGCTCCCGGAAAATGAAGATTCGCGAACGATTCGTTGACCACCACCACCGGCGCTTCCGAACGCCTGTCCGAAGCTTCGAAGAATCGGCCTTCGCGCAGCGTTGCGCCCACCGTTGAAAAGTAGTCGCGGGTCACGATGCGAAACAGCGCCACCTGATCTCTGGCGGCCTCCCTCGGCTGGCCGGCAAACTGATAGAAGGTTGCCTGATCGGCCCCCAGCGGCAGCCGCGAAACCGCACTGGCGCTGAGCACGCCCGGAATCGCCCGCACCTGATCGAGTTCGGCATTCACAAAGGCCACGCGCCGGTCGAACTCGGGATAACGGGTCAGCGGTGTTTCAAAGGTCAGAAGTTTTTCCGTCCGGATCCCGAAGTCGGCCTTCCGCAGGTGCTGGAACGTCTGGAACAACAAGCCGCCGCTTGCAAGCAGCACAACCGCAAGAGCAGTTTCAATCACCACCAGCCCATGCTGGAATACGAAGCCGCGGCCGCCCGTTGAGCCGCGCCCTCCCTCCCGCAATCCCGTCTGCGGATCGGTTCCCGCCCCGCGCACCGCCGGCACAAGCCCGAATATCACCGCCGCGCCGATCGCGATCGCTGCCGTGAACGCGAGCACCCGCCAGTCGATAGTCAGGTGAACCGCCCCCATCGTCTCCGGCGTCAGCAATTCCAGAAATCGCATCGCCGGAAGAGCGAGGAGCAGTCCGGCCATAGTGCCGAGTCCGGCGAGCACCAGGCTCTCCGTCAGGAATTGCGCGGTCAGACGCCCGCGAGCCGCCCCCAGCGCCGCGCGCACCGCGACTTCGCGGCCCCGGCTCGCTCCACGCGCAAGCAGCAGATTCGCAAGATTCACGCACGCGATGAGCAGCAGCGCGGCGGAAGCGTACAGCAGAACAAGCAATTCCGTCTGCGTCTTGCCCGCCATCTCCTCCCGCAGCCCGATCATCCTGACCGTATGCGGCCGGGAGCGTTTCCCCGTGACCTGCAGACTGAGTGCGGCCATGGACGCCGCCGCATGCTCCAGCGTCACGCCCGGCTTGAGCCTCGCCACCACCTGGGCGGAGTGCCAGCCGAAACTCTGCCGTTTCCACGGCTCGAAAGAGGCCGGCATCCAGATGTCGATATCGCGCGCCGGCAGGAAATAAAATTCGCGCGGCATCACTCCGATCACTTCATACGAAAGGCCGTTGATGACCACCTTGCGGCCCACCACGTCCAGCGATCCCCCGTAGCGCCGGATCCACAATCCGTGGCTGATCACGGCCACACGCGCGCCGTTCGTATCTTCCGCTTCCGTGAACGTGCGCCCCATCTGCGCCCTCACTCCGAGCACGCGCCAGAGATTACCGGTCGCATTCCGCGCGGAAACCTGTTCGGGAATATCGCCGCCCGTGAGGCTCGCCGTGCCGGGCTCGGTAACCGCAAGATCGGTAAACACACTGTTCAGCCGCCGCCACTCCAGATACTCCGCGGGCGCGGGCTGGCTCTTGCACAGATCGTCAGCTTCCTGCCGTGGACCCTCGCAGTCCCAGATCATCGACAGCCTGTCCGCGTCCGCATAGGGCAGGGGGCGGATCAAAACACCGTCCACTGCGCTGAACATCGCGGTGACGCCGCCGATCCCCAGCGCCAGCGTCGCGATTGCAATCGCCGAAAATCCCGGGCTTCGCCGCAGTTGCCGGAATCCATAAGCCGCATCGCGGGCAATCTGTTCCACGCGAGCCCAGCCCCATGACGCGCGGGTGGTTTCTTCCACCAGCGCAAGATTTCCCAACTCGCGCCGCGCCGCGAAGCGCGCTTCTTCTTCGCCGCAGCCATTTCGCTTGCGCTCTTCCATCTCTGTCTTCAGGTGAAACTGAAGCTCCTCGCGCAACTCCGCTTCCCGCCCAGGCCGCTGTGCGAACCAGCCCAGCTTGCGAAAGAAAGAGCTCATGACGATTTCTCCTCCGTCGGATTCAGAATCAGCCCAATCGCCCGCGAAACCTTCTCCCACTTCGAGTGCTCAGCCGCAAGGTGTTTCCGCCCAGCCGCAGTCAGCTTGTAGAAGCGGGCGCGCCCGCCCTGATCGGGCTCCCAGTAAGGCGCGATCATCCCCTTCGCTTCCAGGCGATGAAGCGCGGGGTACAGCGACCCCGTCTCCACCTGCAGCAGTTCTTCCGAAGTGCGTTGTATGTGTTTCGCAATCGCATGCCCATGCGAAGGCCCTGTGAGAAGTGTTCGCAGAATCAGCAGGTCCAGCGTGCCCTGCAGCAGTTCAACTCGGGAAGGTTTCATATTGTAGATATCCTACTGTAGGACATCTACTATAACTACGCGCCACCAGCCCCGTTACAAAAAAACTTTTCAGAACCGTTGTAGGGCGGGGCTTCGGCCCTGCCGCCGAGCTTCTGCTCGGCGCAATCGGTCCTCGACTAGCGGGGTTTCCCGAACTTCCACAAAATCTGCCGCAGGATCCCCAACAGCAGCGGTGCATCTCTTTTCCGGATCTCCAGCCGCCGCACCCACCGCCGGATCTTCTGCTCCGTCGATACCGCCGTGATCCGGTTCATATATCCCGATTTATCCAGCACCTCAAGCAGCATCCGCGTAATGTGCTCCGCATCCTCACCGCTGACCGGCGCGACCCCCGCCTCAACCAGAGGTTCAATCCGATCCTCCGGCGCCGCGCCCGCATCGCGCACCAGCTCATGCAAACACACCGCGACAGCCTGCCCCAGATTCATCGAAGGCGTACCCGCCGAAGTCGCAATCCGCAGCAGCCTATGGCAATGGCTCATTTCTTCGTTCGAAAGCCCAAACTTTTCGCTTCCGAACAAAAGCCCCACGCGCCCCTCATGCCGCCGCGCCGCCTCCGCGCCTGCTTCCAGCCGCTCAATCACCTGCTTCGGTACGCGATGCTGACCAGCCGTCGTCCCCAAAATCAGCGAGCAATCCGCCGTCGCTTCCGCCACGCTTCCGAACACGCGCGCGCTCTGCAACACATGCGCGCCGCCTACAGCGGACACCGCCTCGCGGAACGCCACATCGTATGGATCCACCAATCGCAGATCGCTGAAACCGAAGTTCGCGACCGCGCGCGCCGCCGCTCCAATGTTGAGTGGATTGCGCGTCGATATCAGAATGACTGCCAGTTCGCCGGTGATGCTTTGAGCATCCCATGACGCTGTGCGCCGCAACGTCTGTGCGGCATTTCACCGATCCCGCGGTGCGCCTTTATAAAGACGCCATGATTTTCCCACCGCGCTGACAACCGTAGTGTAGAATCAAAACTTTGCGTCGCCTGTCGGTTCGCCGGCCGGGAAAGATTTTTCCCCGGCAGGCCGGCGCTTCAGTGTATATTGGAGGTCGTATGGCATCAGCTGTTGAACAAAAAGTCAAGCAGATCATCGTAGAGCAGCTCGGCGTGGACGAGAGCCAGGTGGATAACAAAGCGTCGTTCGTCGATGACCTTGGCGCCGACT
>DASYCD010000145.1:0-38419 GCA_036500405.1 Bryobacteraceae bacterium
CGAATCATCGACTCCGGACTCGTGCCCGTAGTCGAGTAGCGGGCGTGCCACAATAAGTATCCATCCTGATGCGCGTCGACTGGTTTCCGCTCTGGCTCAGTCTCGAAGTCGCGGGTGTTGCGACGCTCATTTCCCTCGGACTCGGGTTGTGGATTGCCTGGCTGCTGGCCAACCGCGATTTTCCGGGGCGGGATGCTCTCGATGCCGCCGCTATGCTGCCGCTGGCTCTTCCTCCTACGGTTCTCGGCTATTACCTCCTCGTCGTGATTGGCCGCTCCAGTTGGATCGGACAGGCGTGGGAAGCGGTGACGGGATCGCCGCTCGTCTTCACGTGGAAAGCGGCTGTGATCGCCTCCACGCTCCACGCGATTCCGCTCATGATCAAGTCGTCGCGAGCGGCTCTCGAATCGGTCGATATAGCCTGCGAACGAGCGGCGCGCAGCCTGGGCGCTTCGGAATGGCGGCTGTTCTGGCGCGTCAGCCTGCCTCTCGCCCGACGCCCGATCGCGGCGGCGGCCGTTCTGGCATTCGCTCGTTCTCTCGGAGATTTCGGCGCTACCCTCATGGTCGCGGGGGACATTCCGCATCGCACCCAGACTGCTGCCATCGCGATCTTTGACGCTGTGGAATCCGGCGACACTCTGACCGCCCGCATTCTCGTAATCGTCATCTCGATTTTGACCGCCGCCGTAGTGCTGGTCGCGAATCGTCTCGAGAGAAGGCGCGTGGCCCGATAAATGCTCCGCGCCACCATCGCTAAACGATTCGCTCCCGGCCCGGATTCGGCGGGTTTTTCGCTGAGCATCGAATTCGATGCACCCGCCGGCGTCACCGCCCTCTACGGGCCCAGCGGGTCAGGGAAGACGCTGACGCTCGATTCCGTCGCCGGGTTCTCCGCGCCTGATTCCGGACGAATTCTGCTGAATGACCGCATCCTCTTTGATTCCGGCGCAAAAGTTCATCTGCCGCCGCGAGATCGGCAGTGCGGCTACGTTTTCCAGCATGACGCGCTCTTCCCCCACATGACCGTGCGGGCGAATCTCGCCTTCGCAGCCAGCCGCCTCCCGCGCCTCGAACGGCATCGCCGAATCGCCGAACTGCTCGACCGCTTTCGCATCACGGATCTGGCTGGTCGCTATCCGCATGAGCTTTCCGGCGGACAGAAGCAGCGCGCGTCGATCGCACGCTCTTTGATCGCCAAACCCGATGTTCTGCTGCTCGACGAGCCGGCCACAGGCCTGGACGCCGGTCTTCGCGCCGAACTGCACTCCATCATCCTCGAGATTCGGGAATCGCTCGCGATTCCAATCCTGCTCGTCACTCACAATCCGGAAGAATGCTTCGCGCTGGCGAATCAGGTTCTCATCTATTCGGCAGGAGCGATCCTCCATCGGGGCTCGCCGCTCGATTTGCTGCGGAATCCCGGGTCAGTCGAGGCGGCGCGATTACTTGGCGATTTCAATATCTACGACGCCGAAGTGCTGGCGCTCGATCCCGGCCGCCAGACCAGCCGCATCCGGCTTCTTGACACCGAGATCGAGGGCCCGCATCTGCGCGGCTGCTTCCTGGGCGATCGCGTCACGCTCTGCGCACGGCCGGAAGAACTCCAGATTGCCACGAAACCCGGTGGCAACCGCGTCCGCGCCGACCTGCTCCGCGTGACAGAACGAACCCAGGCCGTGCGTGCGGATTTCGGGAGCGAACTGATCGTGGATACGTCGCGGGCAGGCTGGGCTACGCTCAAGGACGCCACCGGATGGTGGATCGAAATTCCTGCCGCGAGCCTGCGCCAAGTGGCTACTTCGAAGCCGTCGGCGCATCGAACGTAACGCTCGAATCCGCGCCGTATTTCCTGTAGTTGCGGAAGTCGATCGCGTTCCGGCTGCATTCGGTCGTGCCACGGTTGCAACTCAGCGATTCCGAATGGGTGGGCAGCACATACTTCTTCGTGCCGATGGTGACAAAGCCATAATCCACTTCGGACTCCACGTGATCAAGCGGGAACTCATTCGGGATTTTGCGGGCATCCATTTCGATGCGCAGCACCCTCGAGGTTTCCTTGTCAATCCAGATGGAGCCGCCGTAAGCTGGGCGATACCGCGAGCCGCCCGCATACACTTGCCAGCTGGAGCGCGGCTGCTCGATCATGAAGTCGTAGTGCCACGCGGGGCGATTTTCAATCGTCGTCGATTTCTTATTCGTGAACAGCGCGTCGCTCGCCGGCGAGAGAATCGCCTGCAGGGTGCTGGCGAATTCGCCCGTGGACCAGGAACCGGTCTCCTCTACATCTTTCGTCGGTTTGCCATTGCGCAAAATATTTTCGTAGCGCTCTTTACCGTTCTCCGTGATCACGTCGGCGCTCACCACATCGAGGGGCTGCCAGCTGGTATCGGCGCGCCTGGCGTTGGCGGCTACGTAACGCGTGGTGAACTGCTTCACCGTGTAGTTCGGCAGGGTTTCGGTAAACTCGAAGGCCGTTTCCCGGGCTTTATCGATCACCGGATCGTTAGTGGCGGAAACGCCAGAGGGCGTTGGCAGGACACTATCCGTCACCGCCGGAACCTGAGTGACGCCGTTCACCTCCGTCGCCCGGACGGTGGGGCGGGGAGGCATGCCGTCATCGGAGGCCGACTCACTGGCTGTAGGGGCGCCGCGATGCAGGTGCGGCCGGCCGGGATCGTCATCCATGGGCGCGACGCTCGCGGTTTCGACCGGCGTATCCGATTTCGCGCTGCCGCCGCTGGAACTGGCTCGCTTCAGGTGTGGACGGTCGGGATCGCTATCGTCAGCGGCGTTGCTGGTGGTCTGTGTGGGAGAAGCGGAGGAGTCGTCCTTTTTCTTCTTCTTATCGGTTTTCTGATCCGCTCCGGGATAATCCTTGTCGTGCATCGAGACGTTCAGGGGGCGGCGGGCCGCGATGCGCTCTTCGTTCGTGGCAGCGCGCTCGAATCGGACGAGCCGGACGAGGTAGTTACTGTTCATGTCCTGCTGGGCTTCCACCATGACGTAGTCGCCGAGATTGAAGTCGGAGGGGCTTCCTCGCCCGAATTGCGTTTGGAATTGCGCATTAGGCGCGATCTGCATTCGGATGATCTGGGAATCGTCGGTTTCGAGCACCAGATCCGAGGAGTAGATTTCCCGAAGATTGCCGCTGAGGGTCCGGTAGGCGCCGGGTATGTTGGGAGACCCGCCCGGGTACGGAGCGCCGGAGCAAGTGCCATTTACGGGGGCCCGGCCGTTGGGGCAGCTGCCGCTGGTGGGATAGGGGCTGCTTCCGGGGTAGGTGGTGCCAGTGGGATATCGGCCGCCCGGGTACGTGGTGCCGCCCGGATAGGTACCGCCGGGATAAGTTCCGGGCAGACCGACGCCGATTTGGGCCAGCAGGGCCGAAGAAACGATCAACAGAAGCGGAATGGCCCGGCGGAACATATGCCCTCTGACGGGCAATGTGAAACCCTGGTTCCACACGCCCGTCTTTATTATTATGGCGCGAAAAGGGCGGCTACTTTTTCAGGCTGCGGACGTACGCGACGACGTTGTCGACCTGGTCGGCCGGAACGCTCTTCTGGGCTGGCATTTTCCCGTGGCCTTTGGTGATGGCGTTCTTGATGTCGTCATCCGTTTTGGATGCCTGGAACTGAGGATCGGCGAGGGTCGGGATCGTAACCTGCATCATCTTGGCAAGCGCGTCGTTAGGGGTAGCGCCGGCATCGCCGTGGCAACCTTTACAGGTTTTATCGAAGATGGCCTTGCCCGCTGTCGCATCCGCGGCGAGCGCCACTCCGCTCACGGTAGCCATCAAGGCCAGAAACGTAACGATCAGTTTGTTCATAACTCTCCTTCGTTCAGGATTATATCGTGACGCTCCCTTACATCCCGGTCTGTGCGAGTGCGGTATAAAAAAAGAGGAACAGAAAGCCCAAATATGATGAAAACCCTGATTTTGCTGACAGCAATTGCCGCCGTCCCGATGTGGGCGCAGGATGACATTCCAGACGGCCCCGGCAAGGCCACCACGGTCCGCATCTGCACGTCGTGTCATGGCGCGGAGATGTGGTCCAGTTCCCACAAGAGCGCCGATGACTGGGATCGTACGATCACCACGATGACCGAGAAGGGCCTGTCGATCAGCGACGCGGACTACGGGGTCGTGCTCGACTACCTGAGCAAGAACCTCGGAACCGCGCCCGCCAAGGTCAACGTGAACAAGGCGACATCCGATCAGCTCGCCAAGAGCCTTGGTATCGATCCGAAGCTGGCGGACGCCATCGTGGCATACCGGACAAAAAATGGCGATTTTAAGGATCTCGACGGTTTGAAGAAGGTAGAAGGCCTGGACGCATCGAAAGTCGATGCGAAAAAAGACGCCATCGCTTTCTAGTTGCAGATGACTGTGCGCGCAACCCCGCCGCGGCCGTCTCCCCCGAGATTCGCCGCTGGAGTCACGCGCCAGCCTATCCTTGCTCTTTTGTAGCGTGATTCGTACAGCGTGCGCTACAGGAAAGTCACAGGCTACGCGCTGATTTCAACAGCTTTGTTGCCCTGTTAATTCCATCACTTACGGGCGCGGAATGTTAGTTCCCTGTGGATGGGCTGTGCATAAAACGGTGAAAGCATGATTTGTTCCGGGCGGGATGCCGCGACTGGTGAGGTTCTCGAGATCGAATTCGATGAAGTGATCCGGAGTGTGCGCCGGGTGAAGCCTGCTGGCGCGAACGCAGATGTCTGGATCGCGCCTGGTTTTGTCGACATTCAGGTGAATGGTTTTGCCGGTGTCGATTTCAACCGTCCGCTGACTCCGCACGCCGAAATTCAGAAGGCGCTCGAACTGATCGTTTCGACCGGGGTGACGCGGTGTTTGCCGACGGTCATCACCGGGCCGAAAGACGACATGGCGGGGTGCCTGCGGAATCTGGCGGCTGCGAAGAAGGCCCTGCCGCTCGGGAAGGCGATTGCGGGATTCCATGTGGAGGGTCCGCATATCGCGTCGGTCGATGGACCGCGCGGGGCTCATCCGCTCGATTCTGTTCGGCCTCCCGATATTGAAGAGTACAAGCGCTGGCAGGAGGCAACGGAAGGGCAGATCCGGCTGATTACGCTCTCGGCGGAGTATGACAGCGCTCCGGACTATATCCGGGCGATTGTGCGGGATGGAGTGACCGCGAGCATCGGTCACACTGCCGCAACTTCCGATCAGATCCGCGCGGCGGTGGATGCGGGGGCGACGCTCTCGACTCATATCGGCAATGCGGCGCATTCCGTGATGCCGAAGCATCCCAACTACATCTGGGATCAGCTTGCGGAAGATCGCCTCAGCGCGAGCTTTATTGTGGACGGGATCCATCTGGGCGCTGCGTTTTTGAAGTCGGCGTTGCGGGCGAAGACCGTTTCACGCGGAGTGCTGGTGACGGACGCTTCGGCGCCGGCCGGCGCGAAGCCGGGGCGCTATGTGCTCGGACGGCAGGATGCGGATCTCACCGAGGACGGCCGTGTGGTTCTGGCAGGGACCGATCGACTGGCGGGCTCGGCGCTGAAGCTGAATGACGGGATCGCGAACGTCATGAGAATGGCGGGGGTTTCGCTAAGCGAGGCGCTCGCGATGGCGACGACGCATCCGGCGCGCGTGATACATCTGGAAGGCCGGTCGAAGTGGCTGGTGGCGGGCGAACGCGCCGACCTGGTCACGTTCCGGACGGGTTTCGGAATTGCGATCGATTCCGTTTACATCGACGGCAAGCGGACCGTCTGATTCAACTGCCATAATCGAAATCGTGGATTTCGAGTACACCCCTGAACAGGTTCAGCTGCGGCGCGAAGTGCGGGAGTTCGCGATGGCTGAGATTGCTCCGCACGTGATGGAGTGGGATGAGGCGCAGACGTTCCCGCTTGAAGTCATTCGCAAGCTGGGGAAGCTCGGGTACATGGGCGCGATCTTCCCGGAGGAGTACGGCGGAGCGGGGCTCGGGTACGTGGAGTACGCCATCATCATCGAAGAGCTTTCGCGTGTGGATGGATCGGTGGGGATCATTGTTGCGGCGCACACTTCGCTCTGTTCGAACCACATTTATAAAGCAGGCACGGAGGAACAGAAGAAGAAGTATCTGCCGAAGCTGGCGTCGGGCGAGTGGCTTGGGTGCTGGTCGCTGACGGAGCCGGAAGCGGGTTCGGATGCGGCGGGGACCCGGACAACCGCGGTTCGCAGCGGCGACGATTGGGTGATCAATGGGGCGAAGTCATTCACGACGAATGCGCATTATGCGGATGTGTGCGTCGGGATGGCGGTCACTAATCGGGCGGCGGCGCAGCATGGAATTTCGGCGTTCATTCTCGAGAAGGGGATGCAGGGATTCCGGCCGGGAAAGAAAGAGAACAAGCTCGGTTTGCGGGCGAGTGCAACCGGCGATGTTATTTTCACGGATTGCCGGGTGGCGGCGTCGCAACTGGTGGGGAAGCAGGACGAGGGGTTTGTCGACAGCCTGCGAATTCTGGATGGGGGGCGGATTTCGATTGCGGCTCTTTCGATCGGGATGGCGCAGGGAGCGTATGATGCGGCGCTGAAGTACGCGAAGATTCGCAAGCAGTTTGGGCGGCCGATTTCGGAATTTCAGGCTATTCAGCACAAGCTGGTCGATATGGCGACGCGGATCGATGCTTCGCGTTTGCTGACGTATCGGGCAGCGACTCGGCTGGATCAGAAGAAACGCGTGACGCGCGAGTCCGCGATGGCGAAGCTGTTCGCTTCGGAGAGTGCGGTGTGGATTGCGAATGAGGCGGTGCAGATCCACGGCGGTTATGGCTTCATCAAAGATTATCCGGTGGAAAAGTTTTATCGGGACGTGAAGCTCTGCACGATTGGCGAAGGGACGAGCGAGATCCAGCGGCTGGTGATTGCGCGGCAGTTGCTCAAAGACTAATGATGAGCCCGCGTGAACTGGCGAAGGTGGCGACGGCGGTGGAGAATGGCGCGCCACTGCCTGCGGATTTGCCTGTTGGCGAGGGGCTGATCGTCGGGATTACCGGGCCGGCGGGGGCGGGGAAGAGTTCGCTGGCGAGCGCGCTCGTGGCGGAGATTCGAAAGCGTGAGAAGACCGTTGCGGTGATTGCCGTCGATCCTTCGAGCCGTGCGACGGGTGGGGCGATTCTGGGTGACCGGATTCGGATGCAGGCGCATCATGGCGATCCGGGTGTGTTCGTTCGGTCGATGGCGACTCGCGGGTCGCAGGGCGGATTGGCGCGGACCAGCATTCCGCTGGCGCGTTTATTTCGCGGAGCTGGCTTCGATTTTGTGCTGCTCGAAACTGTGGGGGCGGGGCAGGATGAGATCGACATTGCGGCATCGGCTGATGTGACGCTGGTGGTGTTAATGCCCGGGATGGGCGATGAAGTCCAGGCGATCAAGGCGGGAATGATGGAGATCGCCGATGTCTTCGTGATCAACAAAGCCGACAGGCCTGGAGTGGAACAGACGGCGGCCGATCTGCACGAGATGCTTGCGCCGGTTTTTCGAACAGTGGCGACCGAAGGAACGGGTGTCGCGGGGTTGCTCGATGAGATCGCGGCGCGGAAGCGGAAAGTCGGGATCGTGCCTGATCCGCGATGGCAGGTGGATCATATCGGAATTGCCGTGCGGAGTCTGGAGGAGTCGCTTGCTTTTTATCGCGAACAGCTTGCGATGCGGCTGCTGGGAGAAGAGACTGTCGCGCAGGAGCAGGTTCGCGTCGCGATGCTGGATGCGGGGCATTCGCGAATTGAATTGCTGGAGCCCACCGGTCCGGAGAGCGTGATCGCGAAATTTCTGGCGAAGCGCGGACCCGGCTTGCATCACGTCGCGATGCGAACGGCGGACCTTCCAGCGGCGGTCGAAAGACTGCGTGCGGCGGGCGCGAAACTGCTCAATGAGCCGCGTCGCGGAGCGGGCGGACATCTCTATGTTTTCGTCCATCCGGGCAGCGCCGGTGGCGTACTATGGGAGATTATTCAGGAGTCATGAGGAGCAAATTTGCCTAAGATTGGCGTCATTGGCGGCAGCGGTTTGTACTCGATGCCGGGTTTCACGGAACAGAAGGAAGTGGCGGTCGATACGCCGTTTGGGAAGCCATCCGACACTTACACGGTCGGGCAACTGGAAGGGAAGGAAGTGGCGTTTCTCGCGCGGCATGGGCGGGGACATCGCATTTCTCCTTCGGAGCTGAATTTTCGCGCGAATATTTATGGGATGAAGAAGCTGGGCGTGGAGCGGATTGTGTCGCTCAGCGCTGTTGGGTCCTTGAAGGAAGAGCACAAGCCACTCGATTTCGTAATTCCCGATCAGTTTGTGGATCGCACGCGCGGGCGCATCTCGACGTTCTTCGGCGAGGGCCTGGTGGCGCACGTGAGCTTCGCCGATCCGGTGTGCCCGCAACTGGCGACGATGGTGGATGGGGCGTGCCGCGCTGCCAGCGTGAACGTGAAGAAGGGCGGCACGTACATCTGCATGGAAGGGCCGATGTTTTCGACCAAGGCGGAGTCAAATCTTTACCGGTCGTGGGGCATGGACGTCATTGGTATGACGAACCTGCAGGAAGCGAAGCTGGCGCGCGAGGCGGAGATTTGCTACGTGACTGTCGCGATGGTGACCGACTACGATTGCTGGCATCCGGATCACGATGCGGTGGAAGTGACGGACATTATCCGCGTGCTGACGCAGAATGCGGCGAATGCGTGCAAGGTTGTGGCGGAGGCGGTGCGGGCGATGCCGGCCGATCGTTCGTGCAAGTGCGGGTCGTCGCTGGCGCATGCGTTGATCACGGATAAGAAGCTGGTTCCGGCCGAGACCGTGAAGAAACTGGAGCCGATTGTCGGCAAGTACTTCGTGTAAGGATAGAGCGGCGGCGCTGGTGGCCGCGGCGCGCGGGCGCGTCTTGCCTCCAACGGAGGAGATCCGCGATCTGGGGGAGAATTGCCCCGGTGATTTTTTTCGCGATGTGATTGAGCCGCTGGGCGATTCGTTCGATCCTGCACAGGCTGCGGCGTATGAGCGCATCATGCGGGCGTGGATTCCGGAACGACCGATTGTTGCGCCTTCCATTCCCGACAAGGTTGATATCGTGTACGTGCTCTCACGCGTGACGCTGGGCGCGGATATCAAAATCGTCAGTCCGATTCTGGATGCGATGAAGCGGCGGTTTCCGCGCGCACGAATTGTGTTCGTCGCGAACCGGAAATCGGCTGAACTGTTCGAGGCGGATTCGCGTATCGAACATTTGGAAGCGGCGTATCCGCGATCCGGGCCGGTGAGTTCGCGGATCGCGTTTGCTCAGGAGCTTGCGGCGAGGCTTGGGGATGGAATCGTCATCGATCCCGATTCGCGGATCACGCAGTTAGGATTACTTCCTCTTGCGGCGCGCTCGTTTCATTTTTCGAGCCGGAGTGTTGGCGGGGAGCATGACAATCTTTCGGATTTGGTTCGGAGCTGGCTGCGGGAGACGTTCGGTGTCGATGGATGCGCCTATATTGCGCCGAAGCATGTACCGATCAGCGGATCGAAGCCAATGGCCTCAGTGAGTTTGGGGGTTGGCGAGAATGAGTCGAAGCGGATCGGCGGGGATTTCGAAGCGCGACTGATCGGCGAGTTAGCGAAGCGCTTCGGGACTGTTTGGGTGGATCGCGGCGCCGGTGGCGAAGAGGCCCGGCGGGTGACTGCCGCAGCTGGGGCGGCGGAGAGCGTGCGGTTTTGGGAAGGCAGCTTTGCGGCGTTTTCTTCCATCATTTCGCAGAGCGACCTTTACGTGGGTTACGATTCCGCCGGACAACATGCGGCCGCGGCGTCAGGCGTTCCGGTAGTCACGATATTCGCGGGAGCGCCTTCGGCACGATTTCGAACCCGTTGGGCGGCGAACGGTGATAAAAATGCTGTTCGTATTGACTGTGAGGGTCGGACAGCACGCGAAATCCTGGCTACTCTTGTAACTCAAATTTCGCAGAGCGGCTAAAATAAATCTAAAGACTGGGCACCTATGCATCTGCACATCCAACAACGCGACCGCGAAGGGATTACGCTGCTCGATATGAAAGGCCGTCTCGTTGCCGGTGACGAGGCTGGCGCGTTTCGAGACTTGATTGACGGGCTGGCGAAGGGCGGTCCGGCGAAGATCATCCTGAATATGCGCGAGGTGGATTTCATCGACAGCCTGGGGCTGGGCACGATGGTGATGTGCTACTCGCGGCTGAAGAAGACAGGTGGCGTTGCGAAGCTCAGTTTGTTAAACCGGCGAAATCTGGAATTGCTGCTGCTGACGAAGATCGATACGATTTTTGAAGTTTTTGACGATGAAACCGAGGCGGTGAACAGTTTTTTTCCGGATCGGGCGATTCGGCGGTTCGATATTTTGGATTTTGTACAGCAGATGGAGCGGGAGTAAGGCCGGGCGAGGCCAGAGGCCCCGCCCGACAGTGTTTCGAAATTAGCCTAACAATTTGCCCTGGCGAAGATAAGCCGGGACATCGAGTTCGTCGTCGAACGTGTGGCTGGCTCCGGCGAGAACCGGTTCGGGTTCTTTGACGGGTTCCGGCACGGGGGCAGGTGCAATGACTGGGGCCGGCGCCGGAGCATTGGGATCTCGCGGAGCGAAGAAGTCTTCGGCAGGCAGCGCTTCAATGGCGGGATCGCGGATGACGGGCGGGGCAGGCGGGAAGCCGGTCGCAATCACGGTCACGCGGACTTCTTCGCCGAGGCCGGGCTTTTCAATGACGCCGAAGCTCACGTGAGTATCATCCGAACCGCAGGCTTCGCGGATCAGCGAGCACGCTTCATTCATTTCATGCAGACCGATCTCGCGCGACGCGGTGATGTTGAGCAGCACCTGGCGGGCACCGCGGATTTTGGTTTCTTCGAGCAGCGGCGAATTGATGGCTTTACGGGCGGCGTCAATGGCTCCGTCTTCACCCGCGGCTGACGCGTTGCCGATCAGGGCGTGACCCATGCCGAGGATGGCGGCGCGGATATCGGAGAAATCGAGATTGATGAGGCCAGGCGTGAGGATAATTTCGCTGATGCCTTCAACGGCCTGGCGGAGGACTTCATCGGCGAGGCGGAAGGCTTGCTTCATCCCGGTACCGCGAGGGGCGAGGCTAAGCAGGCGGTCATTCGGGATGGTGGTCAGGATGTCGACCGATTCGGCGAGATCGTTGACGCTCGACTCGGCCTGGCGCATGCGCTTGGCGCCTTCGAAGCCGAAGGGCTTGGTCACGATGGCAATGGTGAGGGCATCGAGGGACTTCGCGAGCGACGCGACAACCGGAGCCGCGCCTGCGCCGGTGCCGCCGCCGAGACCGGCGGTGACGAAGACGAGGTCGGCGCCTTCGAGAATGCTGAGAATACGCTCGGTGTCTTCGAGGGCCGCGCGGCGGCCAATTTCGGGATCCGAGCCCGCGCCGAGGCCGTGCGTAATCTTCGCGCCGATCTGAATCTTGTTCGGCACGTTCGAATTTTCGAGGGCCTGGGAGTCCGTGTTCATCACGTAAAACTCCACTCCCTCGAGTCCTGTTTCAAACATGCGGCCGACTGCGTTCGAGCCGCCGCCTCCCACGCCGATGACCTTGATGCGCGCGCCGCGCCGGGTCTCTTCCTGAATTTCAAATTTGAAGTCCATTGATCCGCCTCTTTTTATCTAAAAATTTTGCCCAGCAAGCCTGACTGACGCCGTTCGAGATCCACCTGACTGCGGAGCCGAGCCGCATACATGGAGAGTCCGGCTGCGGTGGTCCAGGCCGGGTCCTTGAGTTCTACGGGAAGATTGCGATATCCCTGCGTGAGGCCGATGCGCGCGGGCCGGTCGAGCTCGCGCTCGGCGATGTCGCAGATGCCGGGGAGCAGCGCGCCCGCGCCCGTGAGTACGACGCCGTTCGCCAGAGCCGGATAGAGTCCGGCGGCGCTTAGCTCTTCCTTCACCATGGCGAAGAGTTCCTGGGTGCGCGATTCCAGAATGCGGTTGACGAGCAGGCGAGGCACGTCACGGGATTCGCGGCCGGTGTCATCGCGGAACGGCAGCTCGACCATACTGTTTTCCGCGGTGCCCGTGGCGACCGCGCTGCCGAATTCTTCTTTGACCAGCGCGCCGTCTTCGAGCGGGACGTGGAGCGCGAACGCGATATCGCGCGAGAAGTGATCGCCGCAGATGCGGATGGTAGCGGCGAGCTGCACCGCTTCGCCGAAGTAACAAACCATTTCGGTGGAGTGCGAGCCGATATCGACAACGACAATACCGCCCTGGCGCTCTTCCGGCAGCACGCTGGCATAACCGGAGGCAATGGGCTCGTAGACCGTCTCATCGACGGCGAGATGCGCGAGATTGATGGCGCCGGTAACGGTGTTGTGCTCGTGCGCCGACATGGTGACCAGATGCGCGTTGGCAACCAAACGGTTGGCGGCCATCATCTGGCGGGGGTCTTCACAGTCCTCGTTATCGTCTACGACGAAGGCCTGCGGGAGCACGTGCAGGAGCATGCGGTCTTCCTGCAACTGGACCTTCATGGCTCGCTGCATGGCGCGGTTGACGTCACGCTGCTCGATTTCGCGGGGACGGGTGAGTTCGACGAGACCTTTGTTGCTCGCGCCGCGCACGGATAATCCGCCGACTCCGACGACAGCCGTTTCGACGTGCACGCCAGCCATGGCCTCGGCCTGTTCGACGGCGGCGAGGATGCAGCGGGAGGCGGCCGCCTGATCGACGATGCGGCTCTTGGCCCACCCGGTGGAAGCCGCGCAGCCGCAGCCGAGGAAGCGGAGGCGATTCTCTTCCACAAGGCCGATGATGACTCTGGCGTAGCTGCTGCCCGCGTCAATGCCGGTTGCGAGTATGGGTTTGGGTGTCATGCAATGTCCTTAGCGCACCAGAATCCTGTCGTCCAGCCGCAAATCGAAGATAGAAGCCTGCGCGGAGTCTTCGTGGATCTGCCGGTAATGGCTGATGAAATTGAGATAGCGGGAGCGGTAGTGCTGATCGCCCAGCCATAATTCGACGGCGTGGCCGTCCGCGGTGGTGATGACGCGCAAATCTTCGAGCGAGGCGGCGTTGATTTCGGAAATTTCTTTGGCCTGCGGGCCAAGGTCGGCCAGCAGATGCTGCATCGCGTCGACGCGCTTCTGCCGCGAGCCTTCGGCCTGATCTTCTGTAATGCCGCTGAGAACAGGAAGCACGAAGCGTTTGCGCGGCGGAATGGAGAGCAGTACGCCCTGATCGTCAATCAGCGCGAGCCAGTGGCGCGGCGAGCGGGCGATGGGAAGGCTCGCAAAAGCGATCGGTGCGCGCTCCTGAATGGTGATGCGGATCTTATCCGGCCAGACGCGTGCGACGGTGGCGTCGCGAACCCAGTCGATGGCGAGCAGGTGGCGTCGGCGCTCTTCGAGGGAAATATCGAAGACGCTCTTGCCGTTGTCCTGTGCGAAGACGGCGTGGATGCGGGCGGGGCTCGAATAGACTGCGCCCTGGACTTCGACGCCTTTGCAGCCGGCGGCGCAGTCGAAAGTGAAGTGCGCGTCGCTCAGCATGAAGGAACGGACCTGCATGCCGGCGTAGGCGACGCTTCCGAATGCAGCAGTCCAGATGGAAATGCGCAGCGCCATGCGCCAGTTGATTCTGGGTTTCTTTGGTTCAGGCGGCTTTGGCATTGGCGTTTAGAACCTCCAGAATTTTTTCTCCGAGCGACGAGACGCTACCCGCGCCAAGCGTGATGATGAGATCGCCGGGTTGAGCGCCCGCGGCGACGGCGGCGACGCCTTCATCGTTCGAAGCGGCATATTCGACATCGCGATGGCCGAATTCGCGCATGCGCGCGGCGAGGGCCTGGGCCGTGACGCCTTCAATGGGCTGTTCGGACGCGGCGTAGATATCGAGGACGACGACGCGGTCGGCCGAGTGGAAAGCGCGGGCGAATTCGTCCATGAGATGCATGGTGCGGGTGTAGCGATGCGGCTGGAACAGCACGCGGACGCGTCCGCTGCCGGTGCAGGAGCGCGCGGCGGCGAGGGTCGCGAGAATTTCGGTGGGATGGTGGCCGTAGTCATCGATCACGCGGATGCCGTTCCATTCGCCTTTGACTTCGAAGCGGCGGCCGACTCCGGTGAATTTCGAGATGCCTTCGCGCGCGATTTCGAGCTTAACGCCCATTTCGAGGGCGACGGCGATGGCGGCGGTGGCGTTGAGGACGTTGTGAGCGCCGGGGCTGTTGACGCGGAACGTGCCGAGATCGGCGGTGCGGGTGCGCAACTGGAAATCGCTGTGCATGCCTTCACAGTTGGTTTCGCCCGGCTGATAGTCGGCTTGTGAACTGCGGCCGTAAGTGATGCGGCGGCGGCGAATTTCGGGCAGGATGGCCTGGACGTTTTCGTCATCCAGACAAACGATGGCGGCGCCGTAGAACGGGACTTTGTTCACGAATTCGGTGAAGGCTGCGCGGATGGTCTGGATATCGGCGTAGTGGTCAAGGTGCTCGCGGTCGATATTGGTGACGACGGCGAGGATGGGGGAGAGCTTGAGGAACGAGCCGTCGCTTTCGTCGGATTCGACGACGAGGAAATCGCTCTGGCCGACGCGGGCGTTGGAACCGCCCATGGCAGCGGCTTTGCCGCCGACGACGACGGTGGGATCCATACCGGCGTGGCTGAGGATGGCGGCGACCATCGAAGTGGTGGTGGTTTTGCCGTGGCTGCCCGCGATCGCGATGCCGTACTTGAGGCGCATCAGTTCGGCGAGGAGTTCACCGCGCGGGATGACGGGAATGCCGAGGCGGCGGGCTTCCTGGACTTCGGGATTCGATTCGTTGACGGCGGAGCTGACAACCAGGGCGCGGGCGCCGGAAAGGTTTCTCGCGTTGTGGCCTTCGTATACGGTGGCGCCCAACTTCGAGAGTTTTTCGGTCGTGGGCGAGAGTTTGAGGTCCGAACCGGAGATCGTGTAGCCGAGATTCAGCAGCACTTCGGCGATGCCGCTCATTCCGATGCCGCCGATACCCGCGAAATGCAGATGCTGCTTGGAAAAAAACATTTTGAATCACTATTGTTTCGATGTTCCGCCCGCGCTGTCAATGCTTTTTGATGCTTCCGCGAGAAGGATTTTGGCAGCCAGACGCGCGGAGTTCGGATGAGCGAGGCCGCGGGCGGCTTCCGACATGGCCCGGCGACGCTCCGGCGCTTCCGCCAGATCACGTACGGCTTCGAAAAACTTCGGTCCGGTCCACTCCTTGTCGGTGGAGCGAATTGCGGCCCCCGCTCGTTCCAGCACCTTGGCGTTGCTTGTCTGGTGATCGTCGGCCGCGAAGGGGAAGGGGATCAGGATGGACGGCTTGCCTGCGGCGGCGAGTTCGGAGACGGCCCCTGCGCCGGAGCGGCAGACGATGAGGTCGGCCTGGGCGAAGGCGCCGGGCATGTCGCCGATGAAGGGAACGACTTCGCCCGTGAGTCCGGAGGCGGCGAAATCGCGCGCGAGCTCGGAATGCTGCGGGGCGCCGGTCTGATGAATAAAGCGCACGTTAAGCCCGGAGGCGAGGAAGAGCGGCCAGGCGTCGCGGGCGGCGTTGTTCAGTGTGCGTGAGCCCTGGCTGCCGCCGGTGATCAGGATGGTGAATTCGGCTGACGGGGCCTTTGCCGGAATGTTGAAGAATTCCTCGCGGACAGGAAGCCCGGTGAGTTCGGTGCGGCCTTCGGGGAAGTAGCGGCGGGTTTCTTCGAAGTTGATGAGGGCGCGGCGGACCCAGCGGGCGATCCATTTGTTCGTCGCGCCGGGGATGGCGTTCGGCTCCATCACGATGACGGGGACGCCCCGGACAAGAGCCGCGAGAACGGGCGGTCCGGCGACGTAGCCGCCCATGCTGAAGACGGCGGCGGGCTGCCAGGCGCGGAAATCGGAGAGCTGTTTAAAGGATTCGGCGATGAGGCGCCAGACGCTGGTGATTTTTGTGAACACGCCGAGGTTCTTGAGGCCACCGACGCGGATGATCCTGAGAGAAAAGCCGGCGGCGGGAACGAGGCGCGCTTCGACGCCGCGCTCGGTGCCGACGAATTGCGGGGTGTGGCCGGCGCGCGCGAGCTCTTTCGCGACGGCGATTGCCGGGATGACGTGTCCGCCCGTTCCTCCTCCTGCCATCACAAAAATCACCCGGCGTGCTCCGAAACGTTCATCAGGACGCCCAGCAGGGCAAGCGTGACGAGCAGTGAGCTGCCGCCGTAGCTGATCATGGGGAGCGGGAAACCTTTGGTGGGGAAGATGCCGAGCACCACGCTGATGTTGAAGAAGGCCTGAACGAGCAGGAGCGTGGTGATGCCGAGTGCGAGATAGCGGCCGAATTCGTCATGAACGAGAACGGTGGCGCGGATGCCCCGCCAGAGAACGATGAGGAAGCCGATCAGGACGCCCATGGTTCCGAAGAGGCCCCACTCCTCGCCGATGACGGCGTAGATGGTGTCGGTGTGGGCTTCGGGGAGGTAGAAGAGTTTCTGCTTGCCTTCCATGAGGCCGACGCCGGTGGGTCCGCCGGAACCGACAGCGATTTTGGCCTGTGTGGCCTGGTAGTTGGTGTCCTGCGTGACGGCGGTTTTCTTCATCTGGCTGCGAATCCAGCCGTGGGTGTCGATCTTATCGACGTATTTAAAAGTGGGGTCGACGAAGCGCACAATGCGGCCGAGGCGGTAGGGTTTTTGCCAGACGGCGGCGAGGCAGATCAGCAGAATAGCGATGCCGGCGAAGCCGATGTAGCGCATTTCGAGCCCGGCGACGAAGAAAACGATGGCGGCGGTGAGGACGATCACGATGGCGGTGCCGAGGTCGGCGACCATGACAGCGATGGTGAGGAAGCCGACGGCGAGGATCGCGGGCGCGAGGGTGAAGCGGCTGTTGATGGCGCGCGAGCGGAGCGCGATGAAGTAGGCGAGGAAAATGACGAGCGCGGGTTTCGCGAATTCGGAGGGCTGGATTTCGCCGAGCGGGAGGCGAATCCAGCGGTGCTGGTTGCCGATGAAGTAGACGACGACCAGAGAGGCCATTGTGACGGCCATGGCGACGAACGCAACTTCCGGCTTCTGCAGTTTGCGATAGTTGAAGCCTTTGAAAAACAGCATCAACGGGATGGCGATCACGACCCAGACGAGCTGGCGGATGGCGAAGTAGTAGCTCGATCCCATGCGGCTTTCCGCCACGACGCTGGAGGCGCTGTAGACCATAAGGGAGCCGAACAGGACCATCAGGACGACGGTGATGAAGAGAATTTTGTCTGTCTTAAGCCGCTGCGCCATGCTGTAAATCCTTTACGAGTTGCTTGAAAACGCGTCCGCGCTGTTCGTAGTTCTGGAACTGGTCAAAGCTGGAGCAGGCCGGGGCGAGAAGGACAGTATCGCCGGGCTTCGCTTTCGCGGATGCTTGCTGGATGGCCTGCGCGATTGTGCCTGCGTGAATGAGCGGGAGAGCGCCCTGGAGGTGTTTGGTGATCTTCTCTTCCGCGGCGCCGATGAGGATGGCGGCTTTTGCTTTCGCGGCGAGCTTTTCACGCATGATGCGGTAGTCGCTGCCTTTGTCCGTGCCGCCGAGGATGACCCAGAGATTGCCGGGGAAGGAATCAATAGCCTTCATGGCGGCGTCGACGCTGGTGGCTTTGGAATCGTTGTAGTAGCGGACGCCGTTGATTTCGGCGGTGAATTCAAGCCGATGCTCGACGGCGTGGAACGTGCGGACGGCGGCGGCGATTTTGTCGAGGGGAACACCTGCGATAGACGCAGCGTGCGCGGCGGCCATCACGTTTTCGGCATTGTGGAGGCCGGGGATCGGGATATCGGCGAGCGGCATCAGCAGTTTGTTGCCGAGAAAAACCTGGTCTTCACGAATGTCGGCGCGGCTGAACCAGGCTTTGGTGGCTGGCGTGAGATCAGCGAAGGTGCGGCAGATGGGATCGGCGGCGTTGAGAACCGCGTAGCTGCCTTCCTGCTGCATGCGGAAGAGATTGCTTTTGGCCGCGATGTAGTTTTCCATCGTGCGGTGGCGATCGAGGTGATTCTGGGTGACGTTGAGGCAGATGCCGACGTGCGCGCGAAAAGTGCGGGAGGTTTCGAGCTGGAAGCTGGAGAGCTCGATCACGTTCCACTGATCGTCGCGGGAGGTTTCGGTCATGGCTACGACCGGCGTGCCGATGTTGCCGCCGATCTGGACGGGAACGCCCGCCGAGCTGAGGATGTGGCCGGTGAGCGAGGTGGTGGTGGTTTTGCCGTTGGAACCCGTGATGCCGATGATTTTGCCGCGGAGGAACGGGGCGGCGAGTTCGATTTCGCCGATGACATTGATACCGCGATCGCGGGCAGCGTTCAGGGCGGGGAGATCGGCCGGGACGCCGGGGGACAGAACGATGAGGTCCCAGGTGGCGCCGAAAACTTCGTCGGACTGGAGGCGGAAGCCGGGAATGTCGCGCGGCTTAAGGTCGGTTGCAGTGACGGTTGCGCCGCGTGCCCGCAGAAAAGCGACGACGGCCTGGCCTGACTTCTCCATGCCGACTACGAGCGCGTTGATACCTTCGAGTTTCATCGTAGTTTCAGGGTGGTGAGGGCGAAGAGGGCGAGGACGAGGCCGGCGATCCAGAAGCGCGCGATGATTTTCGATTCCTGCCAGCCGAGCGCTTCAAAGTGGTGATGGATCGGCGCCATCTTGAAGATTCGCTTCTTGCGGAGCTTGAAGCTGCCGACCTGGAGAATGACGCTGAGCAATTCGATCACGAACACGCCGGCGATGAACAGCAGCAGAATTTCCTGCTTGATCAGAATGGCGACGACGCCCATCGCGCCGCCCATGGAGAGGGAGCCGACATCGCCCATGAAGACGTCCGCCGTGTGAGCGTTCCACCAAAGGAAGCCGAGACTTGCGCCGGTGAGGGAGCCGCAGAAGATGGTGAGTTCGGCGGAGTGCTGGTTGCGGACGATTTGCAGATAGGCCGAAAGGTCGCGGTGTCCACCGACGAAGGCAAGAACCGTCAGCGCGCCGCCCGCGATCACCATGAGGCCCGCCGCGAGGCCGTCCAGACCGTCCGTGATGTTGACGGCGTTTGAAGAACCCACGACCACGAACACAACGAAGAGATAGAACTCAATGAAGGCGAGCGGGTAGGTATACGGACTGTGCATCAGGGAGTGGATGAGCAGGTCCGGGCGGATATTTTTGATGAAGGGGACGTTGAGCTCGGTGGTGTAGAGATGCCGGTAGCGCAGCCAGGCGAGGACGCCTGTGAGGATGGCGGCCACCAGCAACTGCATGGAAAATTTCTGGCGCGCGGTGAGGCCGAGATTCCGTTTGTTCGTGACCTTCGCATAGTCGTCAATAAAACCGATGACCGCATAAGAGACGAAGCCGAACATGGCGATCCAGACGTAGATCTCGGAGAGGTCGGCCCAGAGGAGCGTGGAACCGATGGTGCAGAGGAAGATCAGGAGGCCGCCCATGGTGGGCGTGCCGGCCTTCTTGTGATGGGACTGTGGGCCGTCTTCCCGGATGCTCTGGCCGAAGTTTAACTCGCGCAGTTTGCGAATGAGCCACGGTCCGAGCAGAATGCCGAGGAAAAGCGACGTGAGGCTGGCGAACATGGTTCGCGCGGTCACGTAGCCGAACACGCGGAAGGGCGGAATGACGATGCGCAGCTTTTCGAACAGCAGCCAGTACAGCATGGGAGAGTCTTATCGCCTCATTTCACGGCGCCAGCGGTTTCTTCCGCCAGCGCGCCTTCCAGTGCGCGTTCCACGCGAACACCGCGCGAGCCTTTGAACAGAACGGCGTCGCCCGGTTTCAGAAATTGTTTGAGATATTCGCCCGCTTCTTCCGGAGTCTCGAAAAATAACGCGGCGCCGTCCGACAAACCCGCTGCGATAGCTTCGTCTACTATCCAGCGTCCGGCGCCGCGTATGCCAATGACGGCATGAATGCCCTGTTCCGCGACGAATCTTCCTAAGCTGCGGTGCAGGGCCTCGGCCTCAGGGCCAAGCTCCAGCATTTCTCCGAGCACGGCGATACGGCGCGTGGCTGGAGTATCGCGAAGCAACTCCAGCATGGAGCGCATGGCTTCGGGATTGGCGTTGTAACAGTCGTTGATAATCGTGATGCCGTTGACGCGGGTCTGTTCGCCGCGCATTTTGCCGGGCGCGAGTGAACGGACGGCGTCGCGCAGGCGCTCGGGCGCGATGCCGAGGGCGCGCGCGGCGGCGATGCCGGCGAGAACGTTGGAGACGCCGTGGCGTCCGGCGAGGGGCGACTCGAAATCGACGCCCAGGGCGCGGAAGCGTGCGCCTTCGGGGCTGAGCTCGAGATTTTCGGCACGGACCTCGGCGTCTGGCGCCAGGCCGAAGAGGATCGTGCGGCCGGAGTGGAGTTTGCGGAATTCGCGGACGCGGGGATCGTCGGCGTTGAGGACGGCGGTGCCTTCGCGGGCCAGGGATTGGATCAGTTCGCTTTTCGCTCGGGCGACGCCGGTGATGCCGTCGGGGAAATTTTCCGTGTGGGCCCATCCGACGTTGGTGACGACGCCGATCTGCGGCTGCGCGATGGCGGCGAGGTCGCGAATTTCGCCTTCGTGATTCATGCCCATTTCGAGGACGGCGATTTTGGCGTTATCGGCGAGGCGCAGGATGGAGAGCGGAAGGCCGAGATGGTTATTGAGATTGCCGAGGTTGCGGCCGGTAGGGAATTCGGTGGCGACGAGCGCGGCGACGGTTTCTTTCGTCGTGGTCTTCCCTGCGCTGCCGGTGACGCCGATGACTGTGCCGTTCCAAAGCTGGCGCGCGCCGCGGCCGAGAGACTGGAGCGCTCGCGTGGTGTCTTCGACGATCATCTGCGGGCCAGCAAACGGGACTTCATGTTCAACAATTGCGAGTGCGGCTCCGCGTTCGAGGACGGAGGCGACGTAGTCGTGGCCGTCATGCGTGGGGCCGCGCAGGGCGAAGAAGCAATCGCCGGGGGCGATGGTGCGGGAATCGATACTCCAGCCGGAGATGGTTTGGTTGTCGGAGGTCGGAACGGCGCCGATCAGCTTCGCGATCTGTTCGAAAGTCAGCGTCATGCGGATTCCTTTCGGAAGCCGAAAGAGCGGAGCGCTTCGCGCGCTGCTTCGCGATCGTCGAAATGGATCGTTTTGTCCGCGAAAATCTGGTAAGTTTCGTGGCCTTTGCCAGCCAGCAGGACGAGATCGCCCGCGACGGCCTCTTTCAAGGCTTTCTGAATAGCCGTAGCGCGGTCGGGTTCGACGATGGTTTTCGTGTCCGAGCGGCGGATGCCGACGAGCACGTCGTTCATTATTTGCAGCGGGTCTTCGGAACGCGGATTGTCGCTCGTGAGGATGACAACATCGCTGAGTTCGCCGGCAGCCTGGCCCATCAGAGGGCGCTTGGTGCGGTCGCGATCGCCGCCGGCGCCGAAGAGCGTGATGACGCGGCGCGGTTCGAGAGAACGTGCCGCGGTGATCGCGTTGCGAAGGGCGTCGTCCGTGTGGGAGTAATCGACGATGACGTGGAAGGGCTGGCCTTCGTCGATACGCTCGAAGCGGCCGGGAACGCCGGGACAAGCGGCGATTCCTTTGGCGATGATTTCGGGCGGAAGCTGGTACGTCATCGCCGCGCCGCAGGCTGCGAGGATGTTGTACACGTTGAAACGGCCGGCCAGCGGCGAGGAAATTTCGAACTTCGTTTTGTCAAGGGCGGCTTCGAAGCGCAGGCCGTCGCCGGTCCAGCGGATGTGGCGCGCTTTGAGCATGGCGTCTTTGCCGAGGCCGTAGGAGAGGAGATCGCTGTTTTTGAGCGAGGCGATCAGTTTCGCGCCGCCTTCGTCGTCGCGATTGATGACGGAGTAACGGGGCGGGGGCGCGCCGGCTCCATCGAACAGGAGCTTCTTGGCCGCGAAGTAGCGCTCCATCGTGCCGTGATAGTCCAGATGATCGCGCGTGAAATTCGTGAAGACGGCGGTGTGGAAGTGGAGTCCCCAGGCGCGGCCGAGATCGAGCGCGTGCGAAGAGACTTCCATAGTGACGTGCGTTCCGCCGAGCGCGTTGAGATCGGCGAAAAGGCGCGCGAGATCGAGCGATTCGGGCGTGGTGTTGGGAGCAGGGAGAGTCTTCGCGCCGAGCCGGTATTCGATGGTGCCGATCATCGCGGTGATCAGGCCAGCCTGGCGGAGGATGGAATCGATCAGGAACGCGGTGGTCGTTTTGCCGTTCGTGCCGGTGACGCCGGTGAGCTTGAGTTTTTCATCGAGCTTGCCGTAAAAGGCCTTCGCGGCCGTGGCGAGTGTCTGGCGGCCGTGCGCGACCTGAAGCCAGGGACCGTCCCAATCTTCCGGCGAAGGGAGTTCGCTCACGGTCGCGATGGCTCCTTTGCCGGCGGCCTGCGCGGCGAAGGTGCGGCCATCGACTTTCGCCCCCGGAAAGGCGAAGAAGAGGAAGCCGGGCTTCACGCGGCGCGAGTCGTATTCGAGACCCTGAATATCCGTGCGCGCAAGCGCGGGCGAAAGCTGTGATCGTAACTGTGCGCCCGCCAATGCCTCGCTCAGCGTCATATCAGCGCGTAAACACGATCCGGATTTTTTCGCCAGGGTGCAGTGGCGTGCCGGGCAGAGGCAATTGCGCGTGCGCGAAGCCGCTGCCTTCCACGGTGACCTGGATGCCACGGGCGGAGGCGGCTTCGAGCGCGTCGCGCATGGATTTGCCGCGGAAATCGGGAACCATCGGGCCGGTGTAAGTATTCGCCTGAAGAACGGCAGGTGGCGGAGCCGTAGGGGCGTCCGGCTGTGCCGGACCACCGGGCGCCGTCGGAACAATTTGCATCTGATCCGCCAGTAATTGCTTCACGCTGGGGTCTTCTTCCATGATGCTTTCGCCGCCGAGGTCGGCGATCGAAATATCGTCGTAAACTTTGTCCTTTTTCTGCGGCTTCTTCGTGGCGATCTCGGTTTCCGGAATGTCGCGCGGGACGTCGAGCATACGCAACGCCTCGGTCATGATGTTCGTGAAGACCGGGGCCGCGGCGTCAGCGCCCTGACCGTTCTCGCCGGATGTATTATGCACAGTTACGAGCACGACAAGGGCCGGATTCGTGACCGGCGCGAAGCCCACGAACGACGCGTTGTAGTTGTGCGAGTAGTGGTGGGTCTGCGCGTCATAGATCTGCGCCGTTCCGGTTTTGCCGGCCGATGTGTAGCCGTTCAGACGCGCGTGCACTCTGCCTGTGCCGCGCAGAACGACGCCCTCCATCATCTGACGCATGAGGATCGCGTTATCGGGCTTGAGAATGCGGACCGGCGCTTCGACGGGTTCGGTTTTGCCGCCGCGCTTCAGGATGAGGCGAGGTTTAACCAGTAGGCCGCCGTTCGCGATGACGCAGGCGGCGCGTGCGATCTGGACTGACGTGACGCTGACTTCCTGACCCATCGAGATGGATTCGAGCGATGTAGTGCCCCACTTGCTGGTGGGGCGCAGAATGCCGGCCGATTCGGCGGGGAGGGGAAGTCCGGTCTTCTGGCCGAAGCCGAAGCGGCGCGCGTATTCGTAGAGGTTTTCGCGACCCACTTGTCGGCCGATGAGCATGGCGCCGATGTTGGAAGACTTCGCGAGCACGTCCGCCATGCTGATGGTGCCGTAGCCGCCGTGCGACTCGTGGACGATGCGTCCGGGCAGCTTGAGAATGCCGTTGCCGGTGGCGATCATGGATTCCGGCGTGAGATGCGTGGTTTCGAGAGCGGCGGAGAGCGTGATGACTTTGAACATCGAACCGGGCTCGAAGGGGACCTGGTCGGCCAGGTTCCAGCGGGAGATGGGGTCGTCGCCTTGTTTCGGTCCGGTGTTGGGATCGTAGGTCGGGTAGTTCGCCATCGCGAGAATCTCGCCGGTGTAGGGGTTCATCACGATGGCGGAACCGCTGCGCGCGTGTTTGGCAATGACGCCGGCTTTGAGCTCACGCTCGGCGACGAACTGCATGCGGGCATCGATGGAAAGCGTGAGCTGCGTGCCGGGCTTTTCGACGGCGTCCACGCGGGAATCGATTCCTTTGTGGTGAACATCCATGAGGATGCTTTCCTCGCCATCCTGGCCGTGCAGCACGCTGTTCATGCCACGCTCGATGCCCGCGACGCCCTGAATCTGGGGGCCATCTTTTTTGATGACGCCCAGGCCGCCGAGAACGTGCGCGGCGGTTTGCCCTCCGGGGTATTCGCGCTCGCTTTCGTTATGGAATGTGGCGTAGGCGAGGTGGAGGTTGCGGAGACGCTCGGCCGCGAAGGGGTCGAGATCGTGGCGAATCCAGAGAAAGCCTTTGTGGTTTTGCTGCGCGTTTGTCAGCTTCGCGTAGAGCGTCTGCTGATCCATGCTGAGCGACGAGCTCAAAAGCTCAGACGCCATTTCGGTATCCGTGATCTGGCGCGGATTGACAGAAAGGGCGGTGACGGGAAGACTGATGGCGAGCGCCTGGCCGTTGCGGTCGAGGATAGTGCCGCGCGGCGCATGGATGGCGATCTGCTCTTCCTGCTGGCGGCGAGCGATTTCGACGTACTTATCGTGCTCGACCACCTGCAGCACGAAGAGCCGCGCCACAATTGCGATTGCCCATAAAAACAAAATCACCGCCAGGAAAACAAGGCGGTGATTTGCTGCTTCGGAACGGTCCCTGACCTCCACGAGGCTGTTCTCCTGTTTTTAGCGGCCGGGAACCGCCGGCATCTGATTGCTTGCGAGATTGCCCTGCTGCGGAGCCATCTGGCCATCGAGGTGGAAGACCTGGCCGGACATGGGGGCGGTGAGGTTTTGCTCTTTCGCGATATCGTTCAGGCGGCTGGGGCTGAGCAGCGAGGCTTCCTGCACTTCAAGCGCGCGGCGCTGATCGAGCAGCGTCTGGCGCTCGGACTTCGCGGCTTCGAGCTGATAGCCTGTGCGCACGAGCGCGACGTGGGGAATCACGACGCTCACGCCGAGCATCAGCAGCAGCGCGCCGGCGCCCACCGCGGACCAGCATTCATCCGCCGCGTGCGGATCGGCCTGGCGCACCAGGCGCTGGTTATCGATCTTCTTCGAATAGAAGAAAACTTTATCGTTAGGCAGTTCGCGCAGCGCGTACGGATCACTCTCGATAATCCCCGCGCTGACCGCCGCCATTGAATCGCTCTTTTTCCAAATCGCCGCCAAAGTCCCCATGGCTTACTCCTCGTCGTCACCCTCGTCCGCCGAATTCAGGCCCGGCTGCCCTCCATTTGCTGCCATTTCCACCGCTCGCAGTCTGGCGCTGCGTGACGGCGGGTTTTCGCGAAGCTCCCGTTCACCGGGCGCGACAGGTTTTTTCGTCAGTAAAACGGCCCTGCCGGAGCGAGCAAGCTCGCGAAAACTGTTTTTCACTTTGCGGTCTTCGAGTGAGTGAAAGGAAATAATCACGATGCGTCCGCCGGGGCGAACCATCTGCGGCGCGCGTGCGAGCAGCGCGTCCAGCTCTTCCAGCTCCTGATTGACCACCATCCTCAGTGCCATGAAAGTACGAGTAGCGGGATGAATTGGTCCTGTCCTTGGTACGGCCCGTTCCACGATATCCGCCAGATGCCGTGTGCTCCGAACGGGCCGACCTCGGATCAGTGCTCCAGTAATCTTCCGCGCTCTCCTTTCTTCGCCGAGCTGGTAGAGCCAGTCGGCTATTTGTTTTTCTGCACTGTGATTCACCAGATCGGCCGCTGTTACGCCCCTCGTTTGATCGAGACGCATATCCAGGGGTCCATCCGACAAAAAAGAAAATCCGCGCTCGGGATTCGTCAATTGAAACCGGCTGACCCCCAGGTCGGCCAGGATTCCATTGAGTCCCGAATGATTCAGCTCCGAAAATGCGGAATGCTGAAAATCGATTCGATCCCAAAATTCCTTCGTGTTGCTCCGCGCCATTTCGAGCGACTGCGGGTCGCGATCGTTCGCGATCACCAGCCCGTCTTCCGAAAGCCGCGAGGCGATTGCCCGCGTATGCCCGCCGAGCCCGGCGGTGCAATCCAGATACTTCCCGTCCGGCTGGATATTGAGGAGCTCCAGCGTCTCCGGCAGCAAAACCGAGTAATGTTCCGGCATGGCTCATTTCGGAAGTCCAGCCTTCCGCATGCTCTCGTTGAGCTTCTCCGGATCGGCGCTCGCCAGCCGCGCTTCCATGGCATCGAACGCCGCTTTCGGAACCAGCTGGATTCGGCTGCGCCGGTAAGGCTCGGCGTGCAGTTCCTGACCGTCCAGATTCAGCGCCCGCCGCAAATCGGCAGGGATGTTGAGGCGACCCTGTCCATCCACTTTGCACATTGCTCCGAGCCGCATCGCGTTCTTCGAAGCGAGAAAGATGTCGGGGTCGGATTCGTTCGCCTCGAAAAATTCCTCCATCAAGCGCCACTTGGCGATTGGAAAGATCTCTGCTACACTCCGGTCGAGCGAAGTCACGAACGCGTCCTGCTCGGGCAAGGCCTCGAAGTAATGAAGATACTCCGCCGAAAGTTTGATACGACCTTTGTCGTCGATCCGCACATTTGCGGTGGATCGAGGAAACTCGACTGCTGAGCCCGGGATTTGGGAAATCTCGTCCACTTTGGTTCAACTTTCGCTCCACCGCCCGACACAACAGATTGTGCCATGTCCGTAACTGAAACACAAGCGGTTTTTTCAAGCGAAGTTTCGCGTTTTCTGACAGTTAAGCCGGGCCCGATATGGAGCGTTGCAGGGACTGCACGGTACCATTAGTGGTTTTTAGGGCGAAAGTAGGGCGAACGATGGCGAAGGCGGGGGGTAGGATGATCGCCCCCAGCATAATTTGCTTGTAAGTGTACAGCGGAATATGCTTGTATTGGTGCAGCAGAATACGCTTGAAAGTATACGTACATGCCGACGCCTAACGAAAAGCTTGCTTCGTCTCTGAAAGAATTGCACGAACTGCAAAAGGGCGGCCGCCGCGTTTTTCGCTCCAGGGAACTCACGCGCGTTCATCGGGAGCGGCTTCTTCAGAACGGCTTTTTGCAGGATGTAATCAAGGGTTGGGTGATTTCGTCCAGTCCCGGCGCACGGGACGGCGAAAGCACGCCGTGGTACGCCTCCTTCTGGGAATTCAGTGCCCGGTATTGCGAGGAGCGTTTCGGTGACGAATGGCATCTCTCGCCGGAACAATCTCTTTCTCTCCACGCCGAGAAAACGACGATCCCCACGCAGGTGATCGTTCACAGCCTGCGAGGGACTAACCATAAAATTTCGTTGCCTTTCGGTACGTCGCTCTACGATCTGAAAACACAGAGGCCGCCGGCAGCCGATATTGTGCAGCGCGACGGTCTGCGCGTGTTCGTACCCGCAGCGGCGATGATTCGGGTCCCGGAGGCCTATTTTGCCGCCAACCCGATTGAAACTCAGATTGTGCTCGCCAGTTTTTCGGATGTATCGGAACTACTGCGCCGCTTGCTGGATGGGGGCAATACGGTGGTGGCGGGCAGGATCGCGGGCGCATTTCGTCATATAGGACGGGCCGAATTGGCAGATGAGATCGTCACGACCATGCGAGCCGCCGGATATGACATTCGCGAAAACGATCCATTCGCAGGTCAGGCGTCGTGGATGATGATACCTGCGCTGCCGCCTATTGCCGGAAGGATGAGGGCGATGTGGGAGTCCATGCGGACGGCAGTGCTGGATGTCTTTCCACCGCTGCCTGGCCTGCCCACCGATACCCAACGCTTTTTGAAACTCGTCGACGATATCTATCAGGCCGACGCCTACCATTCGCTGTCGATCGAGGGCTATGTCGTTTCGGCGGAATTGATCGAACGTGTGATGACGGGAGATTGGGATCCGGATCATCAGGTCAGTGACCGGCAGAATCGCGACGCTCTGGCTGCGCGCGGCTATTGGCAGGCGTTTCAGGCGGTCAAAAGCAATGTCGATGAGATCATCCGGGGCGGGAACTCCGGAGCCCTCGTTCGCGGCGCCCACCGCGAATGGTATCGGGAACTGTTCCAGCCGTGCGTCGCGGCGGGCTTACTGGCGCCCGGCGCGCTTGCAGGTTACCGGAACGATGCCGTGTTTCTGCGGACCTCGCGTTATATTCCGCCGCGGTGGGAGGCAGTGGGTGACGCGATGCCAGCACTGTTCGATCTTCTCGAAAAGGAACCGGAACCGGGGGTGTGCGCCGTACTTGGCCACTGGCTGTTCGGCTATATTCATCCCTATCCGGACGGCAATGGACGCATTGCGCGTTTCCTGATGAATACGATGCTGGCGTCGGGCGGCTATCCGTGGACGGTGATCCGGGTGGAGGATCGAAAGGCGTATCTGGACGCGCTGGATCGCGCGAGCATTGATGGAGATATCCGTCCGTTCGCGAATTTTATTGCCCAGCGCGTCGGGCGGTCACTCAGACAGATACACCAGTAATCAGAAGTGGACGCCGACAAGGACGTCGGCCTGATTGAGTTGAGAGATGCTGACGACGGGGTCGTTGAATTGGCGAGTGTAACGCAGTTCGGTGCTGATGCGGAGGACCTTCAGTTTGAAATCGAGGCCGCCGTCGATCAGCATGCCTGCCGGAGAGTTGCTGGCGAAGCTGCCGGTTCCTGACGTCACCGCATTCTTTATCTGATAAATATGTGCGAACGAGGCGCCGACGCCGACGAAGGGCTGGATGACGCCTTTCGTGCCGAAGCGATATTGCATGATCAGCGGAAAGCGCCATTCGGTGGCGTTGGTGTCCGCGGTCTGATTTGAGGCGCGATAGGTGGCGCCGCGGGCGAGGGCGTCGAGTTCGAGCCGGAGGTGCAGGGGCAGATTCAGCTGGAGCCCGCCGCCGACCAGGAATTTCGGGCTCTTTGCGACGTAGGAAATGCCGCTGACCGTGGTGTTCTGCTCCACGTTCGTGAATGGAGCGCCGCCATAGACACCGACAGAAAGACCCTGAGCACACGCCGCCGCAGCGGTCAGTAAACCAACCAGAAAGATTCGCTTCATCTGTAAGTACTACGATACAGGACGCGAAACGTTATTCGACCGTTACGCTTTTTGCCAGATTCCTCGGCTGATCGACGTCGCAGCCGAGCCGGACGGCGATGTGATAGGCCAGTAACTGGAGCGGAACGATTTCGAGAATCGGCGCGAAGAGGTCGAGCACGGCCGGAATTTCAATCACGTCGTCGGCGACTTTGCGGGCCTCAGTGTCGCCTTCCGTCACGATGGCGACGAGCCGGCCTTCGCGCGCTTTGACTTCCTGCATATTGGAAAGCGTCTTCTCATAGAGGAGGCAACTGGCGGGGTCGTTCTTGTCATGCGTCGCGAGCACGACCACCGGAAGGTTTTCGTCAATGAGCGCGTTCGGCCCATGCTTCATCTCGCCAGCGGGATAGCCTTCGGCGTGGATGTAGGAAATTTCCTTAAGCTTGAGGGCCCCTTCGAGCGCGATGGGGAAATGCACGCCGCGGCCGAGATAGAGGAAATCGCGGGCGCGGAAAAGCTTGCGGGCGAGATCTTCATATTGCTTGTCATTGCCGAGGATCGTTTCAAGCTTCGCTGGAATACGCAGCAGTTCCTGCACGTAGTTGCGCGCGGTTTCTTCGGCCATATCCGGCCGCGGATGTCCGTTCGTGCCGGCGTGGCCTTCCCTCCGTACCTGGGCGAGGTAAAGGGCCAGAATCGCGAGCGCGGTGAGCTGGCAGGTGAAAGCCTTGGTGGAGGCGACGCCGATTTCCGGGCCCGCGTGCGTATAGATAGAGCCGGAAGCCTCGCGCGTAATCATGGAGCCGACCACATTACAGATGGCAAGGGTCTTCGAGCCTTTTTGCTTCGCTTCGCGCTGGGCAGCAAGCGTGTCGGCTGTTTCGCCGGACTGTGAGATGACGATGGTCAGCGAGTCCGAAGTGACGATCGGGTTACGGTAGCGGAATTCGCTGCCATAATCGACTTCGACCGGAATGCGCGCTAACTGCTCAATCATGAACTTGCCCGCGAGCGCGGCGTGCCAACTGGTGCCGCAGGCGATGATGCGGACCTGGCGGAAGGCGCGAAACTCCTCGGGCGTGATGTCCATTTCATCGAGGAAGATACGGCCGGTTTCCTGGCTCACGCGGCCGATGGTGGTGTCGCGAATGGCGCGCGGCTGCTCAAAAATTTCCTTAAGCATGAAATGCTTGTAGCCGCCCTTTTCCGCCATGATAGGGTCCCAGAGGACGTGCTGGACGGCGCGTTTCACCTGATTGCCGTGGAAATCGCTGAGCTGAACGCCGCCGGGAGTGAGGATTGCCATGTCACCGTCGGCCAGGAAAAACATGTCGCGGGTGTGACCGAGAATCGCGGGAACGTCCGAGGCGACGAAGTATTCGCTCTTGCCGAGGCCGATCACCACTGGGGGGCCTTCCCGAGCGGCGACGATTTTGTGCGGGTCGCGGCGGCAGAGGACGGACAGGGCGAAAACGCCTCGTAATTGCTTCACGGCCTGGCGGACGGCGGATTCGAGATTACCGTCAAAATATTTCTCGACGAGGTGGGCGATGACCTCGGTATCGGTCTGGGTTTTGAAAACGTGCCCCTCATCCTGCAATTGTTCCTTCAGGGGCAGGTAATTTTCGACAATGCCGTTGTGGACGACCACGATGTCGCCGGTGCAATCGCGGTGGGGGTGGGCATTTTCCTCGGTGGGGCGGCCGTGGGTCGCCCAGCGGGTATGTCCGACGCCATAACAGCCGTCAACGGGGTCAATTTGGAGAACATCTTCGAGATTTCGCAGTTTTCCCGACGCGCGGCGGACGCCGAGCGTCTCGTCGTCGCGATAAACGGCGATACCCGCGGAGTCATAGCCGCGATATTCGAGCCTTTTGAGACCATCCAGAATGATCGGAACAGCCCGCTGGGCGCCCACGTAGCCTACGATTCCACACATATTCCTATTGTACGGAGCAATTGCTCCGCCACAACCAGGAAATTAGCTGATCAGGTCTATGGGGTCCTGAGGAAATCTCTTAGTACTCTCGGCCAGGAGTTGTCTCCCAGGCCCGTCGGCGAGGCTGCTTTCTTCCGCGACAGATTCTCATGCGTTGGATCATACCGGAATTTCGAGTTTGGGGCTACACTCCGATTATGACGTTCCCGACGTGCGAGGAATGTGAAGCGATCCGGCGGGCACTGCTGGAACTCATCGAAATGTCGCGCCGGCGAAACCGGTGCCGGGGGCGACGCCGGAAGAGCTTGCGGCGTGGTTTGATGAGCGGGATTATGACGATGATGTGAAACTGCGTCGGAGTCTCGCTCTGGCGAATGTGAAATCCCGCATCGTCGAACACCGGAAATTGACGGGGCATCAGATGCCGCTGCCGATTTCGCCGACGGGCTTCAACTTCAACTGAGTTCTTCAGCTTAGTGCGTCATAGCGTAAACGACGTAGTTGGAGACGATACGGAAGGCCAGCGCCGAGAACTTTTCGTCATACTCGGGCAGGTCGGCCCATTCCCAGGCGTCGCCGAGATCCATGTTGTGACAGATTGCTACGACGAGGCGGCCTTTCTCGTCGTAGATACCTTTCCATTCAGCGTTATACCCATCCTGCTCATAGGTGCGGCCGCTGCGCAGATACTGTTCGCCCGGTACCTGATAACGGTGGGACAGATCGTATAGGTTGTGGAAGATGAGATCGGAATCCGGAATGTCGACGATGGGCCGGTCCGGAAACACGCGCTGCATGCTTTGCATGAACACGGCCCACTCGTAGGAGCCGTGAAAATCGTCGCACATGAAGAAGCCGCCGCGGTCGATATACTCGCGCATCTTCTTCGCCTGCGCGTCGCTGAGTTGCCAGTGACCGACTTCGACGGCGTAAAGCCAGGGGTAGTTGAAAACGTCGTCATCGTCGTCCAGACTGACGGGCTGCTCGACGGAGCGAACGTGAATGCGCGTTAGCCTGCGGAGGGCTCGCGCGACGTGGCGGTCGGCGGAATCGTAATCGGTGCTCCAGCTCTGGCGGCGCCCGTATCCGCGGAAACCGCCGCCGTATCCACCGTTGTACTGCGGATACATCAGGCGCGCGAATTGCCATTCGGTTTTTTCCTGATAGTCGGGAGGGAGTTCGATGTTGTCCTGGCCGGGGTATTGACGCCAGGGCTTCTGCCAAGCGATCGCGGCTCCGAGAGCCACAGTCAGCAGACCAACGGCGAGCAGGATGAATCGCGCAGAACCGCGGCCGGCGGCTATCATGTGCTCCATTATAATGACCGCTATGAGCAAAAAGCAGCTACGCACCGCCGTGATTGGAACCGGCTTCGTGGGCCGGGTTCATGTGGAGGCGATCCGCCGCCTCGGGTTTGTCGATATTGCCGCGATTGTGGATGTGAACGTCGCCCAGGCCGAACGCTACGCAAAAGAGTTCGGGGCCGAGAAGGGCGTCGCCGATTATAAGGAGGTCCTGGCGGACCCGACGATCGACGCCGTCGACATCTGCACGCCGAATGCGTATCATGCGCCGATTTCCAAGGCGGCGCTGGAAGCCGGTAAGCACGTGATCTGCGAGAAGCCGCTGGCGACATCCTCGGCCGCGGCTGCCGAGCTGGTTTCGCTCGCATCGGCGAAGAAGCTGCGCAACTGTACGTGCCACAACCTTCGGTACTATCCGCAGGTGCAGAACATGCGGCAGATGGTTGCGGCGGGCGAGCTGGGCGAGATTCTCGTGGTGCAGGGAACTTACTCGCAGGACTGGCTGCTGTTCGATACGGACTATAGCTGGCGTATCGAAACGAAGGACAACGGGCCGTCGCGCACGGTGGCCGATATCGGGTCGCACTTCTGCGATATGGCGGAGCACGTTACCGGACAGCGGATTACGGAAGTCTGCGCCGATTTGCAGATCTTCCATAAGAAGCGCAGGAAGCCGAAGGGGCAGATTGAGGCTTTCGCCGGCAAGACGCTGACGCCGGACGATTACACGGAGTACGACGTGGATACGGAAGACTTCGGGTCGGTGATTTTCCGGATGGGCGACCGAGTGCGCGGCGCATATACGGCGAGCCAGGTGTCGGCGGGGCGGAAGAATCGGCTGAACATCGAAATTTTTGGGACGAAGTCGGGCGTGAGCTGGGATCAGGAGAAGCCGGACGAACTGTGGATCGGACATCGCAATTCGCCGAACCAGATCATTATTAAAGATCCGTCGCTGCTGCATGCGGGCGCGCGGTCTTTTGCCGATCTGCCGGGCGGGCATAGCGAAGGCTACGACGATACGTTCAAGCAGGTGTTCCGGCGGTTTTACGGTTCGATTCTCGATCCGGAAGCGTCGATCGATTATCCGCAGTTTGCGGATGGTCTGCGGCAGTTGCGGATTCTCGAGACGGAGATCGAGAGCAGCAAGCAGCATGCCTGGCTCGCGGTGAAGTAAGCGTCCACACGTTTTTTATGGCTGCCGGAGCGTATCCGGTGCATGGTGGAGTAGACTGTCTGAGGAACCTTGAGGGAGGTATGCCGATGGACTCGAAAACTCACTCCACACCGGATGCGCGGCGCCGATTTTTGCAGCGGCTCGGAGCATGGGCTGGCATTTCGGCGGCCGTGCCCGCGGCGAGCAAAGCGCAGACTTCGCAGGCGTCGGCCGGAGAGCCGAATTTCCTGCCGAAATACGCGTTAGCGCAGAAATACAAATCGCTCAAGCAATCGAGCTATGACCGCACCGGCGGGAATGCGGATCGGTTCGTCGTGAAGGCGGGCGATACGCAGGAGTTGTTCAATGCAACCGGTCCGGGCGTGATCACGCACATCTGGTTCACGATCGCGGCCAACAGTGCCGCGCATCTGAAGGAACTCGTGCTGCGCATGTACTGGGATGGCAGTGCGAAGCCCAGCGTGGAAGTGCCGGTGGGCGATTTCTTCGGGCTGAATCTGGGGCAGTATCAGATTTTCGAATCGGCGTTTGTGGCGTGTTCGCCGGGGAAGTCGCTGAATTGCTATTTCGCGATGCCGTTCAAACGGTCGGCGAGGATGACGATCACTAACGAGGGCTCGCAGCAGGTGGGCGCGTTTTATTCGAACATCGATTACCAGCTTGTGCCGTCGCTTCCCGCGGACGCGATGTATTTCCATGCGCAATACCGGCAGAATGCGCCGGAGGTTGCGATCACGGGCGAGAATCCGAAGATCAATCTGGATGCGAAGCATAACCACGTGTTCATGGAAGCGCACGGGCGCGGGCATCTGATGGGAGTGACGCTCGGGGTTCTGCAGAATGCGGACAACTGGATGGGCGAAGGCGACGACATGATCTTTGTCGACGACGAAACGAAGCCGGTAATTAACGGGACGGGCCTGGAGGATTATTTCCTCGGGAGCTGGGATTTCGGCGGGCGCGATGGCGCGATTCCGTTCGCGCATCATTTCTATGGAGCGCCGCTGATTGTGGCGCCGGAGCGCGCGGGCGGGCGTTACTGCTGCTACCGCTGGCATGGCGATAATCCCGTGACGTTCACGAAATATCTGAAACATACGATCGAGCACGGGCATGCGGATGATCGCGCGGACAACTACTATTCGGTGGGCTACTGGTATCAGAGCGAGCCGTTCACGGATTTTCCGGCAATGCCGCCGGTGGCGGACCGGGTTCCGCGGCTGCATATTCCCGCTTGAGGAGAATCGAGTGCTGAAGGCTATTGTTCTGGGGGTGCTTCTTACAGTGAGTGCGATGGACGTTGCTGCGGCCGTGAAGGTGGAGAAGACGGAGTATAAGGGCTGGAAGAATTGCTATCGCGTGACGAACGGCGAGATTGAGGCGATTGTGACGGCGGACGTAGGGCCTCGCGTGATTCGCTTCGGATTTGTCGGCGGGCAGAATCTGTTCAAGGAGTTTGCCGATCAGATCGGGAAATCCGGCGAGAAGGATTTTCAGCTTCTCGGGGGAAGCCGGGTGTGGAAAGCGCCGGAAGATCCGATCGCCACGTGGGCTCCGGATAATGTGCCCGTCAACATCAAGGTGACTGCGAATGGGCTGATTGCGACCGCACCTGTGGAGCCGCTGACGAAACTGCAGAAGGAAATCGAAATTGAGATGGAACCTTCGGGGAACAAGGCAACCGTGACGCATCGCATCACGAACCGTGGTCTGTTTTCGCTGGAATTCTCGCCCTGGGTTTTGACGATGATGGCGCCGGGCGGCATGGTGGTATCGGGATTTCCGCCTCGGGGAACGCATCCGAAGGATCTCGAGGTCACTAACCCGCTGGCGATGTGGGCTTACACGGATCTTTCGGATCCGCGGCTGAAGTTTACGAAGAAGTATCTGACGATGCGGCAGGATCCGAATAATTCGAATGCCGAGAAAATCGGGACGTTCAACAAGGACACGTGGGCGGCGTATCTGCTGAATGGCGAGGCGTTCGTGAAGCGGTATACCGCGGATCCGTCGGCGACTTATCCGGATTTCGGGTGCTCGTTCGAGACGTTTACGGATAACCAGTTTCTGGAGATCGAGACGCTGGGGCCGATGACGAAGGTGCCGCCTGAGCATACGGTGACGCAGGTGGAGCACTGGAGTCTTCACAAGAATGTGAAGCCGGCGGCGATTACGGATGAGGAACTGGCGAAGGCGCTGGATCCGATTCTGAAATAAGCGTTACTGGATCAGCTTCAGATCGACCGTTTGTGCGGGGCTTTCCTGGGTGTCCGGATCGCCTGGTTTCACGTTGACGGGCGCGCCTCGGGATTCGTAATCGCGCAGGACGTCCGGATCGAGCCAGGTATCTTTCTCGATGTTTTCAAACGCGAACAGCTTGTAGCCGCCGGGCGCGATGCCTTTCAATTCGTAGTGACCTGCATGGGTGGTGGTGACCGAAGGCGTATGATCCGGGCGGGTTCGCAGGGCAGCCTCGTTGGGGATCAGGACAACGGTCGCGGCCGGGGCAGGCTTGCCATCGGGATCGGACACGACACCCTCCACTCTGCCTCCGTCTGAGCCGAAGACCACTTCGATATCGAGATGATCGCCGCCGCTCAGCGTCAACCCGCTTTGCAGGAGATCCTGGCTGCCGGAACGAATGGTTTTGAGGTAGATGTTGTTCGAATTGGTGATATCGCGGAAATCGAGCGTATGTTGACCGGGCGAGACCGTCAATCGAAAAGAGCCATCGGCTTTCACGAAATAGTGCCCGTCATCCTCGTTGTCGCGAACGAACTCGTAGCCAAAGCCCCCGGCATCTTTCAGAGGTTTACCTGCATCGGTTGTGATGTGACCGGTGATGTGGGCGCAGCCGGGCGCGACCGCGTTAATTTCCACCGTGTCCTCTTTGTTAATCGAAACCGGTATGGCGGAGCCGCAGCCATCGCTGGAATTGGTGAGATCGTAAACGCCGGGCGTTGATTTTTGGGGGACGACCGCTCCGAAGCGAAGAATGTACGAGCCGGATGGGACGTTGACGATCTCAAGAGCTTCTTTGTTCGAATTGCGTTCGTGGCCGACTTCGCCGAAGCCTTCCGTTGCGTAAAGCAAATGTCCGTAGGTGCGAAGTCCCGGCGCGGCCTGGATGTGCACGATCACCTTGTGGAGACGGCTGTGGATGAGCGTGATGTCCGCGCCCATTTGGCGACCGCCGGGGGCGAGGTCGATTGGCGTCGCGCTGTCTGGATCGATCGTTCCTGGATAAAAAGTAGTGACAGCGGGATCGGAATGGGGAGCTGTTTTGGGCGAATGGTCAACCGTGGCATCCTCATCCGAGCGCCGGCTGGCAGCGGCCGCGAGAAAATAGCGGCCTGGCTTCAGTCCTGCAATACGGAATTGTCCAAGATCGTCGGTGTGGAGTTCGTCAGTTTGACTGGAGATCGTGCGCCGCCCGTTTTGCCAGACAATGCCGAAGAGATCAACCGCTGCGCCTGCGAACGGTTCGCCGTCGCTGTCCCGGACGGTTCCTGCGATGACTCCGAACGGAGTGAGCTTCATGCGGAGATCTTCGACCGACTGGCTCGCGGTAAGGATGATCGGACTGCCGTCGTCGCGCGGGCCTTTGGCGCCGTAGTATGTTTCCAGATAACCGCTTCGTTTGGCGCCCAGTTGATACTCGCCGGGGTCAAGATCGACGAGCGTGAACTCACCCTTCGAATCGGTAGTAGTGGAAGCTCCAGGTTCCTCGCTGTGACGGTGGTCCGCGATAACGCGGACTTTGTCGAGCGGTTGGCCGGTGATGGAGTCGACGACCGTTCCGGAGAGCGTGGCTTTTTCGGGCGGGGTCGCCTGTTGTGCCAGCACCAGAGCTAAGACGAGAACCGAGGTCACGACTAACTGACATTGTAAGTCAGAAATAAGCTTCAGCTGGTGCTCGTAGGGCTCGAAGACGCGGCGTCTTCGGGCTCATAAAGGCGTCGCCTTGCCGCCATCGCACAAAATGGTTAACCTGAGCGTATGAGTTCGAGTCTCGAATCGATCAAGGAAGCGATTGGCAGCTTGCCGGAGAATGAGCGGACCTCCCTCGTCGCGTGGCTCAATCTCAACAGCATGGACGATTGGGACAGGCAGATGCGTCGCGATTTCTAGTCCGGCGGACGTGCCCACAAACTCGCCGAGAGTATTCGAGCTGAGATACGTCAGGGCAAGGACCGCCCTATGCCGGGAAGAGACGTGACGGGCGAGTCGCATTGATGGAATCGAGGGCGCTGGCGAGCTTTTGGAATCTATACGAACGCTTGCCTGAACCCGCGAGGGGCGCAGCCGACAAGCAGTTTGCTCTCTCGGCAGGACCCCACGCATCCCTCTCTATATTCGTTCTGGATTGGCGATCATGATGCGTATGAGCGACTGATCGCCTGATGGCTACCAGTTGGCTTTTGTGCCGTCCGGCAGTTCCATCAACTGGTCGCGCCATTTCGTGCCTTCTTTTGCGCCCTGCTGGACTTCTTTCCAGTTGATGTCGACGCCGAGGCCTGGCTTTTCGGTTACGGGAAGGTGGCCGGATTCGTCGGTATCGAACAGCGGCCAATCGCTCTCGGCGACGTAACGAAGCCATGGGTCGACTTCGCCTTTCGCGCCGAAGGAGTTGTAGTGGATGCCTTTCGACCACTCGAGAATCCAGCCGGCGCGGGATTGCGCTACTACCTGGAGCGAGGCCATGAACATCACCGGCGACAGAGGGCAGTGCGGGGCGAGCGCGATTCCGTTCGCTTCGGCCAGCGACGCCACTTCCGCGGTATTCATGATGCCGCCGATGTGAACCAGATCCGGCTGCAGGATGTGGGCGCCTTTCTCCGCGACGACTGCCGCGAATTCCGCAACAGTGTGCATGCGCTCGCCAGTCGCGATCGGGATATGGGTGGTGGCGGCGATCTCCGGCAGCCAACGGTTGTAATCCGGACGTACCGGCTCTTCATAGAAGAGCGGACTGGCGAATTCCAACTCCTTCGCGAGGCGCCGCGCCATCGGGACGTTGCAGCGTCCATGGAAGTCGAAAGCGAT
>DASYCD010000146.1:0-9838 GCA_036500405.1 Bryobacteraceae bacterium
TGATAGGTCTTGAGCAATTCGCGCACTTCGAGCTCAACCAGATCGAGCAGTTCCGGATCGTCGACCATATCGACCTTGTTCATCGCAACCACGATGTAAGGCACACCGACCTGGCGGGCGAGCAGGATGTGCTCACGGGTCTGGGGCATGGGGCCGTCGGTCGCGGCGACGACGAGGATCGCGCCATCCATCTGGGCGGCGCCGGTGATCATGTTCTTGATGTAATCGGCGTGACCGGGGCAATCGACGTGAGCGTAATGGCGCTTGGCGGTTTCGTATTCGACGTGCGAAGCGGCAATCGTGATACCGCGGGCCTTTTCTTCCGGCGCGTTGTCGATCGAATCGAAGGAGCGGAAGGAGACCTTCGGGTTGTGCTTCGCAAGCACCTTGGTGATCGCTGCCGTAAGCGTCGTCTTGCCGTGATCGATATGCCCGATCGTGCCGATGTTTACGTGCGGTTTGCTGCGGTCAAATTTTTCTTTCGCCATGGATGCCGTCCTTCAAAAAAAATCTGGAGCCGTTGACCAGGATTGAACTGGTGACCTCGTCCTTACCAAGGACGCGCTCTACCAACTGAGCTACAACGGCTTTCTAAAAACTATGGTGGACAGGGGAGGATTCGAACCTCCGTAGCTCGCAAGGAGCGACAGATTTACAGTCTGTTGCCATTAGCCGCTCGGCCACCTGTCCGGAAAAAACTACACCCTTCGGAAGAGGACAAGCCGCTTACAACGGACCAAGCCACCCCATATTCCGAGGAAGCTTCAGTTTAACATGAGGGGAGCGTTATCGAAAATTCTATGTGCGCGAACTGCGTTCCGGCCTGTTGAAAACACGGAGTTTGGGCGCTGGCGCACAGTGGGGGTGAATCAACCGGGCTCGCGTGTGCCGCAGAGAATCCGCAGTACCGTGAATGTCTGGACACTACGCTACTTCGAGAGCATCCACAACGTGAGGTAGCTCGGGAATCGGATCGCCGTCTTCGCGCATCGCACGCAAATGCACCCTTACAGGACGCGAATAACGTGGAAACCTTGCGGCTCAAATAGGCCGCTTGAGTCAAGGCAAGAGCGACGCGCGAACTGCGTCCCGCTCCTCGAAACAGGCAATGGGGCGCCAGCGACGGTAACGGGCTGAATCAGCGGGTTTCGCCACGCTGGGGCAGCGAATCCTGATCTTCTCCAAGTTCCGAATCGGCTTTGCCGGGGGCGTCGATTGCATCCACAGGCTTGTCCATTGTGCCCGGACGCCCTCTGTTGTCGTTTGCCGCGAACGGAACATCGTTCTCTTCACTTTGAGGTCTCGGCATGGCCATGGCGGAGCAATTCCAGAACCGAATCGTCCCTGCCAAACGGCATTGGGGATAATAGCGGCGGATCAGGCGGTCGCAGGGCGAAAACTTTTCGTACAAACCCACTCACTAAAATAAAGTCGGATGCGTCACATCCGCCTGTTTGAGCGTCATTCTTTCTTGATACTGAAAATCGCGCTGCTTGTTTTGGTCCCTCTCGCTGCGACGGCTGCGGTTCCCACCGTTCGCTTCGTTTCCGATTCCGCCAGTTTCGGGCCCCGTGTTGCGCCCGGCTCTCTGGCGACGATATTTGGCGCTGATCTCGCGGGAGATACGGCCGCCGCCGGCGATTTCCCGATTCCTACGAATCTCGCGGGAACGACAGTGTCCGTCGGGGACACGCCCGCGCCCCTCCTTTATGTAAGCGCTACCCAGATCAATTTTCAGGTGCCGTCCGCAACTCCGGCGGGTTCGGCGAAGCTCGTCGTGACCGGCCCTGGCGGCGCAAGCGCTGCGTTCACTTTCAACGTCACCGCCCAGGCGCCGTCGATCTTTCAATACGGCGACAACCACGCGGTTGCGCAAAATGCCGATGGACAGCTGAATAGTCAGAAAGTTCCGGCGAGCGTCGGGTCCTATATGACGGTCTATCTCACCGGGCAGGGAGCGGTGGATAATCCAGTTCCTGATGGCAGCGCCGCGCCGGATTCTCCCCTTGCTGCCGCAACGGCAAAAGCCACCGCGAAGATCGGCCCTGCCGATGCGATCGTGCAGTTTCTCGGGATCACCCCGAATTTCGCTGGACTCGCGCAGGCCAACATTCAGGTGCCGAGTCTGCCACCAGGCGACTACCCACTCGTTATCACCGCGGGCGACTATATTGCCGCCTCCGCCATCGTTTCGATCAGCGGAAGTGGAACGGCCTACAAGGCGCCGCTCGTTCTGACCAGCGCGACGCCGTTCCTCAATCCCAATCCCTTTAACGTCGTCCTCTTCAGCAACATCGCCTATGTCTGCGGTTCTGATCGCATCGTGATGATCGATATCACGCACCTCGACGATCCCGCGGTCATTGGCTCATTCGGCGACAACGTCCTGAACGGCGCAGGCAACCGCTGCGCGCTCAGTACAACGGGCACAACGCCGCTTCTGGTCGATATTGTGGGCAGCGATTCGAGCGCTACGCAGTCGCTCGCGGTTTTCAGCCTGAGTAATCCAGGTTCGCCCGGATTGCTCACGCTCGCCGCTACCAGCTACGGCCATATTGAGGAACTCGCCTTTACCAGCATCTATGCCATTGCGACCACGAGCTATATTACGTACTCGAATACGAATGGTCAGATTCTTTCCCAGCAGGGAGATTTTCTGGTGTTCAGCTTTCTCAATCCTTCGAGCCCTGCACTCCTGACAGCGCTGCCGGCGGGCGCCGGCGCTGGTCTGGGAAATCAATATCAGAAGCCGTGGGCCGATATCGTCAGTAATGCGTATGCGTATGTCGCCACCACGACCGCCACTGGAACCAGCACGCAGGGCGCAGGAGCGCTCAGCATCGCGGATCTGAGCATTCCCACTGCGCCCACGCCGCTGATTCAGGTGACGGTGCCGCAGTCCGCTATTCTTCTCAGCTTCGATATTTCCGGCACCACGCTTTTGGCGGCGGGAAACACCGCTGGACAGCGCAATCCCGGAATTCCGGACTTCGATTTCCCCGGCTACCTGACGCTGACCTCGATGGACATCACCAATCCGCTCTCGCCGTCGATCGTCTCGACGCTCACGACGAAATTGCAGGTGAATGGGACGTTCTACACGAGCGCGTTCAACAACAATGTTTTCGCGATTGTGAATAAGCCGCCGACTACCGACAACTTCGGGCCGTCTTCATTGATGGTGGTCGACGCGCGCAACCCCGGCAATATGACGCTGGTTCCGTTTCAGACCCAGTTCGGCTTCAGCGGCATGCTGACGACGACGAACGGATATCTCTTCGCGCCGAGTTCGACGGGACTCAATATTTATCAGTTGCAGATATAGCGCCACCATGCAGCGGCATTCGCAACTGGCGTAGCTTCGCCGAAAAAGCCTGGACGGTTGCGTACGGCCCTGCCGCCGCGCCCTCCGGAGGATTCGGCGCAGTTTTCTGGCAGCTTTCTCCCGCGAATTTTCCGCTCGAATCAAGTACCAGCTGATCCGCTGGCATTTAGCACCGATCAGCACGATTTGTTTTCATTAGTCGTGGCTGGCATCCCCCGAAGAAAGCCGGACTTTTCCAGCGAACATACGGTATACAAAGACAAAATATCCGATTGCACAAAGGATACCGATGGCCCACCAGATCAAACCTGCGGATAACGCATAGCTTCCACTCATGGCTCGTGAGATGGTAATGTCGCGCGTGGGGTCCGTGCTCGAAGGCAACAGGATCGGAAAGAGGCTCACCGCCGCGCCAATCAAAACGGCCGCAAGGTAAGAGCATGAGCTCAAAAAAGCCTCACGATCGCGTCCGGCACGGCTGAACATTAGCATGCCCATGAGGGATGCCACCACCAACAGGGGGATCAGGAAGGCAACCGGATGGTGGAAGTAGTTTCCAGGCGCCGAGGGCCTAATCCCGAGGGTAGCGGCAAGACCGACCAGGGTCATCACGACCAAAACTCCCAAAAGGCGACGACCGAGTTTCGCGGCGCGATCATGCAGAGAGTCCTCAGTTTTGAAAGCCACATAGAATGCGCCGTGAACAGCGAGGGCCACCAGTGCCAGCAAACTACCGGTCAATGTGTACCAATCGAAGATGCCCGGGTTTGTACCGGGCCGAAAGTTGGTCCACAACGGCAGAAAGAAGTAGCCATCATTGCCGATCGGCGCCCCTCGAAACACGTTCGCGAGGATTACACCCAGAAAGATCGCAAGCAACGAACTTGAGATTGCGAAGCAGCCATCGAAGAACTCGCGCCACACCCGCACCGCCAGATGCATACGCAACTCAATTCCGATTCCCCGGAGGACCAGAAGCCATAAGACGATCATGAGCGGCAGGTAAAAGCCGCTCAGCGCCGAGGCATAGACGAACGGAAAAGCAAAATACAGCGTGCCCCCCATTGCGATTAACCAGACTTCGTTACCGTCCCAGACCGGACCAATGCTGCGAAGAATGAGTTGTCTGTCTTCCTCACCTTTGGAAAGCAGCAAGTGAATGATCCCGGCGCCGATGTCGAATCCATCCAGAACCACGTATGCCGCCAACATGAGCGCAACCAGCCAATACCAAATGTCCCCCATAGTCAAGCCGCCGTAAGCGGAACGCCGCTCTCCGGATTCGATCCGAGTGCTTTCACTGGCCCTCGAACAATCTCGCGGTAGACAAGGATCACGAACAGGATTGACAACACCGAATACAGCCCCAGAAAGCCAAGCAGAGAGAAGAGAGTATTGCCTGCGGAAACATGGGTGGAAACCCCGGCTTCCGTTCGCATGAGCCCATAAATAAGCCAGGGTTGCCGCCCCAGCTCAGCGGTCATCCACCCCGCGGTGTTAGCAATATACGGTAACGGGAAACTCAGCATTACAGGCCACAGAACCCAGCGCGAGGTGAATAAGTTGCCACGCCAGAGGAGAAAAGCGGCCATAGCCATAAGCCCGATGAAATATGTCCCCAGGCCGGCCATGATGTGATAGCTGTAATAAAGCAAGGGTATGTTTGTCGGCCATTGATCGCGCGGGAACGCATTCAGTCCTTTTACCTCAGCGGTCGTAGTGCCATATATGAGGAAGCTGAGGACACGATTGAGCACAATTGGATTGTCAATCCTCTGCATTTCCTCATCGGGTTGTCCGAGAATAACCAACGGCGCCCCGGTCTCTGTCTTAAAGAGGGCCTCCATAGCGGCGGTTGTCGCCGGCTGGTGCTTCGCCATGTACTTACCTTGCAGATCGCCCGTCGGGAAAATCTGCATCGCGGAGCAGATCAGGCCGGCCAGGACGCCAGCCTTTAAAAAAATGCGCCCGTACTCGACGAATCGGCTTTCTAATAGATAGAAAGCGCCTGTGGCCGCCATCGCGAAAGCCCCTGTGACGACAGCCCCGCTCATGTTGTGTGCAAATTGCAGGAGAGCCCAGGGATTGAGGAGCAACCCAGTGAAGCTGGTAAGTTCGTAAACCCCATTCGGCAGCGCGCGGTAGGCGACGGGATGTTGCATCCAGGCGTCGGCCACAATGATGAAAAATCCGGAAAACCACGATCCGAGAAACACCAGGAATCCCGCCCACCAGTGCCCCCACCTCGAAAGCCGGCGTTCGCCAAAGAGAAACAGACCCAGGAAAGCGGATTCAAGGAAAAACGAGAAAACGCCTTCCATCGCAAGAGGCTGGCCGATGACGCTGCCCGTGGCGCGCGAGAATTGAGACCAATTCGCGCCAAATTGAAATTCCATCGGAATTCCCGTCACAACGCCCATAATGAAATTCACCGCGAAGATTCGCGCCCAGAAGCGTGCTGCGTCGTTATAGACAGGGCGATTTTGCCTGATACCGATGGTTTTGAGGATCAGAATCAATAGCGCCAGACCCATCGTCAACTGCGGAAACAAGTAGTGGAAGGTGATTGTGAAGGCGAACTGAATGCGATCCAGTATCAGAGCGTCCATATTATGAGTATGCGGCAGGCATCTGAAGGTTCGGAAACAGCGCTCCAAATGAGAATGGTCCAAATCGGAAGCTGCCGGCAGTGACCCTACGGTAGATACAGCCGCTTCACGGTACACTCGCTCCATGAAATATTTCTTCCTGAAGCTGATCTCGCCGCGCCCGGATTTCATGTGGACCATGACGGACGCCGAGCGCGGGATCATGCAACAGCATTCCGAATACTGGCGAGGCTTCGCTGAAAAAGGCTGGGCGGTTGCCTATGGTCCTGTTGCTGCGCCCTCCGGCGGATTCGGCGCGGGTTTCTGGCAACTCCCGGAAGGTGTGGATCCCAAACCGCTGACCGACGACGATCCCGCGATGAAAGCCAACGTCGGCTTTCAGTATGAGATCCATCCGATGCCCGGGCTTGTGATTGGTAAAGCCGCCAATTGAAGTCAAGGCTTATGCCAAAACAGGAGAAATCGCGATCGCTGTTGCTCGCAGGTCTCACCATCGCCTGCTTCCTGCCCGTGCAGGCCGCACCCATCCCGCCCAATTCCCCACGCTGGCAACTCCAGGCTGATGGCAAGACGGGCGAGTATGCAGGCCGTCCTTGTCTCGCACTCCAGGACGGGGCCGCGATCCTCAAAGATTTCGAAATGACCGATGGCGTCATCGATGTTGACGTCGCAGGCAACGGTGAGCGCGCCTTCTACGACATCTTCTTCCGAATTCAGCCCGACGGCGATCGCGAAACCGTCTACCTGCGCCCGCACAAATCGGGCCTGGACGACGCCCAGCAATACACGCCAATTCTGAACGGCGCCGCGGTCTGGCAAATCTATAACGGACCAGGATTCACCGGAGCGGTCGACGTTCCCAAAGACGCATGGTTTCACGTGCGCCTCGAAATCACTGGCGCGCAGGCGAAGCTCTATGTGAACGATATGCAGAAGCCCTCGCTCGTCATCGACGATCTCAAGAGCGGGTTCCGCAAAGGGGGCGTGGGGCTGGAAGGCGCATGCTTTTCCAATTTCGAAGTTCGGGAAACGCCCGCAGCGCCCTGGCAGCGCCACGAGCCCGCTATGCCGCCCGCCGTCATCACGAAATGGAGCCTCTCGCCCGAATTCGATGCGCTGAGCCGCGATCTCGAAGCTGCGCTCTCGAAATCGGACGAGGCTTCCATGAAGTGGGACGATGTCACGGCGGAGCCGCCTGGGTTCGTCGTTATCAATCGCTACCGGGAAAGCCCCGAAATTATCCCCACCTTCACGAGAGATTTTTCGAAGCGGCTCGATCCGCAAAAAGGAATGAAGGTGGTCTACGCCCGTACCGCTATCGCCTCCGATCGGGACCAGATCAAAAAGCTGAACATCGGTTATAGCGATGACGTCAGCGTGTTTCTGAACGGCCAGATACTCTATCGCGGAAGAAGCGCCCAGCGTTTCCGCGATCCCGGATTTCTCGGCATCGTCAACGCGGAAAATGACGCAGTATATTTGCCGCTCAAAAAGGGCCGTAACGTACTCCTGCTCGCAGTCAGCGAACTCACCGGTGGCTGGGCCTTCATCTGCCGCTTCGATAACATGGACGGCCTTGGCGCGTCCTTCGACGTCGCAACGATCAAACTCGTCAAACCCGAGGATTCCAACGCGGGCAGATACATCAGAATGCAGAGCGCCCATCAGTTTCTCGTGAAGAACACAACCGTGAGCGGAATGATTGCCGCCGCTTTTGATCTGAATCAAAACATGGTGCTGGGCGGTCCCAAATGGGTAACGGACGATCGGTACGACATTGTGGCCGTCACTCCGGGGGAAGAACGTCCCACCGTGGACGATCAAATGGGCATGTTGAGGCGGCTATTAACCGGCCGATTCAAGCTCACCTATCACATGGAAAAAAAGCCCGGTCCGCTCTACATTCTGAGTGTCGCGAAAGGAGGGCCGAAGCTGGATCCAGCGAAGTCCCCAGCGGATCCATCGCCTGCTCTCATCAGTACGCTTGTCCCGGCCGCCACCGGCGGTATCGACCACGTTTTGCTCCCGGGCAGGAACGTCACTGTCCGGCAGTTGGCTTCGACGTTGCGAAGAGCTGTCCTGGATCGACCGGTAGTCGACGACACAGGTATCGACGGCAACTACGACTTCGATCTCGAGTGGACTCCCGACGACGGGCAATTCGGCGGCACATTGCCCTTGGCCGCTTCCAATTCAGGAAAACCGGGCCTTTACACGGCAATCGAACAGCAGCTTGGGTTGAAACTCACCTCGACCCGAGGAGATGTGGAAACCCTGGTGATTGACGGACTCGATCGGCCCTCTGAAAACTGAAACACAGCGACCGCAATCGTCAATTTCCCGAGGGCGCTTTATCGGCGTGATCGACGACCAGAACGTTGACCGGAACCGCTTTCGCTTTCACCAGCCGTAATCCGAATTGCTTCTCCAGCGCGGCGAATAAATTCGGTACATCAATGGTGGGCTCGGACTCGCTGTCGCTGGATGGCGTGGCTCCTGGCAGGATGGAAGTGCCTGCGAACATCAACCTCAAATCGTATACGCCGGTCAATCCGGTCTTGTCAGTGACTTGCGGCGTTTCCACACCCGCCGGAAGAGCTTCGGAAAAGTTAATGAGCGTGCCCAGATGTTTAGCAAAATCCTGCATCGTCAGCCGGCTCGAAACACGAAAGACTCCCAGTTTATTGATGACGCCGGCGGATGTTGTGACGTAACCGGTTGATCCGGAGATGCTCCGAAAATGGTGCGCATCGACCACCCCTCTGACGCGCGGCGCATTCGGATCGGCGACAAATTCTTTCACCTTGACTCCGGCCGGACTAACCGTCAAATCGTAGCCCGGAAAATCTTTGGTCTCGTGATGGACGGCAAGATGAAGATGTTCCTCAAGAAGATTCTGCAGCATCTGCTGGAACTCTTCATGCGTCGTCGCAGCCGGCATGGTGGCATCGATCGTATATCGGTTGTCAGCATCGCCGATCGACGCAGGCCCATAAATCCGGTCGAGACCAAGCCCGTAAGCATTCCAGATCAGTGTCTTCAGATTGCGCTGTTTGATGGTCACGTGACCGGGGTCCGCAGTGCCCGGGCCGCCCCGCATCGCGCCGGTTGAACCAAAAACTGTTGGGCCATCATCGGCCTTGAGCGTAGCCGCATCAAAGTGAGGCCGGCGGTTTGCCGGCGACTGGCCGAAGGCGCTCACCGCGATCAATGCAACCAGGAATGTTGCGCGAATCATAGTCTGAAGTATTTTATCGCTGATTTCCGTTGACACGGCCCCGCATCTCTGTCATTCTATGCCTAGCCATCTATGCATAGCTAGTTATGCCACGTTCGAAAAACGACAAACTCCAGGGCACCCTTACCCTCCTCATCCTCCGCACCCTCGAAGCCCGCGGGCCGCTCCACGGCTACGGCCTGTGCGAACACATTCACTCGGTCTCGGAAGATCTTCTTCAGGTGGAAGAAGGCTCGCTCTATCCGGCCCTCCACCGCATGGATCAGGACGGCTGGATCTCCTCCAAATGGGAAATCAGCGATAAGGGCCGCAAGGCGCGCGTCTACTCCATCACGCCGCGCGGAAAAAAGCAGCTTGCTGAAGAGCAGGAAAACTGGGAACGCCTCACGCGCGGTGTCTCGCGCGTCCTCCGGTACACATAGCCATGCCCTGGTATTCACGCTGGCGCAACGTCTTCCGTTCCGAACAGCTCAGCAATGAGATCGACGACGAGCTGCAGCATCACCTCGCGCAATCCGTCGACGACCTGGTCGCTTCCGGCATGTCCGAAGCTGAAGCCTGGCGCGCCGCGCGCCGCAAGCTCGGCAATTATTCCGTGCAGAAAGAGAGGACCCGCGATATGGACATCTCCGCCTGGCTCGATTCCGTCCGCGCCGATCTTGCCTA
>DASYCD010000147.1:0-3097 GCA_036500405.1 Bryobacteraceae bacterium
CCACACCCAGCACGACGATCCGACTTATCTCGATGACGCCGTCGAAATCTTCATCAACCCGCTGCCGTCGCAGACTTCTGTTTACTACGGGCTGGAGATGAACGCGAGCGCGGTGCTCTACGACTACGTCATGTACCAGCCTGGCGGACACTTATTCAAACAGTTCGATCTGCGAGGCGTCCAACTCGCCACTTCCCGGACGCAGAAAGGCTGGAATCTCGAAGTCTCCATCCCGTGGCCAAACTTCGAGGCGCTCTCCAAACCGCCGAAGGCAGGCACAACCTGGACCGCCAACATCAACCGCTGGGACGGCTCCGAGCCGCACCGCCGTATGAGCAACTGGTCGGACCCGCAGACACCCACGGCGAATCCCCACGTTCCAGCCCGCTTCGGCGAACTGATTTTTGTTCAGTAATCGGGCTTGACTCTGTTACGTATGTAGCGGTATGTTGCATATGTAGCACCCAGCATGCCGCCATCAAAAAGCGATCTCATTTCGCTCTCCCGCCGCGAACGGGAGATTATGAACGCCGTTTTCGCGCTGGAGAACCGCGCGTCGGCGGATGAAATCCGCGCACGCCTGACGAACGCTCCCAGCGATTCGGCCGTACGCGCCATGCTGGCAAGGCTCGAAAAGAAGGGCTTTCTGAAACACGAGTACGATGGCCCGCGTTACGTATACTCCGCCACGCAGTCGCCCGCTACCGCGAAACGCACAGCCCTCCTGCAATATGTCCAGACGTTCTTCGGAGGCTCGCTGCGTCAGATGGTGAACGCTCTGGTCGCCGACGCGTCCTGGACAGATGCCGATCTCGACGACCTGAAGAATGAAATCGACCGGGTTCGCGAAGAGAGAAAGAAGCAGTGATGCTGACGCCGGAATCGATTATCGCGAAGGTGACGATCATCACGGCGGCGGGTCTCCTCGCTGTCTGGCTGGCGCGCGGCGCACGCGCGGCAATACGCCACGCTCTGCTGACTGCGACCTTCGGCGCCACGTTGCTACTGCCGATTGTCGCCATGCTGATGCCACCGATCCACGTCGATGTGCCTGTCAAAGCAAAACGGACCACGGTGCTTCCGCCCGTCACAATTCTCGATGCGAACCCCTCTCCTGACGCACATCCCGTTGCCACAGGATCGCGCCAACCGAAGATTTCACTCGGTGGTCTGCTGCTGGCGGGGTGGGCCGCTGGTCTTGCGCTCGTTCTGCTTCCGGCAACCGTTGGTCTGTGGCAAATTCGCTCGTTGCGGCGATCCGCGTTGCCGTGGCGGCGCGGACAGTCACTCGCCGAATCTCGCGCACGCAGCGCCGGTATTCGGCGGCCTGTCGAAGTCCTGCTGCACGAAGCGCTGCCGGGGCCAATGGCCTGTGGCGTCGCGCGCCCCGCCATCCTGATGCCGCGCGACGCAGAGTCCTGGAATCCGGATGACCTGAATCGCGCGATGATCCACGAACTGGAACATGTGCGCCGCAACGACTCAATCTGGCTTGGTCTGGCGCGTATCGCGTGCGCCGTCTACTGGTTCCATCCTTTGATCTGGATCGCCTGGCGAAAGCTCGTGCTCGAAGCGGAGCGCTCGTGTGATGACGCAGTCCTCCGGCATTCCGAAGCAACCGCATACGCAGACCAGCTTGTCGATCTCGCGAGACGGCTATCGAAAGCGAGGCGATTGCCCGCGCTGGCGATGGCAAATCGTCTCGATCTCGCAGCCCGCGTGAATGCCGTGCTCGACAGCCAGCGCAAGCGCGGCCGGGCAGGCGTCCTCGCACTCACCCTGGTTTGTACCGTCGTGTTCCTGCTGTTGACTGCGATGTCTCCCGTCACCCTGGTCGCAGCGCCCCCAGACGTTCACTTCGAGGTTGCATCCATCCGTCCAATGACTCCCGAGGTTGGTCCCGGCGCGCAGGTAACGGTCGGCATGCGAATGGACGGCGTTCAGTTTCACGCCGCGATGCCCTTGCGCGCACTCGTGACGGTAGCCTGGACCGCCCATGCCTGGCAATTCGAAGCCCCCGAATGGATGGCCTCGCAGTGGTATGAGATTTCGGCAACGCTGCCCGACGGGCATGGCAAAGATATCCGCGAGATGCTGCAGGCGCTGCTGACCGAGCGCTTCAACATGAAGACGCATCGGGAAACGAAGGAACTGCCTGTGTACGCGCTGACGCTCGCCAGGACTGGGATCACCGCAAAGGAAGATCCGCTCGATCCGGTCGGGAACTCCAGCAAGGCGGTGAGTACGTCATCGGAGACCAGCACCGTGTCTACACTGCAGCGCGGCGCCACGCTCGCGATGGGCGACGACAGGATTGAGGCAAGGAAATTTACAATGTCCATGCTCGCCGAGCAGTTGACGCATTTCGTAGATCGGCCCGTGGTGGATCAAACAGGGCTTGCAGCCGACGCGGCCTATGATTTGACGCTGGACCTGGCGCACGAAGACTTCCTCGCCTCGAGAGTGCGTGGGGCGCTGGAGTCTGGTTTTATGCCGCCACCCGAGGCTATGAAGCTGATCGAGAGTTCCGGCGATTCAGTCCGTACAGCGCTGGCCCAACTGGGCCTCAGGCTCGAACCCACCAAAGCCCGAATGGAAGTACTGGTGATTGACTCCGCCAACAAAACGCCTTCTGGCAATTAGCTTCGCGTGCCTGATTCTTCTCACCGGCTGCCGTCTCAGCTACCGACTGGAGGGGCAGGGCACGACTGCGGTCCTGATCCCACCGGTTTCGCGGATCTCTCCGACAGTCAAAGTGTCCAATGCGCGCAGTCATCCGGCAGTCCTTGTTGGTTGCGATATCGAAAACGACCTGCTGGGACTGGAATGGCGCGGCAATACGGCGGAGATCTGTCTCCAGTCCGAGTCATACTTTCCGGCGCCAGGCGACGAGCGCCCGGAAGAAACTGCGCCGCGCGTCTACCTCGATAGCGTGCAAAGAATAGAAGCGTTTCGCGACGCTCTAAAAGCCCGCGTGGTCAAAGGCTGTCTTCGATCCAACGAAGCCCAGGCACTCACGCGCACCATCGTCGAAAGGCTTCCGTTCCCGCCGCTGATCGGGCACTTCATCCGCTTCGGCAGCGAGGTCGATGGAATC
>DASYCD010000148.1:0-13023 GCA_036500405.1 Bryobacteraceae bacterium
GGTCGGGCCGGTTGGATTCACGATCAGGTAAATGCCGCCATTCGGATCCACCGCCATGGCGCTGGCGCGAGGCGCCGGATTTTGCTGCCAGAGAACGGTTTTTCCATCTGCTGCCAGCTTTGTCAGGCGCGAGACCGAGATATCCAGACTGTAGAGCGCTCCGGACCTGTCCACTGCGAGCTGTTCGCCGGGCGAGATTGCCGGCCCCGCCTGGGCGTAGTTGAGACCCAAACGGAAATCGGCCCCCGCCGCGAGAGCGGAATATGTCAGGACGAGGGAGCACACAAATGCTGATCGGCGCATGTATGGGCGGACACAAAGCACGCCGGGCGCCGCTCAAATGCCCCGTAAGTCTATAGAATTGCGAGCTGACCGTGTCGCCTTGCCACAGGAAAATGTCCGCAATCAATGCTCGAACAAAGCGGGCTGATCGCTGGGAACCTGGGGACGACCGGGGTAGTTATCGAGGCCATAGCGGTCGCGGATCGCGCCGATTCGCTCGCGAATCATCTCCGGATAAGCGCCCTTAAGATAGGCCGATGATTCGTAGCGCTCCTGATATCGCCGGAGCAGATGCGGGAAGTTTTTTTCGACGAATGGCAGGAAGACGCGCCGCGAGCAGGGCTGCAGAAACAGCACCCCGCCGCCGAAGTAAGACGCGCCGTGATCGCGAGCCGCTTTCGCGAGCCGGTCGAGCCGCTGTTCCTGATCGGTGATCAGCGGCATGATCGGATTCGGGAAGACGCCGACGCCTATCCCGGCATCCGCGAGTTTCCGAACAGCTTTCAGGCGCAGATCTGGACGCGGCGCCCGCGGTTCCAGCTTGCGGGCGAGCTCACGGTCTAGCGTCGTGATCGTGATGTTGACGTTGAACTGGTTGTGGCGGCCGATTTCCTGGAACAGATCGATATCCCGCGGCGCCAGGTCGGACTTCGTCGTGACGTGGATCGAAAGATCCGAGCACTTCGTGAAGACTTCCAGGATCGAGCGAGTTCGCTGGAAGCGTCGCTCGGCGGGTTGGTAGGGGTCCGTCGCAGTTCCGATGGCGACGCCGGCTCCGCGAGCCAGATGCCGCACTTCCTGCCGCAGGATTTCAGCGACGTTCGATTTCGCATAGATATGGTCTTCGAAATCCTGGCTCTCGCGTAGCTCCATGAACTCATGGGTGTAGCGCGCGTAACAATACCGGCAGCCGAATTCACACCCACGGTAAGGATTGATCGACCACTGAAACGGCAATCCGGGTCTGGTTCGGTTCAAAACGCTCCGGCAGCCGATTTCGAAATACTGGACGAGGCGCTTTACTTCCAGAACCTCGCTTTCGGCAGCCAGCTTCGCGATCCCGACCAGACCCGATGGGGGAGAATCGCCGCACAGCACAATCTCATATTCGCCGTTTGTTCGCCATCTGTCAAGCCGGTCTTTGGCCCGGCAAATGCATCGCTGGAGAACGGGTGCGACCGCCTTGCTGAACTTCTTCCTCCACTACGGCGTGTGGGGATTGTTCATCCTGACAGTCGCCGATGATTCCTTCCTTTTCCTGCCGATCGGCTGCGATCTGCTGACCGTGCTGCTGGTTGCCCGGAATCATGCGGACTTCATTCCGTGCATCATCGCGGGGTCAGTCGGTTCGGCCATCGGCGTCGCGATGCTTGATTTCGTCTGCCGCAAGGGCGGCGAAGAAGGGCTGAAGCGGATCGTGAAACCGCGTATGCATGACTATCTGAAACGCAAAATGGAGAAGCACGCCGCCATCGCGATCATCATCACGTCGATCGCACCCCCGCCGTTTCCGTTTGGCGCCGCAATCGCGGTGGCGAGCGCTCTCCAATACCCGCGGCTTCGCCTGATCACGCTTGTCTTCGCCACTCGGATTGTGCGTTTCGCGCTGGTCGGCTGGGCGGCGATCCACTGGGGGAAGGAAATCATTGCAATCACGCAAAAACCGGGTTTCCTCTGGTTCATGTGGATCTTTATCGGGGGATGCCTGATCGGAAGCGCGTTCGAAGTTATCCGCTGGATACGTAATGCTCGCCATCCGAGGGAGGTTCGGGATAAAATAGCGGCACAATGAAGCGCCGGCATTTCGTCGGGTCCATTCCGTTTCTTTTCGCCACGCCTGAGCTGTTTGGGCAGGCGATCACGAATATCCAGCAGATTCCTGGATTTTTCACGCCCCCTCAACTGGCAGCGTTGCGGCATCTCAGCGACATCATCCTGCCGGCGATCGGCGGGGCGCCTGGTGCGCTCGATGCAGGGGCTCCGGAATTTCTGGATTTTCTGGTGGGGCAGTCACCCACGCCCACGAAGAATCTCTACCGGACCGGCCTCGACACACTGAACACTCGCGCGACTTCGAAATACGGCAAGGCATTCGCGGCGATCACGCCGGAGCAGGCCGACGAGCTCCTTGCGCCGTTGCGGGACGCCTGGACATACGACGAACCGCGCGATCCGTTTGCCCAATTCCTGCGCCATGCCAAGGCCGACGTTCTGACCGCGACGCTGAATTCGCGGGAATGGCTCGCATCGACAAAGCGCAGCGGCAACGGCGCGTACTGGCTTCCACCGGAATAAATCGCTATGGCTGCTCCCACGCACGACGTTTTGATCATCGGCTCCGGCGCCTCCGGCGGCATGGCGGCGCGCATCCTCACGGCGAAGGGGATCAAATGCCTGATGCTCGACGCCGGTCCCCCGACCGATTACGAACACGACCGCGTGACGCGCCGCGTTTGCGATCTGCCGTATCGCGGTTTCGGACAGCCGGGCCGTTTCCCGCATGTCACGCAGGCCGATGAATTCAACGCCAACGTGTGGGCTGACGAAAAGCAGAATCCGTATTCCTATCCGCCGAACGATCCCTACTATTGGGTGCGCGTGCGCCGCATCGGCGGCAGGACGCTGATGTGGGGACGCGCCTCCTGGCGGCTCAGCGATTACGAATTCAAAGCCAAAGATCACGATGGCTTCGGCGATAACTGGCCGATTTCCTACTCCGATCTCGCGCCGTTCTACGACCGCGTCGAGCCGATCTTCCACGTCTCCGGCCGCAAAGAAGGTTTTGCGCAGCTTCCGGATGGCGTGTTCATCGAAGACACGTCGGTCGATAGCCAGAGCATGAAGCGCTTCCTCGCGGCAGCGAAGGCGCGCGGCGTTCCGACGACGAAGCCGCGGCGCGCGACCGGCGCTCTGGCGAGTTCGCTCAATCTCTTGCTGCCCGATGCGCTTGCGACCGGCAACCTGACGCTTGTTCCGAACGCGATCGTCCGCCGCCTGACCGTGGATAAGAGCACCGGCCTCGTGAATGGCGCGGATTTCGTGGATCGCCATTCTCATCAGGAACTGCATGCAAGCGCGCGAATTGTAGTGGTTGGCGCGGGGTGTCTCGAAAGCACACGATTACTGCTGAATTCCGGTATTGCGAATTCGAGCGGCGTGATCGGCCACTATCTGTTCGATCAGTTTTACGTGAAGAACACAATCCAGGCGATTGTGCCCGAAGCGCGCGACGGAAAAGGCGGCGAAGGCATGATGGGCGGCGCCGGTTACATTCCCCGCTTCCGCAATCTGGATACGAAAGAAAAGGATTTCATCCGCGGCTACTCGGTCGATTTCGGCAGTGGCGGTACGCCGAATCCGAAGTACTTCCCGCTATACGGGGAAGCGCTGCAGAAGGCGGTTGCCTCGCATCAAAACACAGGCTTCAACGCCACCACAATGGGCTCCGTCCTGCCGCGTTTTGAGAATCACGTCTCGATTGATCCAGCGGTGAAGGACGCATGGGGAATTCCGTCGCTGCGCATCCAGGCCCGCTACACCGATAACGAATTCAACATGGCGCGCGATGCTATGAACACCCTCGCGGAACTTTGCCATGACGCCGGCTTCGAAATGCTGGAAAAGCACGACCGCATGGTGCCGCCCGGCGAGAGTATTCACGAACTCGGCACGTGCCGGATGGGCGAAGACCCGAAGACCAGCGTGTTGAACAAGTGGAATCAGAGCCACGACATCAAAAATCTGTTCGTGATGGATGCCAGCAGTTTCGTAGTGGGAGGGTCGCAGAACCCGACCCTCACCATCCTCGCGCTTTCGATGCGCGCGTCGGAATACATGGCGGAAGAGATGCGCACCGGTTCTATCTGAAGCTCAGAGCAACCGGAAGTTCACTTCAATCTGCGCCCGCACTTTCACCGGCACGCCTTTATTCCGGGCAGGCTTGAACCGCCACTTCTGGACTGCTTCCATGGCTTTTTCATCCAGGCCCATCCCGACGCTTTTGATCACATGGATTTCCTCCGCTTTGCCGTCTGTATTGACGATGACGGAGAGCAGAACCGAGCCGCTGAATTTGGCCTTGCGGGCTTCTTCGGAGTACTCGGGCTCGACCTTACTGATCAGTTCGGGGGCAGTCACGCCATTGCCGACAGTAAAGACGCCGGCGCCGCCATAACTCGGGCCGTTGCCATTGCCGATTCCGGCTCCATGGCCATTGCCGAGGCCACCGCCGTTCCCCAATCCGCCTCCACCGCCGATCGCGCCCAGCGGATTGCCGATTGCGCCCGTGGGAGCGGCCCACGCATCCGTCGCGGCGATGAGCGAGGGATCCATGGTCAGTATCGGGTGCTCGATGGTGGCCACCGGGGGCGTGAAGACGCGCGGCGCGGGTTTCGGTAGTTCCGCTTTGAGCGCGGGCAGAGGCGATCGTTGTCCTCCACCGCCCGCGGGTTTGACCGCGGCCACCGGCTTCACTACCGGGGGCGGCTCGATCAGCACCATCGTTTTGATCGCCTGCTGCACCTGATGATTCGTTCCGACGAGCAGCAGCGAAGCCACCACGCCGCCCTGTAACAGCAACGAAGACGCCAGTGCCATCGGGTTGGTGCGCGCGCCCCAGATGTCTTTCACCGCGACCGGCTTTGACGTCAGCTCGAGCGGCGGCAGCTTTTCCGGATGGATGAAATCGCGAACGTTCGCGAATATCGTTTGGTACCACGGGATCTCGGTATCGGGCGCAAGCAGTCGTGCGAGGTGGTCCGCGGCGACCGGCACGGGGCGGATCGCGATTCGGGCCATCACACCGTGCAGGGCGGCTGTCGCATCCACAGGCGTCTCGTCGAGCGGCGACGGCAGTTGCGCAAGCCAGCCGTTCACGCGGCTATGCGTTTCCACCACATGATCGAACACGGACCGGCATTCCGCGCAGGAAACCAGATGGCTCTCCACCGTCTGCCGCAGCGGCGTGGCGCCGGATTCTTCGAGATAACCCTGAAAGTCGGATTCATTCAGACAGGACATGATTCGGACCTCCCGTAGAGATTTACGTATTCCTTTTCGAAGCGCGCCCGCGCGCGTGAGATCAGGACGTAGAGCGAATCGGCGCGCATCCCGAGAAGACCGGCAATTTCCTTGCACGCAAAACCGCTGCTACCCATAAGAAGGACTTGTCCTTCCACCGGTTTCAGCAGGCAAAGTACTGTTCGCACACGCTCCCTTTGCTCTTCGGCGAGCAGTTCATAGAGGGGATTGCCCGCGGAGGGTGGCGCGACCGCTTCCCGCTGCGCCTTTTCCTCGCGGCGCGTGCGGCGGGAATTCGCGCGCAGCGCGTCCAGGCCCAGATTCATCGCGGTTCGGTAGAGCCAGCCGGCGGGATTGTCGCCGATGCCCTCCTCCTGATGCCGGTGGTACCGGCAAAACGCATCCGCCGCGAGTTCCTCGGCCTGGCCGGAGTTGCCCATCAGGCGAATCAGAACCCGCACCAGGCGCGGGTAGTGTTCGAGAAAGAGCTGCTCGAAATCCGTGATGGAGGGGTCCACCGCGCTTTCCTCGCTCATGATCGCCGCACGCCGCACACCTGTCAGACGTCGCCCGGGCGGAAAATCTAACAAGGCCCTGGAAAAATGTTGCGATATCCTTCCGCTATGCGCTCAATTGCGATTCTGGCTCTGCTGGCCGCGAACAGTCTTTATGCGGCGCGTCCGGTCATTTTCGATACGGATATGGGGAATGACGTGGACGACGCGCTTGCACTCGCGATGCTGCATGCGTTCACGGATCGCGGCGAATGCGAGCTGATCGGCGTCACGCTGACGAATGCGAATCCGGCGGCTGTTCCTTATATTCGGATGGTGAACCGGTTTTACGGACGGCCGGATCTGCCTGTCGGCGCGGCGACCAAAAGTCTAAAGGACGGCGCGCAGGATGGTTACATGTCGGCGGCGCTGCGCGCGATGCACGCCGATACGAATGCGACCGCCGAACCGGCGCCGGTTGTGTTGAAACGTCTGCTGACGAATGCGAAGGAAAAGGTCGTCATTGTGCAGACGGGTTTCAGTACGAATCTGGCGGCGCTGCTGCAATCAGACGCCGCGCTGGTGCGGGAGAAGGTCGCCTTCGTCTCGATCATGGCGGGCAATTTCGCGGATGGCGCGCCGGAATACAACGTCAGGATCGACGCGGATTCGGCGAAGTCGGTCTTCGAGCATTGGCCCACTCCGCTGGTCTTCAGTGGCTTCGAAATCGGCCGCGATCTGCTGTTCCCGGCAAAATCCATCGAGCACGACTTCGACTGGGCGAACCCGAATCCGGTCGCGGAATCGTACCGCGCGTACAAGAAAATGCCTTATGACCGGCCGACCTGGGATCTGACGGCGGTGCTCGAAGCGGTACGGCCCGGCTACTTCGGCCACTCGGAGAATGGCACGGTTGCGGTGGAACCTCGCGGGGTTACGAAGTTTACCGCGGGATCGGGAGATCGACAGTATCTGCGCCTCGATGCTGCGCGGCGCGCGGAAATCCTGACCGCGCTTGAGATTCTTTCGAGCGAGCCGCCGGCCCATCGATGACGGCCTCCACCAGCGAGTCCCACAATTCGCCCTGGCTGTTCGGCGTTGTCGTGCTTCCCTACGGCTTCACCACTGCCGTGACCGTGCTGCTGATGCCGTACCTGCTGCGCAAGTACGGAATGCCGGTCGATCGGATTGCGGAGATCAGCGCCATTGCGATTTTACCGGCGATCTGGTCGTTTCTCTGGTCGCCCCTGGCCGATACCGGTTTGCGGCGGCGATCCTGGATCATCGTTTCTTCCGTAACGGCGGCTGTAGCGGCAGCGGTCGCCGTTCTCGACGTTCATGGCAGCCAGGCGATTCTGACCGCGCTGTTGTTTCTGTCGAACGCGCTCACCGGGTTGCTGAGCTCGGCCTGCGGAGCGCTGCTTACCGCCATGCCGGAAGGAATGAAGGGACGCGCCTCGGGCTGGTATCAGGCGGGCAACGTGGGTGGCGGCGCGGCCGCGGGCGGATCGGTGATCTGGCTCGCCGATCACGCTTCGCTCGGCGTAGTGGCGGTTGCGGTCGCCGTTGCCATGATTCTGCCCTCGCTCGCCGCGCTTCTTCTGAAAGAACCGCCGCCCGTGCGGCGCGCGATTGGTCCGCTGCTCGCGGGGATGGGGCACGACCTGCGCGATTTGCTGCGCTCGCGCCGGACCTGGCTCGGACTGGCGTTTTTTCTATCGCCCGTTGGAACGGCGGCAGTGACCAATCTGATCTCGAGCGTGGGCCCGGATTATCACGCGTCCGGGAACGAAGTTGCGCTGATCACCGGCGTGGTCGGCGGTCTTCTCTCATCGCTCGCGTGCTTTCTCGGCGGCATCGTTGCGGACCGCATGAACCGTATGACGGCCTACGCCCTCGCCGGACTCCTCACCGCGATCCCGGCCGCCTGGATGGCGCTCGGCCCGCTCTCGGGATTAACGTATGGCGTCGGATACGCGGGCTATTCCATCGCAACCGGATTCGCATACGCCGTATACACCGCGCTGCTTCTCGACATCATCGGCAAGCGCGAGCACGCCGCGGCCTTCGCTTATTCCGCGCTCAACGCCAGCGGCAATGCGTCGATCTCCTATATGACCTGGCTCGATGGCGTCGGCTACAAGCACCGAGGCGCCCGCGGGCTGATGGGAATGGATGCGGCGGCTAACGGGATCTTCGCGGTGATTCTTCTGCTGCTGGCGGCTTTCGCAGCCGCGAGCCCCAAATCGCGCCGCGCTTGATCCAGTCGCGCAGGATGGAAATTTCCTTCGAAGGCAACTGCGGACCGGGCGGCATCTGGATCTCGCCTTCGTGGCGCAGAGCAATCATGAGGAGGCTGCTTTCCGGATGTCCCGGCACGATCGCCGGACCATGCGCGCCCCCATGCAGCAGGCTCTCGCGATTGAGAAACGAAATGTTGCCGTTGTTCAGTTGATCGTTGTGGCAGGGCAGACAGCGCTTTTCGAGAATCGGCGCCACGCGTTCGTCGAAAAAGCGCGCGTCGCGATCGGCGCCAAACACCGGGAGCGCGGCCAGCAGCACTACGGCGGCAATCCCCCGCATTACTGCTTCATGCCGATACCGAACTGATCGCTGACCGCGGTCACTTTGCCATTGGCGATCGTCACATCCAGCATCTTTTCGCTCTGCACCTGACGTCCCATTTCATCGGTCAGGGTGGCGACAATTTTCTTCGTCGCGATATCGATAACTTCGCCGGTCGACGAATACGCGTACTTGCCGTCCATGCTCATGCTGATCCAGCCGACGCAATCGCGCATCTTGAGGCTTTGGGTCTGCTTCGGCGGCATTACCGTCGCGTCGAAGATATGGATGGCGCTGTTGTGGCAATCGGCAAGCCATAGTTCTTTTTCATCGTGCGTGAGCGCGATGCCGTGCGCGGGGCAGCCATGACGTTTGACGTCGCCCTTCTGATAGCCCTGCACTTCCACCTGATAGAGCTTCTTGCCGGTCTTGATATCGCCCACTTCAAACCCGAGCAGGCCATTCACGTTGACGAAAACCAGCGACTCCGCGCCGTTGATCGTGAACGGCCGGATTACGTTGGCAAACGGACCCACGGAACTCGTGACGGTATGCGTCTTTGTGTCCGCAATATTCAAAGTCGGGGACTTCAGGCCGGCTAGATAAACATGATCGCCCCTGGGCGAATAAATCGTATTGTGTGAGCCGGATTTCGTCTCGATGGTCGCGGTCACGTTTCCAGTCATTGCATCCACCACATGCCAGGAAGGACCTTCGAGCTGCGGCACGTAGAGCGTCTTGCCATCCGGCGAGATCGCCATGCGATCGCAGCCGCCCTCATAGGTCTTGTCCCAAAGAACCTTACCGGTCACGGCATCGAGCGCGATCATCCGATTGAGCGACGTCACGTACACTCGGCCAGTCTTCGCGCTCGCCGCGATCCCCTTGACGTTTTCCGGCTCCTTGCCCTCCGGTACCTTCCACGTCGGGATTCGCTTCACGAATTTGTAATTCTGATCGATGTCAAAAACCAGAATCCCCACGCCGCCGTACTCCACGTAGTTGCGGGTGCCGGGGCTGGCCACATAGAGATAGCGTTTCACGTTGCCGGTCATTTTGTCCGGCTGCTGCGCCAGAGACACGGCCAGCGCCGCGCCCAAAAAGATCGCGGTGATTGCGGGAATTTTCATTTTTCTGCCCTCCAAAAATACAGTCATCATACTACCGGCGGGAACCCGTTAGAGATAGACTGGAGAATCCAAATCGCAAGGGGCTGCATGGCGGATTACATCGGCGCAATCGATCAGGGCACTACCAGCACGCGATTTCTCATCTTTGATCGCGCGGGGCGCATCGTGGCGTGCGCCCAAAAAGAGCACGAGCAGATCATGCCGGAAGCCGGCTGGGTGGAGCACAACCCCGAAGAGATCTGGCTGCGGACGCGCGAAGTGATCGCGGACGCCATGGCGCAACGCGAGCTCCGGCCGGGCGATCTGGCCGCCATCGGCATCACGAATCAGCGTGAAACAACTTTGCTGTGGAACAGGACGACTGGTAGGCCCGTCGGTAATGCGCTCGTCTGGCAGGATACGCGCGTCGCTGAATACATTCCCGAATATTCACGCGACGGCGGACCGGATCGTTTTCGCGAAAAGACCGGCCTCCCGCTCGCTACCTATTTCAGCGCGCTCAAAATCCGCTGGATTCTGGAGCATGTGCCGAACGCGCGCAAGCAGGCGGAAGCGGGCGAGTTGCTGTTCGGAACCATTGACACGTTCCTGGTCTGGCATCTGACCGGACGCCACGTCACCGACTGCACCAACGCGAGCCGCACGCAGCTCATGAACCTGAAGACGCTCGCGTGGGATCCGGAGCTGCTCGCGGCGTTCGGGATTCCGAAGGCGATTCTGCCGGAGATTCGATCGAGCGCGGAGGTTTACGGTTCGGCCACACTCGATGCGATTCGCGATGTGCCGGTCGCAGGCATTCTCGGCGATCAGCAGGCGGCGCTTGCGGGGCAGACGTGTTTCCGTCCGGGCGAAGCGAAGAACACGTACGGCACCGGCTGCTTTCTCCTGATGAATACCGGGACCGATCTGGTGCAATCCCGCCACGGCCTGCTGACCACAGTTGCGTTCCAGATGGCGGGCCAGCCGGCCACCTATGCGCTCGAAGGCAGCATAGCGATCACCGGCGCGCTCGTGCAGTGGCTGCGCGATAACCTGGGGCTCATTTCAAAGAGCGCGGATGTCGAAGCGCTGGCGGCGGGGGTTCCCAATAACGGCGGCGTCTATTTCGTTCCCGCCTTTTCCGGACTCTACGCGCCTTACTGGAAGCACAACGCTCGCGGCGTGATTGCCGGGCTGACGCGTTTCTCGAACAAACACCACATCGCCCGCGCGGTGCTGGAAGCCGCCGCTTTTCAGACGCGCGAAGTGGTGGATGCCATGGAGAAAGACTCCGGCGTGCCGCTCACCGTGCTGCGCACCGATGGCGGCATGATCGAAAATGAACTGCTGATGCAGTTCCAGGCCGATATTCTGGGCCGCACAGTGGTGCGTCCCGCCGTGCGCGAGACGACTGCGCTCGGTGCGGCCTATGCGGCGGGGCTTGCCACGAGTTTCTACAGCAGCATTGACGATCTGCGGGCCCAATGGTCGGTGGAGCGCACCTGGAATCCCAGCATGTCTGAAGAAGAGCGCGCGAAGACCTACGGGCTCTGGAAGAAGGCCGTCACCCGCACCTTCGATTGGCTGGAGGAATAATGCCGCACGGTGTTTTCGGAGAATTCATGGGCACCCTGGTGCTCATCCTTCTCGGCAACGGCGTTGTCGCGAATGTGCTGCTGAAGAAGTCGAAGGGCGAATCGAGCGGCTGGATCGTGATCACGACCGGCTGGGCGATGGCCGTGATGTGCGGCGTTTTCACGGCAATCGCACTGGGCGGCGATGGCCATCTGAATCCGGCGGTCACGTTCGCCGTGGCCATCGGGTCAGGCGACTTCACCAATGTGCCGGGTTACATTCTGGCGCAGTTGGCCGGCGCATTCGTGGGGGCGTGTCTCGTCTGGATCCACTATCTGCCGCACTGGCGCGAGACGCCGGAAGCCGATCTCAAATTCGCGTGCTTCGCGACGTCCCCCGCGATTCGCAGCACGTTCTCCAATCTCATGAGCGAAATCATCGGCACGTTCGTGCTGGTGCTGGTGGCGGATGCGATTGGTTCCAAAGCGGTGGCGGCAAATGGCGTCGCGGCGGGTGTCGGTCCCTGGCTGGTGGGTGGCCTGATATGGGCGATCGGTCTCGGGCTCGGTGGCACCACGGGCTATGCGATCAATCCCGCCCGCGATCTGGGTCCGCGCATCGCGCATGCGTTTCTGCCCATACCGGCAAAGGGCAGTTCCGACTGGAGCTATGCGCCGATTCCGATTGTGGGACCGCTGATCGGGGCTGCGCTTGCCGCGCTGCTCGCACGCGCCGCGCACATCTGATCCGCGCACATCTAATCCGCGCACATCTAATCGAAGATCAGGCCCTTGCGAAGGAGGCCACGTTCCAAAGCACCACCGCCGCATAGCCGAGGTTGGCGAGTTGCATCACGTTCGCTCGTCTTGCCATCGCCGATGCGTCCGCCAGCGAATTTGCCGACAGATCCGGTACCGCTACGGATTGCTATGCTCAATCAGCAGACCGCGATGTTCTCCCGCGCGAAATTCGGGTTGGCGATATCTCTCGCGCTCGTTTTGCTCACCGGCACGCTGTTCGCCTTCCAGCTTCCGCCCTTTCGCGAATATCCTGGCGTGGAATACCGGCTGGGCGATATCCCCCTGCCGCCCGACTATCAGGAAAAGACCGAATGGACGTTCGCGCGGCTCATGTATCCGCTCTCGCCTTATTCGCGGCGCGGCTTCGGCCGGCGCGGCGGCAACGGGGTCTGGTACGAGGGGAACTCGATGTGGACCCAGGATTACCCGCGCGCCGACCGCCATTTCGCGGAAGCGGTCCGTCGGCTGACGCGAGTCCAAGTGCGGTCTGTGGAGCAGCCAATCAATCTGGACGACAAGGCTGTCTACGACTGGCCGTGGCTCTATGCCGTGCAGGCCGGGCACTGGCAGCTCACCGATTCTCAAATCGCCACCATGCGCGAATATCTGCTGCGCGGCGGCTTCTTCATGGCCGACGATTTCTGGGGCGAGGACGAATGGGAAATCTTCATGCAGACCATGCGCCGCGTCTTTCCAGGCCATGATCCTGTCGAGCTCTCAAACGATGATCCGATCTTCCACGTGGTCTACGATCTGAGCGAACGCTACCAGGTCGCGAGCGAAGGATCAGCGCAGCGTGGCGTCAGCTACAAATGCAGCGATTGCCCGGCCCACTGGCTCGGCATTCGGGATGACAAAGGCCGGATCGTCGTCGCGATCACGTTCGAGTCCGATATCGGTGATTCGTGGGAGTGGGCGGATGCGCCGTATTATCCGGAATATTATTCGCGACTCGGCATTCGCATCGGCGTGAACTATATCGAGTACGCGATGACGCATTAGCCCGGTTGATTTCTTCCTTCCGCGCCTCTATATTGGAATCTGAGCGCGCAGGGCGCACCCAGTCCGCGGGAAGGGCCGTGCCCACCTGTTCTTCGTAAATCCAAACGAATCTTCTTTCGTGCCTGATGCAAGCGGACTCCAGGCCAGTACCGAAAGGAGCTTCTTGTGCCCGATAAG
>DASYCD010000149.1:0-5824 GCA_036500405.1 Bryobacteraceae bacterium
CAGCGCGCGCTCCAAACGCTCCGGCCGGACCGGCTTTAGCAGATAATCGATCGCATTCGCCTCGAAAGCCCGCACCGCATACTCGTCATACGCTGTCACAAAAACAATCGCCGGCGGATTCTCCAGATGCTGCACCACTTCAAACCCATCGAACCCTGGCATCTCGATATCGAGCAGCGCCACATCCGGCTTCAGCTCCGCAATCGCCTCCAGCGCTTCCACGCCGTTCGACGCTTCGCCCACCACCTCGACGCCGCCCGCTTCCGCCAGCATGCGCCGCAGCGCGCCCCGCGCCAGGTCCTCGTCATCCACAATGAGCGCGCGAAGTTTCATCACGCAGCCGGAGCCTCAAAACTGAATTCCACCCAATCCGTCCCGCGATGTACCCGCAGCGGCTCTTCTTCGCCCGTGAAAATCCGCAGCCGCGCCCGCACATTGTCCAGCGCATGCCCCGGACGAAACATCGCCGCGCCCTCCGGCAGCGCATGCTCATCGGCCGTGTTGCGCACCGAAACGCGGAACCGCGCCCCTGCCCCTTCCACCCGCACCCGCACCGATCCGCCCTCGATTAGCGGCGCAATCCCGTGCTTGATCGCATTCTCCACCAGCGGCTGCAGCACCAGCCCCGGAATCCGCACAGCCGGCAGTTCACCTTCCGGCAGTTCGATCGACAGCCGCTTGCGGAAGCGCGCCCGCTCAATCGAAAGATAGTCGCGGACAAACTGCACTTCCTCGCCCAGCGTCACCGCATCCGCGCACGTGCACCCCAGCGTGTAACGGAACAAGTCCGAAAGCCGACCGACCATCTCCCTCGCCGCCGCCGGATCTTCTTCCACCAGCGCCGAAATCGTATTCAGAGTATTGAAAAAGAAATGCGGATTGATCTGCGATTGCAGCGCCCGCGCCTGCGCCTGCGAAGCCGTCACCGCCATTTCCGACAGTTTCGTCTGCGTGCACTCCACCTGAACCTTCAGCTTGATGAACGCGCCGATGATCAGCGCCAGAATGGCGCCGATGATCCCATCCACCACCACAATCGCCCAGAGGTACGGAATCTCGATCTTTACGCCAGTCCCAGGCAGATGCATGATGATCGCGAAAGAAAGCGCGCATGCCAGCGAGCACCCCACCGCGTTGTACACCACGTAAATCGTGGCCGTGATCGCCGGTGGATATCCCCGCAGCACACGCCGCAAAAAGCCATTGCCCATGCCGCAGATCGTCCCAAAACAAAGAGCGAAAACCACGCCCGTGACCGATGCCCAGCCCAACGCTACCGGATTCAAAAAGATTTCGAGCGCGCCCTGTGGGTAGCCGAACATCATGAAGAACGCCGCCCAGAACGGTCCCGTCACCGCGCCAAAAACGACGAGCTTAGCCAGGAAGGACGGAACTTCCCGCAGCGGTACCGGCCCGCCCCGGATACGGAAGATCGAAAACAGCCATCTCATGGGACCATTGTGCGCCGCACGGGGCGCTCAAAGCTTATTTTTCGGACGAACGGCCGAAATTCAAGCCTGAACCGCGGCGAACGCTTTGGTGAATCGCTTCCACGTGACGTCCAGATCTTCGGGCAGCACCCGCGTCTCCCCCACCGTCGTCATAAAATTGGAATCGCCCGTCCAGCGCGGCAGGATGTGCATGTGGATATGCCCCGCAATACCCGCCCCCGCGCTCTCCCCCAGGTTCATCCCGAGATTCAGCCCATCCGGATGATAAATCTCGCGGATATGTTTTTCCATCACTTGCGCCAGGCTCATCATCTCGGAAGCCTCGGCTTCTTCAAGCACATGCAGCCGGTCCACGTGGCGGTAGGGTACCACCGTGGCATGGCCGCTGGTATACGGAAAACGATTGAGAATAACGAAATTGTGACGGCCGCGATGGACGATCAGATTTTCTTCATCGCGGTCCTGCTTCGGAAGATTACAGAAAATACAACCGGCCGGCTTTCCTTCCGACCCGACCAGATAGTGATAACGCCACGGACTCCAGAGATGGTCCACAGCTCACTCAGACGGCTGGCGTTTCCGGCGTAGAAGCTGCCGCCGATTCTTCCGACCCATCCGAGTTATTGACCACATCCTTTAATTCCTTGCTGGGCTTGAAGTAAGGAATCTTCTTGGCGGGAACTTCCACGCGCGTGCCGGTCTTGGGATTTCTGCCGATGCGCGCCTGCCGCTGGCGCGTGCGAAAACTGCCGAATCCGCGGATCTCAATCTTATCAGCGTTTCGCAGCGAGCGCACGATGCTGTCGAAGATCGCCTCCACGATAACCTCGGATTCCTTACGGGTCATTTCGACAACCCGGGAGACCTCTTCAATCAGATCGGCTTTTGTCATCCTTTATCTTCCTCCAGCAACGGCGCCACAACCGAACGGCATCCTTAAAGCATTATCTCTCAACGCATTCGCCCGCGCACGCTAATCTCCGCGCCGGGGCAATATCTCCTCAAGACCCGATCCCGCTGCGGCGCCGCGCCGCCGGTAGTCCTCCAGCCGCTCATACTCCGCCGAGTCGGCCATCGCCTTCAGACTTAGCCCGATCTTCCGTTCCCCTTCATTCATGCGAATCACTTTAAATTCAAGCTCCTGGCCCGCCGTCAGCGGCGGCGGATCGGACTTCCGCCCCGTCCATCCCGGCACTTCCGAGAAATGGCACAGCCCCTCAACGCCTTCCGCCAGTTCCACAAAGCCGCCAAATCCGGAAAGCCGCAGCACCTTGCCCCGAACTGTGTCATTTACATGGTGATTCTGGAACCAGGTCTCCCAGACGTCCGGCTGCAATTGCTTGATTCCCAGCGAGAGCCGCTTATGCGACGCATCGATCCCGAGAATCACCGCCTGCACCACCGAACCCTTGCGCAGCACCTCGCTCGGATGCTTGATGCGCCGCGTCCAGGAAAGATCGGAAACATGCACCAGCCCGTCAATGCCCTCTTCAATTTCAATGAAGGCGCCGAACTCCGTCATGTTGCGCACGCGCCCCTCAACCACGGAGCCTACGCTATAGCGGCTGTCGACTGTCGTCCAGGGATTGGCCTCGAGCTGCTTCAGCCCCAGCGAAATCCGCCGGTCCGGCGTGTTCACCTCGAGCACCACGGTCTCCACGCTGTCGCCCGGCTTCACCACTTTCGAAGGATGCCGCATCCGGCGGGACCATGTCATCTCGCTGATATGAATCAGCCCTTCGATTCCCGCTTCCAGTTCCACGAATGCGCCATAGTCCGTCACCGTGACTACCCGGCCCATCACGCGCGTACCCGGCGAGATCCGCTCCGCCACGCCTTCCCACGGATCCGGCGTGAGTTGCTTGATCCCGAGCGAAACGCGCTCTTTCGAAGGATCGTATTTCAGAACCTGAACCGTGATTTCCTGGCCTGTCTCCAGCACTTCGGAAGGATGCGCCACGCGCCCCCAGGAAATATCGGTCACATGCAGAAGCCCGTCAATACCCCCCAGATCGATGAATGCGCCGTACTCGGTCAGGTTCTTCACCGTCCCGGTCAACACCGCGCCCTCATGAAGCATGCCGAGCGTCAGAGTCTTGCGTGAGTCGACCTCTTCCTGCACAGCAAGCTTACGCGAAACGACCGCATTGCCGCGCCGGCGGTTAAGCTTCACCACTTTCACCGGAATATCCTGGCCGATGAACTGATCGATGTTGCGAATCGGCCGCGGGTCCACCTGCGAGCCAGGCATGAACGCGCGGATTCCGATATCGACCGAGAGTCCGCCTTTTACGCGCCCCAGCACGCGGCCCGAAATGATGAGTTCTTCGTTGAGCGCGCGCTCCAGATTGTCCCAGATTTTTACGCGCGAGGCTTTTTCGTGCGAAAGCTGAACATAGCCCTCAGGGCTATATCCGCCTTCCAACATGATCTCGACAATGTCGCCGGGCTTGACCGTCGCATTGCCGTCATAATCCTGGAATTCAGAGAGAGGCGTGACGCCGTCGGATTTGGAGCCGAAGTCGATGAAGACGTCCGCGCCCCGAATCTTGAGAACACGTCCTTCGATGACTTCGTGCCGCGATGGCGGCGCCAGATGACTATAGTCTTCGAGGAAGTGCTGGTAGTCTTCGGCGTCTACGCCGCTGACCGGCGCCTCGACGTCCCCCGGCATGTCATTGTCAATCAAAGCGTTGCCCCCACACCCGACCTTTCGCGGCCTTACGGTTCAGGCCGAGTCTGAAACGGGAATCTATCAACTATAGAGATACCGTGGAGGCTTGTCAAACCCGCTCTGTGAAAACGATGTCAGAGCGATTCCGGTAAAACCCGGGGGGAGATCCGCCTCATGACCCCGGTGACAAGCAATTTGTAGCCGGGCGATTCGTTGTACGCCTCGAGCTTTCCCTGTGTGGTCTTGCCCCGGTAGGACCGGCCTTCCGCCAGCGACTGGGCCACCTGGTGGATAGCGGCGGTAACGGACGAAAACGCACGGGACCCGTTATCCCAGCCAAAAAGGTTGTTCAGTCGGCAATGTTTTCCGCCTCCGGACTCCACAAATGCCAGACTCGGCAAAAGTCGCCAGTCCAGGCCGTGAGAATCAGCCTCCAGAATGAAGGTTTCCGCGTAACGCGCTGCCGGGGCTTCTTTTTCCTTCAGGAAGTGCCGCAAGAGGCCAACCCGGACGTCCGCTTTCCGGACGTCGCTTTTGGGATGCGCTTTCGTAATATCGATATCTGCGTGGCTGGTCGCCGCGGCGACTCCCAGGAAGCCGGCCACAATAACCAGTCCGGATTGAAAAAGTTTCATCGAATGTCGTTCTCCTCGGTTAACTGCAATGCACGAAGGTCGACGGCTCTCGGTGTTGATGAGGTGAGGGGCCGAAGAAAGTCTCGGTCAGGACCAAGCCGACTCCGGCGCGTGCCGGCTGACAAAGATCCTGTATTTATTGTAGCAGTGCCAGTGCACGCTTTCCGCCACTCGAGGCGAACAAAAGGTGAATAGCTCCACAGGGAGCTTCCGGCCCCGCTTTCGTAATCCCATTGACCGTTTTCTCACGCACGAAAACATGTGTCCGTTTTTTCGGCAACTCAACTTCAATCGCGTTGCGCTCTCTCTCCGCGCACCGTTAGACTGGTTTTGGAGTTATATCCGCAGTGAGCATTTGGAATAAAAAAGAAGAGCAGCCCGCGCCGCGTCCGGCAACCGCGCCGCCCGCTCCACCATCACCGGCTCCGCCGGTAGTTCGCCCTACGCCGGAAATCAGGAAGGAGACAGTTCCAGTGTCGTCAATACCTCATCGAGTTGATACGGATAGCCGAAATTTAGCCACCATTGGTAAGGCCGTCAGGATTGTAGGCCAGATCTTTACCAAAGAAGATCTCAACGTCGATGGAGACGTGGAAGGGACCATCGAGTCCGCTGAAAGCAAAGTAACAATCGGGGCGACCGGCCGCGTTCAGGCCAGTGTGAAGGCCCGCGAGGTCGTGATCCTCGGCCAGGTGCAGGGCAACGTGGAGGCGACCGATAAAGTCGATATCCGCCGCGAAGCCAAGCTGGTGGGCGACATCACCACCGCCCGCATCAGTATTGAAGATGGCGCCCTGTTCAAGGGCAGCATCGATATTCGGAAGCCGGAGCCGAAGTCCGCTGCAGCATCTTCATCGCAGCCGGCTACCGCCTCCACTTCATCATCCTCTTCCACCCCGGCGCCGGTCGCCGCGGCAGCCACACCGGTGGCGCGCTAAGAGGAACGTCCGAGACCAGAGCCCGTGCCGCTGCAGGATAAACTTCGTTCCATCTTCGGAAAGCAAAACGAACCGGCTGCCCCTGCACGGGCTCCGAACGCCCCCGCCCCCAGTATTTCCTTCCTC
>DASYCD010000150.1:0-3310 GCA_036500405.1 Bryobacteraceae bacterium
CGCTACGGCCGCCAGCTTCTGCGCCAACTGGCGAGCAATCTGGCTGCTCTCCGGTTCTTCCTCCGGCAAAAATACCTGAAGCGCGGGATTTTTGCGGCGGAAGAAGGCCGCCAGACGGCCGTTCACCAGAATTACGTTAGCGCCAGAAGCCCGCGCCATAGAGTGATCGGTGGAGGACCATGGCAGCAGACTGCCGTAGGGATTGGCGGGGTCGGAAGCAGCCAGATGAATCGCGTCGGGGCGCTCGTCCGGACGTCGCAGGCTTCGCAGCATATCGACCGCCGCGGATGTGGCGAATTGCGCGGCGCCCATGCCTGCCACAAACATGCCGCGCCGAACCAGTCCTCTGTCTTCCATCGTTTTCAGCGCCGGATACACGGAGGCATATCCACCACGCAAATCCTCTGCAGCCGCCGTTTCGCGCATGACGATTCCGTTGCGCGTCAGCATCTGCTGAGCCATAGCGGCGCTCCATTCGGCCGGAGTGATCCGTTTGAAAATACGCTGAGATACCAAAGACCAGCGGCCCTGACCCAAGTGCTCGCCACGCCGCGCCCGCTGGCGCTGAACAAAACCAGGCGACCCCGGAGGGAGATGAACGGGACTGCGTTTGACTTTCTCCGGGCCAGTGAGCAACGCGCGGATCGGATGATAAGTATCGTTCGTAATGAGCCCGCGCCAGGCCAGTTGCCAAAGCGCTTCCGTGGTCTCATTGGGAAAGCCGCCGCCGGCCGCCTGGTGAATCATCGACTGAAACGAGGCGCCCTGCCGTGTCAGCAATTCCAGGATTTTGAGCGAACGTTCCGAAAGGTCATCCGGAAGTTTATCGAAAGCATCGGGCGGCATCAGGCTGCCGAAGGACTCGGTGAGGTAGAGCGAAATGCGCCCGTCGTGTCCTCCAAGGGGCGCGCGTCCCACCCAGATGATTTCGCCGGAAGCAAGCAGCCCGTCCAGCGTGGAGGGCTGGTAGTCCGCCACGCGGGCTGGCAGGATTTCACGCTCCAGATCGGAAGCGATCAGCTCCGTGCCCTGCAGAATTTCGATCGCATCCAGCAGCGCGTCCGGTCCTTTGCGCGGCGCGGTCACTCCCTGCCAGCGCGTCAGCAGACGCGCAAACGTGGATTGCTCCGCCGGCACCACCTCTTTCCGCAGGCGCGAAAGCGTCTTGCGGCGAATTTGCTGGAGAATCTCCGGATCGCACCATTCGCGGTGTACGCCGCCTGGCCGGAACTCGCCTTCGAGCAACTTCTCGTCCGCATGCAGACGGCTGAGCTGGCCTTCCGCATATTTTGGCGAAAGGCCGTAGCGGTCTGAAATTTCGCTCAGCGTAAACGGACCGTGGGTTCTGGCAAAGCGGCGGATAATGCTGCCGATGGCGTTCGGCGCGGGTTCCAAAAACGTATCGGCCAGGCCGGGCGGCAACGGAATGCCCAATGCATCGCGATAGCGCGAGGCATACTCCACGGGAATAAATCGGGACTGCCCCGCGATGCGAATCCGAATGGCTCGCCTCGCGCCCGCCAGGTCGTGAATCGTGGAGGCGACGGCCGGCGAAACCGCGCGGGCCTGAATCTCTTCCTCAGTCAGGTCTCCCAGCTTGAGAAGAAGATCGTGGATCCCATCGGTGTGTTTGACGCGGTATTCGGCATCCAGAAATTGCAGCTGCGCTTCCACTTCATCGAGTGCGGCTTTATCGAGCAATTCGCGGAAATCGGTGCTGCCGAGAATTTGTTCCAGCTGAGACTGGTCAATGGATAAAGCCTGTGCGCGCCGTTCGGCCAGCGGTGCGTCGCCTTCGTAGATGTAATTGGCGATGTAGGAGAACAGCAGGGCGGATGCGAAAGGGGAAGGCCTGATGGATTCGATCGCAGTGATGCGAATCTCTCCGCGCTCAATCTTCTTGAGCACTTCCGCCGCAGCGGGCAGGTCCAGCACTTCGCGAACGCATTCGCGATAGGTCTCGAGCAGAATCGGGAAGGACGGATAGCGCGCGGCTACGGCCATCAGCTCAGCAGCGCGTTTGCGTTGTTGCCACAGCGGCGCGCGCATCCCCGGGCGGCGTTTCGGCAGAAGCAGCGCGCGGCCTGCTGCTTCACGAAACTTGGCGGCAAAAAGAGAAGTGCTGCCTAACTGCCTCAGCACCAGATCTTTCAGCTCCGGAGCGGATGGCAGTAACGCTTCGGTTTCGAGTTCGCCCTCACTGTCCGGCAGACGAACCACAAAACCATCGTCGGACCACATGGTTTCCACATCCATGCCGCGCTCGGCCCGCAGACGCGCGGTTACGCCCATGCACCACGCGGCATGCACGCGGCTGCCGAAAGGGCTCAGCACACAGACGCGCCAGTCTCCCAGTTCATCCCGGCATCGCTCCACCAGAATGTGCTCGTCACTCGGCGCCATGCCTGCGGCGGCTACCTGATCGTCGAGATAGCTCAGAAGATTTCCCGCTGCGTTCTGATCCAGGCTGTTGTCTTCCATTAGCCTCGTCAGCGCCACGGCGCGCGGGAGTTGCAGCAGCTCGCGCGTCATCGCGCCGATTTTCTGGCCGAATTCCGATGCCCGCCCCGCGGAATCGCCGTGCCAGAAAGGCATCTTGCCCGGTTCGCCGGGCGCGGGTGAGACGGTGACGCGGTCATGCGTGATCTCTTCGATCCGCCACGTGCTGGCGCCCAAAATCACGGTATCTCCGGTGCGGCTTTCAAAGACCATTTCTTCATCGAGTTCGCCGACGCGCGCGCCTCGCGTCGCGCCAGCGAGGAAAACGCCGAACAGACCACGGTCCGGAATGGTGCCGCCGTTAATGATCGCGATCTTTTTTGCGCCTTCACGCGCCGTGACCTTGTTGGCCACGCGGTCCCAGGTGATGCGCGGACGAAGTTCGGCAAACTCATCGGCGGGATAGCGGCCGGAAAGCATATCCAGCACGCTCTCGAATGTCTGACGCGTCAGTCCTGCGTAGGGCGCGGCGCGAGTGATCAGACGATACATTTCCACCGTGTCCCACGTATCTACGGCCGCCATCGCCACAATTTGCTGTGCCAGTACATCGAGCGGATTGCGCGGATAGCGAACGCTTTCCACCTGGCCCAGATGCATGGCTCTGGTGATGGCGGCGCAGGCCACCAGATCTCCCCGGTATTTGGGGAAAATAACCGCCGAACTGGTTCCCCCCACATGATGGCTGGCGCGCCCGACACGCTGCATTCCGCTGGCTACGGAAGCAGGCGATTCGATCTGAACCACCAGATCCACGGCACCCATATCGATGCCGAGCTCGAGCGACGACGTTGCGACGATGCCGCGGAGC
>DASYCD010000151.1:0-22490 GCA_036500405.1 Bryobacteraceae bacterium
ATGAACTCCGGATCCGGTGTCAGCCCCGGCAGCATACGGGCGACGGAACCCGTCGCGATCAGAATATTCTTTGTCTCGAGGATCTGAGTGCCCTTGTCGGTCTTGACCTCAACCTTGCCGGGTCCCTTGATCGAGCCAAAGCCCTTGATCCACTCGACTTTGTTCTTCTTCATCAGAAACTCAATGCCCTTGGCATGTTTCTGAACGATTCCGTTCTTCCGCTCAATCACCTTCGGGAAATTGAGCACCGGCTTCTCAATCGTGATGCCTTCCTCGCCGGAATTCGTGGCAAAGTGCCACATATCGGCCGTGTGGAGCAGCGCTTTGGTGGGAATGCAGCCCACATGGAGGCAGGTCCCGCCCAGCTTCGCATCCTTCTCAATAATGGCCGTTTTCAGGCCGTACTGTCCCGCGCGGATCGCCGCCGAATACCCGCCTGGACCGCTTCCGATAACAATCAGGTCGTAAGTCACGCTTTTCTATTCTATATGGATGGCGCAATCGGCCTTTCGATTCAAAGGCAAACATGCCGCGCAGGCGAGATCATGCCTGCGGCAGTCGAAATCGGTACATTAATCGACCGGGAATCCCATATCCGAGGTGGAAGGCCCAGGTTGCGGGTACCGGACTCACTGTTCGCCGAATCGTGGGCTGGTACAAGATGGGCATGAGCCCGAAAGATATTGCCCTGGAGTACCCACATCTCTCGCTGGCCCAGGTTCACGCGGCACTGGCGTACTATCACGCGAACCGTGACGAGATCGAAAGCGATATCGCTGCGGAAGAATTGCTAAATGATGATTGGGCGCGACCCGTCGCCTGACTTATTCGTCGCGCAAAATCTCGAGTGGTTTCTGGCCCAGCGTCCGATAGCTCGCCAGCCACCCCGTCGCGACGGCCAGCAGCGCGGTCCCGCCAATCGCAGTGAGCACCGGCACAATATCCACCCCAGTCTCCGCCTTCAGCAACTGGTTCAGCAGGACCCATCCAAAACCGCCGGCCAACATCCCGCCCATCAATCCCGCCACTGTCCCAATCACGAAGAACTCCACCGAGAAAATCTTCGCGATCCGCGCCCGCGTCGCCCCGAGCGTCTTCAGAATCACGACCTCCCGAAGCCGCCGGAACCGCGTCCCCGCCACACTCGACGCCAGAATCACTGCGCCAGCCAGCATCGAAAACCCGGAGATGAACCGCACCACCATAGAAATCTGATCCACCACGGATTGAATGATCTCCAGTACATCGGCCATGTTGATCACGGTGATCGTCGGGTACTTGTCGTAAATCGCCTTCTGCAGCGCCCCCACGCTTTCCGGCTTCATTCGCACGCCGCCGTAGTAAATCGCGGGCAACCCGTCGAGGGCGCCGGGCGCAAAGAAGAATTCGATCCTCGCCGTCAGCCGCTCATTCTGCGTTTTGTGGATCGCCACCACCGTCGATTCGAATGTGCGCGCTGGCGTAGTCCACACAATCTTCGAGCCCACATGCACGTTCAGCAGTTTCGCCGTCTGCTCCGCGACGGAAACCTCCGGCGTCGCCGGATGCGCATGCTCGTCCCACCACTTTCCGTCCATCACCTGCGTAAACTGAGGAATCGCGCCTTCCTGCGACAGCGAAACATTGCCCGCATACCGGCGCGCCATCCCCTGCTGGCTCTCACGCCGCATCGCCACGCCATCAATCGACTGAATCCGCGCCGAGACGGACCCCGTCATCTCCGGCGACCCCAGCACTCCCGCCTGATGCTTGAGGATGTCCATCACGCCGTCCCGATTCGCGGCCGTCACGTCGATCAGATAGACATTCGGCAGGCCGGGCGGCGCGGTCCGCATCATGTCGTGCAGCACACCGCGCTGAATAATCCAAACCGAAACCGTGAACATCACGCCGACGCCTAATGCGATCACCGCCGCGCCCGCGTGGTTCCCCGGCCGGTACAGATTCGCAATTCCCTGCCTGAGCACCGGCCCTGCGGCGCGCGGCAAATGACGGCTCACCCAACGAAGCCCGCGCAACAGCAGCCAGGCAATCACCGCCAGCGCTGCAAGCCCGACCGCAATCCCCATCGCGAAATATTGTCCGGTTTGTGCGCTGTCACTGAGCCACGCCGCCAGCAAACCGACGAAAAACAGAATCACCAGCGCCGAAACAACGGAAACCGCCGCCCGCCTCCACCACTCACCGAACGTTCGTCCCGGAGCCGCCATTTCACGGCGGAAAATCAGCGCGGGACGAATGGTCCGAATCTCTAAAAGCGGCGGTACCGTAAACAGCAGCACCGTCAGCACGCCCACCAGCAGCCCCTGCAGCGCCGAAAGCGGACTGAACCGTGGCAATGAAGTCAGATGAAAATAGCCTGAAAGGAAAATCGGAAACACGGACTGCACGAACGCGCCAAACGCGATCCCCACCGCACTTCCCACCAGGCCGAGGCCGATCGTTTGTATCAGATAGATCCGCAGAATCTGCGACGATTTCGCCCCCAGGCACTTCATGATCGCGATCGAATCCATCTTCTGCTGCAAATGCGCCTGAATGGCGGTGGCCACGCCCAACGCCCCAATCACCAGCGCTACCAGACTCACAAGCGAAAGGAAAATCGTCGACTGCCGCAGCCCCTGCTCGATCAGCGGGTGCGCCTCGGTGTAATCCGAGATCAGATTCCCACCGTGCCCGCGACTGTTGGCCTCGAACGCCGTCGTCAGTTCCGCGCGAACGTCGCCGATCTGCATTGTCACCGGCACTTTGAAAAGGAAACGCTCCGAAGCGCGACTGCCCGGCATGATCAGGCCCGTACGCTCCAGGCCTTCGCGCGAAATCATCACACGCGGGCCCACATTGATGCTGCCCGTCATTCGGTCCGGCTCATTGGTCACCTGGCCAACGATGCGAAAAGGCTTTCCGCCAATCGTGATAGAGTCTCCGATCTTTGCGCCCAGACGCAGCAGCACGCCATCGGACACCACGACGGTATCCGCAGTCAGCGCGGTAAGAAGGCTCTGCGCCGGATCGAGCGTGACCTTTCCGTAGAAGGGATAAAATCGCGGGTCAACCGCCTTCACGGAAATCAGGACCGGCACCGCCGTCTCCGGATTCGCGTTCGGCGGCATCGCCATCGTCACCGTTTCGGTGATCTGCGTACGTTGCACGCCGCGCGCGACCAACGCATCGATGGCCGCCTTCTCCTTCGGCGTCTCCAGCTCGAAGGTACGGACGGTGAGATCCGCCGCCATGAATGTGCGCGCATCGCGCTGAAGCATGGTGTGGAACGCCTGCGAGAAGCCACGAACTCCGCTCAGCGCCGCCACACCGGCGGCGACCGCGAGAATCACGAAAACAAATCGGCCCGTGGATGCCTGCGTCTCCCGCCACGCGATTTTGGCCGCTGTGCGGAACGGACTCGGTTTTCGAATCGCCGAGCTCACGGCCGGCCTACTTCGCTCCCCACGCGCTCGTCGCTCACTACGAGGCCGTCGCGCAGCGTGATGACGCGATCGGCGTGCTGTGCAAGAGCCGGATCGTGCGTCACCATGACGAGCGTGGCGCCTTCCTGCCGGTTGAGTTCCAGCAGCATCTCGAGCACCTGAGTACCGGTCTTGCCGTCGAGATTCCCGGTCGGCTCATCCGCCAGAAGTATCGGCGGCTTCGTGATGAAGGCGCGGGCAAGAGCCACGCGCTGCTGCTCGCCGCCTGAAAGCTGCACAGGATAGTGGTCCATGCGGTCCGCCAGCCCAACCCGCTTTAACAATCCCCGCGCGCGCTGCACCACGTCCCCGCCCGCCCCTGCGAGTTCCGCCGGGAGCAGAACGTTCTCCTCCGCGGTCAGCGTCGGGATCAACTGGAAAGACTGAAAAACGAATCCGATCTTCCGGCCCCGCACCTCGGACATCCGGTCTTCGGAAAGCCCGGCGATATCTTCGCCGTCGAGAATAATGTGGCCGCTGGTCGCGCTATCGAGCCCCGCCAGCAAACCGAGCAGAGTGCTTTTGCCGCTGCCCGAAGGTCCCATGATTGCGGCGAACTCGCCTTGCGGAATTGTGAGATTAATCCCCCGCAGGATCTCCACTTTGTGGGTCGACGTCGCAATCGTGCGCGTCAGGTCGATGACTTCAATGATCGATCGCGGAATCTCAGAGCTCCTGGGGACGTCTGTCATGATTATGGCAGTGAGGGCAAATTCGATTGTTGCGGCTTTACTAAGCCTTACGTTATACGGCTGCGGCGGGCGGCAACAGGCGGAACAACCCAAATCTGAGTCTGCGCCTGCGGCAATCACTCCCGCAGCTATTGATACGCGTCCGGTCATCGTCGCGTTCGGCGACAGTCTGACCGCTGGTTACGGCGTCGAGCCAGGCAAGAGTTACCCCGATTTCCTCCAACAGCGTTTGGATGCAGCGGGCTATAAGTACCACGTCGTCAATCTGGGGGTCAGCGGCGACACGACGACCGACGGGATCCAGCGCCTGCCGGATGTCCTCGCGGCAAAGCCGGAGTTGGTCATCCTGGAGTTCGGCGGGAATGATGGCCTGCGTGGCCTTCCTGTGGCTACTACCCGAGCCAACATGACCCAGATGATCCAAACGCTTCATAAAGCTAATATTCAGATTTTGCTTGCCGGAATGACCCTGCCGCGCAACTACGGGTCAGCCTATATTCATTCCTTTGAACAGGTTTACATCGATCTGGCAAGCCAGTTTCAGCTCCCGGCAATCCCTTTCCTCCTCGAAGGCGTTGGAGGTCACCCGGATCTGACACAACCGGACGGAATCCACCCCACAGCCGAAGGCTGTGAAATCGTTTCTGGCAATGTAATGAAGTACTTAAAGCCACTCGTGAAGAAGTAACTTCCGGCGATTTCGCGACAACCGGCGATTTTTCTATATTAATCTGAAGGGTTTTCCGATAGATTAAAGACAGATATGCCTACCGAGGCTCTCCTCGAAATCTCCACCCCAGTCCACCGGAAAGTCGCCAAGGTCCTTCTCGCGGGCTCCGACCTGGCTTCCCGGCTCACCCTGAAAACTGTGCTCCTCAAAGCGGGTTATGACGTCGAGGGCGCCGCGAGCGCCGCTGAGGCCATGTCGCGTCTGGATGCCAATGAATTCCAACTGGTTCTCGCTGACCTGCGCGCCGAGTCGATGAACGCCGGACCAGCCCTGCTGTCCTTCGCCCGCCAGAAGGCTTACCGGCCCGCCACGGCTCTGATCACGTCCGATATGACGGGGGCCTCCACGTGGCGCGACGCCGACAGCGTTGTCAGCGTCACAAATGAGGACATTTCGAATTTTCTGGCAAATGTAGCGGAGCTGATCGGCAATCGCGCCGAGCGCCGGATGCGCTGGCGCGAAGCCTGACCGAAGCCTTTAGCGGGAACAGCAGATCTGCGTAGGTAGAATCGAGGCCGGCGTCAGAGGTGCCTGCACGCGGAAGAAGTTCTTCTTATCCAGCGCGCGGTAAACGTCACCCGCCACGCCCGATGCCAGCGGTCCGATGGATGGGCGTCCTCCCGTCAGCAGAACCACCACGACAAGTTTGCGCCCGCCGCCCTCATTGAAGGAGCCGAACCACCCCAGATGCGTGCGACCTTCGCTGCACGTACCGGTCTTGCCAAGGACTTCTTCTTCCTGGCTCGCGCGCCGCGCGGTTCCAAATGCCACCGCGCCCCGCAGGCCCGGTTTCATCGTCGGGATCAGATTGGAGATGTCGAGCCGCCGCTTGACCTGCGGCTGGAAGTTGCGAATTTCTTCCTGCGACTGCGGATACTGCATCCAGTAGAGCGTGCCGCCATTCGCAACCGCCGACATCAGCGCCGCGAGTTCCAGAGGCGTTTGCGAAATCTCTTCGCCGAAACTGGTGAGCATTCCCATGCCGCCATTCTTCGGCGGCTGCGGGGGGAAGTAACCCGGGTGCTCGCCCTGGATATTCATGCCGGCCTTCTCGCCATAGCCGAAGAGCTTCGCCCAATAGCTGTAGCGATCGTAACCAAGTTTGATCCCGAGGTTCGCAAAATAGGCGTTGTTCGAATAGGCCAGCGCGTCCGTCAGATCGAAGGAACCTCTGCTGTTGAACCGAATGGGGCTGACGCGGTTCACCATATTCTCGTGGAGCCCGGCCAGCGCCACCGAAACTTTCACGGTGGAACACGGCTGATAGCCACCGCTCAGCGCGAGTTGCTGATTGACGATCGTCAAAACGCGGCCGGTTTCCGGATCGGCCACGACAATGGAGCCATTCAGACTGCCCAGCGCTTCAATCGCCGCGGCGCGCACTACCGGATCTTCGCCCGATGTCTCATCGCCTGCCGTGGAATTCTTGTAAGTGGGCTCGTCCCAGGTCTGCACCCAGCCTCTGCCGCGCGCGGCTCGCTCGCGCTTGTTGGCTGCCGCGAGCGCCTCTGCCGGAGTGAGCTGCTTTGCCGGGACCCTCACCACTCTTTTCGTCGTAGAGACTGCCGCTTTCGCGGGCTTCGCCGTGGAGACTGCCGCTTTCGCGGGCGTGGAACCCACCGCTTTCTTAGTCACGACGTGCTTTCGCACGACCGTTTTCTTTTTGGTGGTTGAGGTGGCAGCTCCCGCGCTTGCCATTCCAACGGCAAACGCCAGCGCTACACAGGCTATCCGCGAGTAGTGTACCGGCATACTATTGCTTGAGCGCGAAAAATCACAAACCTATACCGGGGAGCAACCGGATAGCTCTATTTTCCACCCATTCCGCCTTCCCGGTCAATCGGTCTAAGGTCAATTTTCTTCAATATTTGGACTGCGAAAATCGAGTTAGAGCGAACCGATCCCCCATCATTTCCTTATGAGTCTTTCGTCTTTGAACCGTGAGATCGTCGCCTGCTGCCGCTGCCCGCGCCTCGTCGAGCATTGCGCCTCCGTTGCCGCAGTCAAGCGCCGCGCGTGGAATGACTGGAAATATTGGGGAAAACCGGTGCCGTCCTTTGGAGATCCGAAGGCGCGCCTGCTCATCGTGGGTCTCGCGCCCGGCGCTCACGGCGCGAACCGTACGGGCCGGATGTTCACCGGCGATCGATCGGGCGAATTTCTCTACCGGGCGCTCCATCGCGCCGGCTTTGCCTCGCAGCCCGATAGCAAGTCGATCGACGACGGCCTTACCCTGAAAGACGCGTGGATCACCGCGCCCTGCCACTGCGCGCCGCCCGATAACAAGCCCCTCCCGGAAGAACTGCGCAATTGCCGTCCGTATCTTGAAAGGGAATTCGAAATTTTCACGAAACCCGGCAAGGGGACGGCCCGCCTCGTCATCGCGTTGGGTCGAATTGCGTTCGATACGTGCCTGTCCGTGATGAAGCTGCGGCGCTCGCAGTTTGCCTTCGGGCACGGCGTTCTGCACGAGAATGTCTCGCCAAAACTGCTGTGTTCTTATCACCCGAGCCAGCAGAACACGTCAACCGGCAAGCTCACGCAGGAGATGCTGGATGACGTTTTTCTTCTCGCCGCCAGCCTGATCTCAGACGATCCGCACTAGCTCGCGCTGGATGTCGCCGGTCACTGAAGCCTCGTCTTTGCCGACGAACACGTTGACCTCTGAGCGAACCCCGAAGCCTTCCAGATAGATCCCGGGCTCGATCGAAAACAGCGCGCCTGGCACGATGCGGCGTTCATCATGCGTCTCGAGATTATCCATATTCGCGCCGGAACCGTGGACCGATTCACCGATCGAATGACCGGTACGATGGACGAAACGTTCGCCATATCCTGCCGCCTGAATGTGGCCGCGCGCGGCGTCATCCACTTCAAAACCGCGAATCTCACGGCCTGCTGCAACCGCCTGGACAACTGCCTCAATCGCCTTATCCCGCGCATCACGCACAGTCTCGAATACCTGATGAACGCGATCCGATGCCGGCCCGCAATTGCCCGTCCAGGTAATGTCGTAAAACACTGCGCCCGGCCGATCCAGCTTCGCCCACATGTCGAGCAGCACGAAATCGCCGCGGCGAATCGGCGAGCTTGTCTCCGCCGAAGGCTCATAGTGCGGATCGCCTGCGTGCCCATTCACGCCGACGATGGGTCCGCTATCCGTCACGAGCCCCGCCTTCGCGAATTCGTTCAGTACCCAGTCGCGCACGGTAACTTCATCAATGCCCGCATCGAGCCGTTCTCCAATCAACTGGAAGGCTCCGGCGCGGACTCGATCGACGCGAAGTCCCGCCTCGAAGTGCATTTCGCGCTGCGCATCAGTCAGGCAGGCTTCGAACTCCTGAATCAGTTCTGCCGAACTCGCAACTTCCACGCCGCATTCCCGCACCAGCTCAATCGTTCCCGCATCCACCATCGCGACATAGGGAATCGCGCATCGCGGTGAATACTGCATGGCAACACGCCGCGCCCCTCGCAGCAAAGTCTTCAACCCATCCTGCTGCTCACGCCAGCTGGAATACTGGATCTTGTCCCCCGGCGCAGCATCGAGGATGCGAGATTCGATCCGATGAACCAACCCGCGCGGCTCACCCTGGGCTGGAATGAAGTAATACCAGCGGCGCGACACATGACCGGCAGGCGTCACCCCGAGAACGCGGTAGGCCAGTTCATCGCGCACATGGTGGTCGAAGAACAACCAGCCATCGAGCTTACTGCGTTTCAACGCTTCCTGTATGCGTGTCAGATCCATGCGATTCGAGAATAGCGCGATCCAGTTCCCGCGCCTCCACCCCCTCAATCTCCACGGTCTTCACCGGCGACGTGAATCCCGTGACGATCCGGACCGCGCTTACCGGTCTTCCAGTCAGCTTTGCCAGAAACCGAATGATGGCGTCATTTGCTTTCCCGTCCACAGGCGGAGCCGCCACCTGCAATTTCCATACGTCGCCCACACGACCCATGAACGCCGTCTTTTTCGCCCCCGCGCGAATCTTCAGCGAGAACCGCGTTCGACCGCCCTGCATCATACAGTAAATGATATGCGTTCATTCGAAAGCCTTTCGGAAGCCGAAATTCTCGCCCTTGCCATCTCACTCGAAGAGGAAGATGAGCGCATTTACGCTGACTACGCCCAGGGCATGCGCCGCGATTTTCCGGCCTCAGCCTCCATGTTCGATGCCATGCGCGATGAAGAATCGGAACACCGCCGCCGATTGATCGAGCTTTACCAGGAGAAGTTCGGCAACCACATTCCTCTCATCCGCCGCCAGCACGTCAAAGGATTTGTGCAGCGCCGAGCGCTGTGGCTCAGCCAGCCGCTGAAGCTGGACGCGATTCGCAATCAGGTGACCACCATGGAAGCGGAGACGCGGCGCTTCTACGAAAAGGCTGCGCGGCGCACGCGGGACGCGAACATCCGCCAACTCCTCGACGATCTGATCCAGGAAGAGCGCACTCATGAACAAAAAGCCGATGCGCTCGAAGACGCAAAGCTGAAGCCTGAGACTCGCCTGAGCGAAGAAGCCGCCAACAAAAAGCTGTTTCTGCTGCAGATCGTTCAGCCCGGCCTTGCAGGGCTCATGGACGGCTCCGTCTCCACACTGGCTCCCGTCTTCGCCGCCGCTCTCGCAACCCACAGCACCGTGGACGCCTTTCGCGTCGGCCTCGCCGCCTCGCTCGGCGCTGGCATTAGTATGGGTTTTGCCGAAGCGCTCTCGGACGACGGCAGCCTCACCGGCCGCGGCCATCCCTGGGTGCGCGGATCCGCTTCGGGCGCAATGACCGCTGTCGGCGGCATTGGCCACACGCTCCCCTTTTTGATCACCGATTTCCGAGCCGCTCTCACGGCCGCGATTCTGGTGGTTGTCGCGGAACTCGCCGTGATCTCCTGGATTCGCCACAAATATATGGAGTCGCCGCTGTTCTCCGCGGCCCTCCAGGTGGGGCTCGGCGGCTTGCTGGTCTTCGCGGCCGGGGTTGTGATCGGTTCTTCTTAAACGCGCGCCACGAGCTTGCGGCACTCGATCTTCGCCCGCAGATCCGCCACACCCGCGGCGACTCGCGGCGAAACCACATCGAACGTAATCACATCGTCCAACCAGTCATGGCTGGAACCATCCGGATGCTGCGTCGCAACCGTTACGGTGTATTGCTGCGGCGTCAGCCAGCACCCAAACGTGAAGTCGATCTCCATCTCCTCGCCCGCTTCGAACACCGCCGAAGACTCCACCTGTTCGATGCTCGTGTTCGTCCCATACACGTCCATACCGATGCGGTTACGGATCAAAATCCCCACCATCGGCTGCGCGCGCCGCTCGCGGAAGACCGCCCGAACCCGGACCGTGACAGTCTCGCCACTCTCCACAACTGCGCAGACCCGGCCGTTGCTATCCAGCAGCGACGCTTCCGCCACTTCACTACTGCCGTCGCCATGCCGAAAACTGGCGGCCAGCCCTGGACGCTCATCCTGTTTCTCGTACGCCTTTTGCCTTTCGAGCACCACGCCGATGTACTGATTGATGACGTGCTTCGGCTCGCCCTCCGCCTGAATCTGCCCGTTGAGAAGAAAAATCACGCGATTCGAAAGCTGCTTCACCAGCCCAAGATCATGTGAGACGAACAGGATCGTCGTCTTCTTCTCCCGCAGTTCCTCGAATTTCCGGATGCAGCGATTGGCGAAAACCGCATCGCCCACGGAGAGCGCTTCGTCCACAATCAGAATTTCGGGGTTCACATGAATCGCCGCGGAAAAAGCCAGCCGCACATACATGCCGCTCGAATATTCCTTCACCGGCCGATGGATGAACTCTCCGATTTCCGCGAACGCCTCGATCGCCGGCAGATTGCGCTCCATTTCCGCGCGCCCGATCCCCATGATCTCGCCATTAATAAAGATGTTTTCCCGTCCGCTGAATTCCGGATTAAATCCCGCGCCCAACTCCAGCAGCGCCGCAATCCGGCCGCGCGTCACCACGCGCCCCTGCGTGGGCTGCAGGATGCCGCTCACAATCTGGAGCAGTGTGCTTTTCCCGCAGCCGTTCGGTCCCACAAGGCTGACCACCTCGCCTTTCTCGACGCGAAAGCTCACATCGCGGAGAGCCCAGAAATCCGTGTGCAGCGCCTGCGAATGCAGCGGATTCAGCTCCCGGATGCGGTCCCAGGGCGTCCGGTAAAGCGGATACACTTTCGATACGTTCTGAACGAGCAGCAAATCCCAGTTTAGCGGCCTAAAGCCGGATAATCACCGTCAGGTCGCTGCCGGGATTCGTCGTACCCACGCCGGTGACATCCAGACTGAGCCTGTCCCCCGCCCTCAGAATTGGCAATCCGAACCCCGGCGCCACAGATGAAATAAGCGCGCCCGCATCGAACTGCAGGGTTGCCCACGGCTGTCCATTGCGATTCACTTCGAGCGTTACGGCGTCCCCCGATGGCGGCGTGCGCAACACTGCGTAAATGTCCCGAACCGCCCGCGCCGCATCCACGACAATGTCTGGAGCCGCCCCACTCAGCACCGCGAGATACCCGGTGATCTGAAACGAGAGCTGCCCCCCGGCGAGTGTCCGCAATCCTGAATCGATCGTGTTTGTGAACGGAGCCGCTGTCGCCGGCCCCGCGCCGAAGGAATTCGTCATGTACAGTTCCGCGCTCGCGATCCGGATACCCGGCAAATTGACAACGCCGCTCCACCGGCCGCTCGCCAGCGTGCCGAAGAAATTCCGGACGAACGGAACAATCACAACTTTGTCGATCAGCGGATATGCGGGGTCCACAAGCGTGTGATCGGCCGCCGTGGTGGAATGCACGCCGCGCGTCACGGCCGTGGCGCCGCCCGTCGTCGTACCCGCCTGAAGAATCTCCTCTCCAATCTGCAGAAGCGCGCCATTCGCGATCGTCGCCCCGAATGAAGCTGACGTATCGCCGGCGTGAATCGCGGCGTTCAGGCTCACAGGCGTGCCATTCAGCTCATCGAAGTAGTGAAACGTATACGTGCCCGCTACAATGCTCGTCGTATTGGTCAGCGACGTAAACGCAATCCCGCTGAGCCGGATCGTTCCATCGACAACCTCAATCGCATAGAACGGCGCGGGCGGTGGAGCGAAATCAGCCGCCAGATCGCCCGATTGCCCCAGCACCCAGCGCGTGAGAGGCGAAAGCTCGATCGAGGCCAGAACGCCGCTCGCGTTGGCGGCGCGCGCGGAAATCTCGACGGCGCTTCCAATGCGCTCCGGCACGGTCAGCGTAAGAGGACTCGCCTTCCCACTGTTCCCCGCGCGCCACGAATTCTCCACGATCGCAAAAAAGCTGGTCGCATCCGGTTCCGTGACCCACGCGCTGTCAGCCGTCAGAGTAGTTGCGGAATTGCCGGTGATTTGCCGCTCCTGACCCGTGCCGGTGCCGCGCGTGATCCGTACCACCTGCGATTTATAAGCGTCCAGCGGCAGCGCCAGGGCGCCGTTCCCGACTGTTGCAGCCGAATGGACGGTGACCGGCGCCTCCGACAGCAGTTCCCATCGCCAGGAGAGTTCTACGTGATCGAACTGCGGATCGGGCGGCAGAATTGCCTGCGGAGCAAAACCTGTATCCGTGAACGACGCCGCTGACGCAACGTTCGACGCAATCCGGAACAGTTGCTCCGGCCCAGGCCCGCGATACACATGGAACGCGACGGCGCCAACAGGCATCCCGATCCCGTCAAGAGTCACGGAATTGGTGTCACTTCCCGCGCCTGTACTCGCCTGCACAATGAATGAGAGCGAACTCTCACCGCCCACCGCATCCGCCGCACTCAGCGCATAGAACCAGGTAACGCCGCGCGCAAGTGTTCCCCCAGAGGGGCTGACTGCCGGCGAAAGGTCTACCAGCGGCGCTGCCAGTACGCCCTTCTGCCCGGAAGGCGCAGTGAACGCCACCGTCAATTCGAGATCGTTCGCGTTATCGCTACCCGCAATTTCGGCTTCGGTTATCCCCAATTGCAGGGCGCCGTTCGAATCGACCACCGTTCCCGCGACCGGCGCAGGCAACCCTCCGCTCTGCCCGGCCTGCCACCCGCGTCCGCCGATGATAGACGACACGGTATCGGAATACCAGAGATCGTTGTGGAGTTGCGCGGAAATGATCGCCGTGCGGAACGATGCGCCCGGCCGAATCTTCTGCACACGAAACGCCGTCCGCTCCAGATTCTCCTTCAGATACGTAACCGTGATCAGATCGCCCGGCATCAGCCCCAGCGCCTTCACGCTGGTCTCGAATTCCACAAACTGATTTCCCTGCACGCCGCGATTTAACCCCAGCAGCAACATCCGCGACGCCTGGCTGAAGTTACTGATCCCCATCGCATCCCAGTACGCGGCGATGATTTGCCCGCACAAATCCGAATCGTCGCCGTCCGTCAGCGAAAGACTGTCCTGCTGGTATTGGTTGAACTCGTCCTGAAATTCGACCGTCAGTCGGTTCGGCGTATCCTGGGCTCCACGCGCTGAAATCCGAAAACTCGCGCTGCCGTCGGAATTCCGCGCAATCGAAGCGTCATCGAACTCATAGGCGGGCCACCCGGATGCGAATGTCTCAGTCGCATTGCTTCCCGCCAGCAGGGTGGGCTGTTGCAGCGCAAATGTATTCTCGACCCGCGCCTCCAGCAGTCCGCTTGTATTCAGCACCAGATAAATTCGCGACGAGTTCCGCAGCGCCCGAATGATCTCCCCGGCGCTCCGCTGCGCAACCAGCGCGAAATTACACTCGAAGCGCGATACCGAAACCTCGCCGGCGATCGGATCGTTTACCGAAATCGCTTCACCGCAGTATGCCGCGGCGCGCGCGAAGCTCTTCACATCAATCTCGCTGAGCGCGTACGACGATCGCCGCAAAATATCCAGCAGCACCCATGCCGGATTCGCCGAAAACTGCTCGCCCTGCGAATTGCCATCCGCGTCGAACGTGAGCAGCTTCATTCCGCGCACCAGCGCCTGCACAGCGGGGATGCTCGACCCGTCGTTGATCCGGTTCGGCACCACGACCGACAGGTACGCCATGCTGCCATAGGGATCACCCACCGGCCCCGCGCCACCATCGCCGAAGTTCGGATCCTGCTGCCCATTGCGGCCGCCGGCGGACATCAGATTCCACCAACCCGTGGACGTCATGTTCTGTCCATTGACACCCTGCGGAATCACGATGTCATTCACCAGCACCGTTACTACCCGGTCAATCTCACCCATGCACAACAGCACTTCCATCCGGGTAAGATTGCCATCGTTGCGTGAAAATACCACCGCCGCGCGATGCCATTGCGTGCCGTAAATCAGCGGCACCGGGTCGTTGTATAAGGTCTGATTGTCCTGGACGTTCGAAACCTGATCGTTCTTCTGACCCGCTCCCCGCACCAGAATCGACGCCGGTACATATTCCAGACCGCCGAATCGCCCTGTCGGCCGCGATTCCGAATCAGAGGAGAACATGCCACGCTGCGTGCAGTCCGAACGAGTCAGCCCGCACGATGTAAACGGCGCTCCGCCGTTCAGACTCCCCAGACCGCCCGGCTGGTCCGCCGAATATCCGCAGCGATAAAAAAACGAATATTTGTTCTCCGCCGAACCATCCGCCCCATTGGCGCGCTGCTCCGCCGTTGCGGGGAAGCGCCACGGACAGAGCCGCTGCACGCTCACTTCGGGAAGCTGCGCGCGCTGCATCGACATACGATTCATCGCGCTCAGCCGGAACGTGTTCTCTGTAATCTGCTCGGGCGGATTCACCAAACCACGGAACACAACAATCGCGTCCGTCGTCGCCTGACCGGTCGCCGTATCCACGAAGATTGAACTCACTACAAGCCGGGCGCCCTTGAAGCCGGTCTGTTGTTCGATTTCGGAAAAGTGCGAATCCGCGTTCGCCAGTTCGAACGAAAGCCGCGGCGACCCGCCAATCTGCGTGTCCGACGCCACCTGCGCTTCGAACAGATTGTGCTTCAGCACGCGGCCGTCATAGGTCTGGCCGGAGATCTGAATAGTCTGGCTGCTCCACCGCTGCAGGCTGCCATCGGCGAGCGTGCAGTCAAACAGAAAGACGGGCGTATCGGCCTGCGCGGCCTCTTTGGCCGCAAATGGACTTTGCATCGAAGTTCTCTTTCTTTACAACTGCTTGCACCCGTGCTTTACAACTGCGCCTTACACCCGCGAAATCAGATTGACCTGGCACGCGGAAAGCCCCGGCGCCGTGTGGACCACCTTCAGTTCCCCACCCTGAAACCGCGTGTCTTCCAGAATTCCCGCGGCAGCCCCGGTGGACCTGTAAAGCGAGGGCCACGGCTGCACTTCCACCTGAAGCCCGAAAACCCGCACCGTGCTGCCCGCGGAGAGAATGATCGAAAACGTGGAGGCTGTCGCTCCCGCGGCGCCCAGGCCGCTCACCTGAATCCGTTTCCACTGCGGCCCTGCCGGCGCGTTGACCCGCTTCGAATCGCGCGCGATGCCAACCGTGCCGGCCGAGTCGCTCCGCACATAAGCGCTGAAGCAAGCCGTATATCCGCCGGGGATCGCGAGCGATTGCGAGAGCGACTGCTCTGCTCCGTTCGCGTTCTGCAGGTTCCACGCTCGCTGCCTTCCCTGAGGATCACCGAGACCGCCGCTCACCGCGAGCAGTCCCTTCTGCCAATCCGGCTTCGAAAGGTCTTCGTTCCACCCCAGCAGATTCGCAAACGGATCCACGAATCCGAACGAGCCCGCTCCGCCGCGCGACCCCTGGAAAAAGCCGGTCAGTGTCGATACTTCGGCATCCGTCAGTTCCTGAAAGCGCAGCCGCCACTCAATGAATCCACCGGCTGCGTCACCCAGCGTGATCGTCTCTCCGCTCTCCAGCGTGTTCGAAATCGCGCGCCACCGCCGGTTACGGTGCAAAGGATATTGCGCCATCGCCCCTGACGCCAACTGCGGAAACCAGTTCATTTCACCTCCTCGATTCCGAGCGTCGCCGCCCCGTCCAGATCGCCTGCAAGCGCTGTCGCCACCAGCCAGCCCGAAATCGCGCACTTTGCCACGGCTTCGCCCGTAACAGGATCGGTGAACGAAAATGTGCCGGTCCCGATCTCCTCCGCGAATGCCATGACTGCCGCCAGTTCGGCTTCATCCAGCCGGTCCAGACGCAGTTCCCACCGCCGCAGCCCCGCGCCGCTGATCGAATAGGTCTGCCGGCTGCCATCGAGAAACCGCACCGACTGGGTTACGAATGTCGTCGCGCGCACCAGCGGCAATTGCGCCACCGCGCCCGTCTTCAGCAATGTGGGGAACGTAGCCATCGACGCTCCTAAAGACTCGCCACCACATCATTGATCGGATGCAGATTGAGCATCGCCTCCCGTACTGCGTTCGCAATGTCCGTGCTCCGGTCCATGAAGGACTGACTATCCATCGCGTTCACATGGATCGTGACCTGCGGCGCGACATTTGCGGCCTGCGGAGCGGTCGCCGTTGTCTGCGGGGTCGCGACGTTCGCCGCCCGTGGCACGGAAGCGTCGTGCAGCACGTCGCTCATCTGGATACCTGGAGGGGCCGTGTAGACCGGCAGTGGAGCCGCCTGACTCTTCGATCCGCCGGCGCCGAATAAACTCAGCAATCCGGAAACAACCGGTGACAGCAATCCGAGTCCGCCGCTGAAATGATTCGCTACGTCGTCGGCTACAGAACTTCCGCCCCCCGATGAGTTTCCCTGGGGCGATTGCAGACTTCCCTGCAGAAACACGGTCCGTTGCTGGAACTGCGCCTCCAGCAGCGCAATTTCCTGCGAAACCTGCGAGGAGGATGTTCCCGAATCCTCGCTGCCGCCCAGCCCCACTACAATGGGAGCCGCCGCCGGAACTCCCTGCCAGCCCTGCGGCGCAATTGCCCGAAATTCTTCCTCAATGTTCCGTTGACGCATCTCTCTCCTCGCGCTCCATCTCCCGGCGCAGAATGATGAACGCATCCACCTTCCGCGCCGCCATCTCCAGCGTGTCCGCCATTCGCAGTTGCCGGCGTATGAAGAACTCCTCCACCAGCGCCAGACTCTCGCCCGTCACCAGCGATTTCGGACACTCGTCTGCCTGCGCACTTTTCCGCGCCCACACCAGCCGAGGCTCGCCGCGTTCGCTTTCCGGCAAAAAACCGCAGCGTCTCTTTTTCTCCAGGCCGTTTTTTCTGCATGCGTCGCAATTCCACCCGGCCCGGTTCGAAAACTGGAAGTGGAACGCGACGATCAGTTTTTTATTTCTGCTTCGCTCAGACCGCATTCGGCGCGAATTGCCGTAAGCGCCTCCCTGACCAGGGGCTCCGGCCCGCGCTCCACCAGAGAGTCGGGCGTCGCCGCCTCGCCATCGATCGAAAGGCCGAGTACGCCTTCGAGCCCCCACGCGAGGTAAAGCCGGTCCATCTGCGCGCCAAGGAGGCTGGCCTCCATGCGGTTCTTTCCGTCGTTCGCGGCGTCGAAATATTCGAGTCGCGCCGCCAGGTCCCGCACCCGCGTCATCAGTTCCAGACGCCGCGCGAAGCTCATGCGCGCAATCACGAGCACCACACCCGGCACGCTCCCGGACGCCACCGTTTTTCGGCTGTCCCACGCCGCTGTGTTATCCAAACGCCACCACCAGTTCGTCATCCGTAATTCCCTGCGCCCGCGTATCGCTGAACCGCCACTTCAGACGGGTTTCGGAATCTTCGAACGTGGGGACATCCGGAAACACGCTGCGGAAGTAAACGCCCATGAGCTGGCCCGCGATCTGCCCCATCTGGAACATCACGCCCAGCGGAGATTGCTGCCGCGCTGCCTGATACAGGGCATTGGTGGCAAAATCGTCCTGCGCGAAGAATTCGAGCGACATCAGCACTTCCCTGCCGCCCGGCGCAAGCGCTAGCGGAAGAATCGAACCGAACTCCTTCTCGCGCAGCGCCAGATGATTGCGAACCTCCACGGATGCCTGCGTGACCGTGAACATCTGATTCGGAACAACACCCATCCAGACCTGGCCGAGATTCCCCGGAATCAGACCGTAATCGACAGCCTCCGGCGCGGGCTCCTGCGGGAAAGCCGTCAGTCCACCCTGCCCGCTCTGGAACGCCGCGCTATCCACCACATCCTGGGCCATCCCGCGAAAACTCATCTCGTGGAAATCGCCGTTCATCGAAATCGTGAACCGGTCGACGCCCACGCCCGTGATCACGCGCTGCACCGCGTCGGCCGGATCGCGATAGTCGAACAGACTTACGCTCGGCAATTGCGTCGAAAGCTTGTAAGTCGCGGTCGTGCTCAATGGCACGCCAGCGGGCGGCGCTGTCGCGAACGGCGCATTGACAATCACCACCTGCGGCGTCAGCACCGCCGCCACAAATCGAATTTCGGTGTTGTAAACAACGGCCTGTCCCACTGAGAGCCCGTGTTCCGAGATGAAGTAGATCGCCGACTGCGTCGACCCCTCACTCGTTGTGGCTCCGGGCCACAGCACCCCGGCGGCGCCCATCGCTGCTTCGATCATCGGCCCGTGCGGAGGCAGATTCAGCGGATCGGCCCAGTCCCGCATATAAGACGTCGCTTCGAAGCTGGTATGCTGCCGCATTCCCGCAGGCAACCCGGCCCACGTTCGCGTGCCGGTTTTATCGCGCCGTACGCTGCGCTCCCGCTGATTCTGGACTTTCAAACTGACAGCCGGAATCCGGTTCGCCGCGGTAATCGCCGCCACCTGTCCATAGCCGGTCTCCTGCGCGCAGTACCACCGGTTCGCGTTCGACAAAATATAAGACATAAGTTATTCGCTCAGTTCCAACACGAAGCTCACCTTCGCTCGCTGTAAGAAGTTTTTCCCGCCCATCGTCACCGGCTCGTAATCCACCCGGTATCCGCCGGCATAAGACGCCCCATCGCCCCAATCGCCGCGCGCCTCGCCCAGCAGCGCACAGACCGCGTCCACGTACATCTCGGTGTTTGTTTCCACGTCTGCCAGCGTTTCCTGCGTCTGCCGGACCTCCACCGTCATTTGCACTCTTCCGGAAAACGCGCGGAATTTCTCGCGCAGCAGATTCTCCACGCGGTCGCAGTAGACCAGCAGCGCCGGATACCGCGCCTGCCCGGAGGCTTCCGCTATCTCATAACTCACGTTCCTTGCCGTAATCGATCGAACCCCCGAGCCTTTCAGCGTGGGATCGTTCGCCTGCATCGTCGTGATGCGCGCATTGACGCCTGTGGTTTCGGCCGTCAGCAGCGCCAGGACTTGTGTGGTCAGCGTTCCGGTGAATCCAGCCATTGTGTTCTCTCCGAAGGTCAGCTGATGGTTGCCGGCAGCGGTTTAAAGAGGTCCGGCGCCTGGCCCGTACCCGGTGTCTTCGAACTGGAAGAAGCTCCCGGAACATAGGTGAACGATGCCGCCGGTCCGACCGGCGACGTATTCTGCAGCGTCATCATCGCCAGCACCGCGCCCGCGTAGACGTTAAAACCCACTGCATTCGCCGGCGCGTCCGTAGCCATCACGGTCATGAGATTGCCGGAGGCAACCGTGATCGAGCCTGGGGCCGAAGGCGCGCCCTCCTGCCCCGTCGCATTCACCCACGCTACGCACGCGTACAGAGTTCCACTGCTCTGCGAGTCGCCCGCGATCGTCCCCAGCACCGGCAGTTCCGCCTTCGGCAGCGGATCATTCACCAGCCCCACGCCGTTCGCGACAAACCGGTCCTTTGCCGCGCAACCCAGCTTCACGAACATGTCCCATTTCGCCTTGTAGCGGTCGATGAGTTGCGTGTACGATGCATCGCGATAGACCATCGCCAGCGCCTGCATTTTTTCCCATCGCGCAAGATCCGTCGTCACCACCACCTGGTTGACCGTAGGCGCCGGCTGCAGCCTTGCGAGCAGCGTCATTAGTTCGGACTGCACATCGCCCATCGCCAGCTTCAGCTTGGAGGTGACGTTGATTCCCACCGTCTGCGCGGTATCGAGCAGTCCGGAATCCTCATCCACGAGATCGTCGATCGCGCAGGCCGGTCCGTCAGTGAAAAGCGCCATGGCTAGCTCCGTCCCTTTGGTTTGTCTTCCGCCTGCGGCATCACCACAATCTGGACGCGCCGCGCCGCTTCCTCACGCTCGTGCTTCTGCCGCGCCGCCCGCAGCCCCTCGCGAAACTCGGCCGCCTCGGCATCGGTAGCCACGCGCGCACGGCCTTCCGCGATCAGCCGCGCAGCCACGTTCCGGGGAGCCTCCGTGCGAACGCCTTCTTTTCCGCCCTCGGGCGTCTCCAGACTCACCAGCACCACTTCACTGCCTTTGAGTCCGTCTTCCGTGTCTTTGACTTTTTTGTAGTAAGACCGTACGTCCATCACTTGTCTCCTTGTCGTGGAAAGCCGCCGGACTTCCGCCCGGCGGCCCCCGTTACGATCCCCTAGCTGTTCACCTGCACCGCATGGTTGTTCCGCAGCGCGGCGCATCCATACAGCACGTCCACCGTGAACTGCTGCGAGAGAGTATTCGGCTGGTAGCTCATCGTCACCCGCATTCCGAAGTTCCCCAACTCCGCGTACTCCGCAATCGCGCCCGTCCCCGGCAGCGGCTGCGGCAAACGCCGAACCACCAGACCGATCGCGTCGCGTTCGAACGCCAGGTTATGCGTATTCACCGGCGAGCTTCCGGTCGTCGGCACGAATTGCGAACGGAACACATAGAAGTCTTTGATCTTTCCGATCGTTCCGTCGACCATCGTCCGCAGACCGGCATCGCCCGCCGTCTGAAATTCGCTGAAGCGCGGAATCTGCCGCATCTGCGAATAAGTGTTGCTGTCGACCACCAGATACTTCGGACGGTTGGACGGCACCTTCGCCTGAAAGAGCGCCGTTTCCGCCTGGTCGATCACCGCTTCGGTAATCGGCGTTCCCGCCGTGCCGAGCGGAGTGTTCGCCGTGAAGCCCGCATAGAGACCGAGCAGATCCGACTCGATTCTCTCCGCGATCGCCGCCACCGCCGGCTGCATGTAAACGCGCAGCAGGTCCGGCACGGCCAGAACCTTCGTGACGTCCGGAATCTGGAACGTCGCTTCCACATGCGAATTAAGCACGATCTGCGCGTTCGTGAGGTTGGGATTCTGCGCCTGCACGCTCCCGCCCTCCGCGATGTTATTCGCCACGAGCTGCGGCGCGATCGGCACATTCACCGTATCGCCCGCCTGCGCCAGTACAGGCTCGTAATCGCGATTCACCAGATTCCCCATCACCAGATTTCCGACGAGGGCCGGCAGCGCATCCGCCGCCACCAGCTTCACAATCGCGTTTGCAACATTTGCTGAAGTAATTGAAGCCATTGTTCTCCTTTTTCCAAAACAAAAAGGGATGCCCGAAGCCATCCCCGCTTTCACCAGACTTGTTTTTTTGCCTACCGCAGCGCTTGCGACGCGACCCGCAGAATCTCCTGCCGCGCCCGCTCCAGTTCCTCTTTACTCATCGACGGGCCGATCCTGTCGAAATCGACCGCCGCGGCGCCCGCCGGCGCGGTCTTCTGCGCTCCCGTCATCCCTGTCCCTCCGGCAATGCGCGCCGGCAGAAACTCCGGATTCTCTTCTACAAATCCGGCCAGAAACTCGCTCATCGGCTGCTCGCCAGCCATCATCCGGCCGTCCTCGCCCCGAACAATCCCGTCCTGCACGGCCTTATACGCGAGATCGACTTTCACCACGCCCAGCCTCTGCAATTCCGCGCGGATTGCCGTGTTGCGCTGCGCTTCGTCCGCCGCCTTACGCGTCCGTGCATTCTCTTCGCTCATCTCGTTGAGCCGCTTCTCCAGCTGTTCACGGCGCCTGCGTTCTTCGATCAGTTCCGTCTTAAACGCCGGTTCCCGCCGCGCCGAATCCTGCTTCATGTATTCCTCGATCGCCTGCTGTACGATCGCCTGCACATCCGGTTGATCCATTGAGCCCTTTCTTATTGCCTTATCTGTGTTCATCCGCGTTCATCTGTGGCCGATTCGATTTCCACCGCAATCCGGTCCTTGATCTCCTGCCGCGCATCGCACAGATACTTGAGCGCCAGCCGTTTCTGAACCTGTTTCTTCAAAGTGGGCGAAGGAATTCCCAGCACGAGCAGCCCGGCCGCATCCGCCGTCTCGGTCGCAAAACTTGTGATGTCGAATGAATCGAGCCCTGTGACGTCGATCCGCGTCTCATCGAGCCGCGCCGCCGCCACGTTGTTCAGCACATTCCGCATCGCATCCTTCACCACGTCGCCGTAGGCGCTCAGCACTTCCTGCGTCACCGCGAAATCCCACTGCTTGCTCAGGCCGGATTGCATCGCGCCGCCACTCTCCCCCGCCTGCTGCATCAGGAAGCACACCCGATAAATCTCGTCCTTCAGCCGGTTCAGATTGTCGGCCGCGATTTGGTAAACCTTGCCGTCCGGTTCCGTCCACCCGAAGCTGTCTTCCGGATCGAGCTGGATGTAATAGCTCTCCCCCACAATCTGGTTCCAGTCGCGCCGCGAATGAATCACCGGCATCGCGAACAGCCCCATCGTCAGCGCCCAGCTCAACGCATTCGATTTATTGAAGTGCTCCAGTTGCAGCGACCCGGCCCGGTTCAGCATCCAGAGCCCTTCCGGAATCCGCAGC
>DASYCD010000152.1:0-9882 GCA_036500405.1 Bryobacteraceae bacterium
TTACTATTCGTTTCGCGAAGGCCCCATCTACGGTATTGTGCTCGACTCCAGCCTTCTGAAAGCGCCGGGGAAAGTGATGGACGAAGCCGCGAAGCAGGAGAAATGGCTGGCGGCGGAACTCGAAAAGGCGAAAGCTTCGGGCGGGATGCCTGTCGTATTCCTGCACATTTCGCTGTTTCTCGAAAAACCCGATGAGCCCGAGCAATATTTCAACCAGCCCGTAGAAACCCGCAAACGCATTCTGGAACTCCTGCACCGCTATAAAGTTCGCTACGTCTTCGCCGGACACCTCCACAAGAATTCGTACGGTATGGACGACGATATCGAAATGATCACGACGAGCGCCGTGGGCAAGCCGCTTGGCAAGGACCCCTCTGGATTTCGCATCGTGGAAGTGCAGGATGGCGTGCTGGACCAGCAATACATTCCATTCGGCAAGCTCCCCAACAGGTACCCTGCAAAATGAAGATCCGGCTCGCCGCACTGCTGCTGACTTCCACCCTGGCCTTCGCGGCCGATCCGCTCTGGTTCATTCAGGCGAGCGATCCCCAGTTCGGCATGTTCACCAACAACGCCGACTTCCAGCAGGAGACCGCAAACTGGGAATTTGAGGTTGCGAATTTCAACCGGCTGCATCCGGCGTTCGTGGTCGTGACCGGCGACCTTACCAACAAAGCCGCGGATGCGGCGCAGATGGCGGAGTTCGCGCGCATCAATCGCGAGCTCAATCCTTCGATCCACCTTTACAAAGTGCCGGGCAATCACGACCAGACCAATGACCCGACACCGGAGACTCTCGCTGCCTACCGGAAGAATTATGGCCCGGACTACTATTCGTTTCGCGAACCCGGTCTATATGGGATCGTTCTGAATTCGACGATTCTGAAATCGCCCGCCCACGTTCCGGAGGAACTGGCGAAGGAGAAGCAGTGGCTCGAAGCCGAGCTCCCCAAAGCGGCGGGGAGCGGAGACACGATCGTGGTCTTCATGCATCATCCTCCTTATGTGAGTAGCGCCGATGAACCCTCCGGTGAGAACCTGCCGCCTGAAATCCGCGAATGGCTGCTCGACCTGCTCGATCGGTACAGCGTTCTTTATGTTTTCGCCGGTCATCTGCACAAGAATGCGCACTCACTCGACGGCGACCTGGAGATCTTTGTCACCTCAGCCTCAGGAAAACCGTTGGGCGACGACCCCTCCGGCTTCCGCATCGCGGAGCTCTCTGGAGGCAGCATTGTCAATCAATTCTACGGATTGGGACAAATCCCCGCTCAATTGCCAGCACTGGTGAAATGAGCTTATTTTCACCTTGCGCCAAATCAAGGTGGTAAAATTTACAATCGGGTGATTGCCCTGTCTTGAAGTGCTGGACTTTATCTTAGTTCGCGCTATTTTTGTGCTGGTCTTCGGCTTTGCCGCCGCATATTTCCGGCCCGAGAGCGTACAGTTCTGGGCAGCCGGATTCTACGGCGCTGCCGGCGCGGTTCTGGCCATCTTCCTCGAACGCCGCTTCGCGCGGGTGAGCCTGAAGCGGACGATCGGGATCACGATCGGCGTGGTTGCGGGCCTGTTCTGCTCGTCGCTGGTGAGCGTCGTCCTGAGTCACATCGGAACCGACAACACCGGCGCCGTTCACTTCATTCAGGTGGTTTCCCTGCTGGTGCTGGTTTACTTCGGCGCGGTCACGGGCGCTTCGAAGGGCGAGCTCCTCAATCTGGGCGCGATGAGCGTGTTCGGCAGTGAAACCGACGCGCAGAGCACGCAGAAGATTCTCGATACCAGCGTGATTATCGACGGGCGCATCGCGGATATCGTCGAAACGGGCTTTATTGAGGGCGTGCTGGTGATCCCGCAGTTCGTCCTGCACGAGCTCCAGATGGTGGCCGATTCGCAGGATTCGCAAAAACGCACACGGGGCCGCCGCGGTCTGGACGTGCTGCAGCGGATCCAGCAAATGACCAACGTCAAGGTGCGGATCGCCGAAGAAGATTTCCCGCAGGTCCGCGAAGTCGATATGAAGCTCATCGAGCTCGCGAAGGTGTACAAGTGCAAGATCGTCACCAACGATTTCAATCTGAATAAGGTGGCGCAGGTGCGCGGGGTGGAAGTCCTCAACATTAATGAGCTGACCAATGCTCTGAAACCGGTGGTGCTGCCGGGCGAACTGATGCGGGTATTCATCCTGAAGGAAGGGAAGGAATACAATCAGGGCGTCGCGTATCTGGATGACGGTACGATGGTGGTGGTCGATAACGCCCGGCGGATGATTTCGAAGACCGTCGATATTTCAGTGACCAGTGTGCTGCAGACCATGGCAGGCAAGATGATCTTCGGGAAGTTCGATGAACGCTATCAGTCGGCGTCCACCCACGCTGCTGCTGCGTCGGCTTCTTCGGAGCGCACACCGCACAGCACTGAGCATCCGCCACGGCGTGAGCAGGCGGTTGGAGAGAGCTAAACCGTGAGACTTGCCGTTATTTTGCCGGCTGCCGGGCTTGGTACCCGCATGGGCCGTAGTGCCGCCACCCCCGAAACGACAGGCACCAGCCGCAAGCAGTTCATGCTGCTCGAAGGCGCGCCGATTCTGGTTCACACGATCCGAAAATTCGCGGCGGCGCCTGAGGTTACGGATATCGTTGTCGCCGTGCGCGAGGATGACATCGCCGCGACGGACGAAATGCTGCAGCCCGAAGTGCGAGGCTTGCTCGGCGGTCTGAAGGTGGTAGAGGGCGGCAACACGCGCCAGGAATCCGTGGAGAAAGCATTTGCCACGCTCGATCCCGCGGTGGATCTGGTGGCGGTGCATGACGCAGTTCGGCCGTTCATTGAGCTGGAGGCCATCAGCAAAGTGGTGCGCGAAGCGGAAGCCACAGGCGCCGCGATCGTGGGGATTGTGCCGGTGGATACCGTGAAGCAGGTGAGCGGGGCGCAGGCGGGCGGCGTTGCGAAGATCCGCGGCACCATTTCGCGCGAGCGCCTGGTGCTGGCGCAGACTCCGCAGGTGTTCCGGCGCGACATTCTGGCGCGCGCGTTCGCATCCGCGCAGGCGGACGGATTTTCCGGTACGGATGAAGCGAGCCTGGTGGAGCGCCTGAACGAAGTGGAGATCAGCGTGGTGCTCGGCAGCGACCGCAACATCAAAATCACCAAGGCGGGCGATATGGATCTGGCGCGGCTGTATTTCGAGCAGGAGAAGTCCCGGCGTTGAGCGCTGGCCCGCAGTTCCGCATCGGGCAGGGCTGGGACGTTCACCGGATTGCCACTGGCCGCAAACTGATTCTGGGCGGTCTGGAAATTCCCTCTGAGTTCGGCCTTGAAGGCCATTCGGACGCCGACGTTTTGGCCCACGCCATCACGGACGCGATCCTGGGCGCGGTCGCGCTCGGCGATATCGGAATGCATTTTCCAGATACGGATCCCCGCTGGAAAGGCGCCGACAGTCTGATGTTTCTTCGCCATGTCTGCCAACTGGCGGGAGAAGCGGGCTATCGGATCGTGAACGTAGATTCGACGGTGATTCTGGAGCGGCCCAAGCTGAAAGACTGGCGGCTCCCGATCCGTGAATCGCTGGCGAAAACGATGGGCCTTCCGGTCGAGATGGTTTCGGTGAAGTTCAAGACTGCCGAGAAGGTTGGGCCGGTGGGCGAAGGCCGTTCCGCGGAATCGCAGGCCGTTGTATTGTTGGAAAGACTCTGAGGAGGTCCAGCATGCGCCGCTTCGCTCCGTATCTGTGCGGGACCGTTGCTCTCACGTCGGCCATACTCACTGGCCAGACAAAATCTGCCCCTGAATATCACATTTATGCGGGCAATCTGCACGCGCATACGGCGTACACATGGTCGCACGGAGAGCAGATCCAGACGAACGGCTGCACGGGCATTCTCACGTATACGCAGGATCCGAATTCACCCGCCGCGCACTGGTCGGATGGTTACGTGAAGACGGCGGGTGGCGGGTGTCCCGGCATTTACGTGATCAATGGTTCGCAGATTCCGGCGCCCGGAACCTCGGTCAAGCCCGATTGGGAGAAAGTGCAGGGGCCGCCTTCGGCGCACTATGCGGCCGCGAAGGCCGCTGGATACGACTTCTACGCTGCGACGGACCATTCGCAGGATGCCGGCTTTCAGCCGCCGAGTCCGGAAAATCCTCTGTGGCTTAAGGCTAAGAAGGAAGCCGCGGAGGCGACGGACAGCGCGTTTGTGGCGATCCCCGGCTTTGAATATTCCGAGAACGATGGTCCTGCAGGCGAAGGCCACCTCAACGTCTACAACACCTCCGGAATACTGAACGCGCTGCTGCCCGGGATTGATCTTCCTTATCTCTACAAGTGGCTGGAGACCGCCGCGCCGAATGGCGATGGTCCAGTGGTGGCGAGTTTCAATCATCCGAGCGCCACCCAATACAACGACTGGGCTTATCGCGATCCGAAAGTGACCGACATTCTGACCATGCTCGAGGTCATCAATTCGAATAACAAGATTCACTACGCGGGTTTCATCGCGGCGCTGGATCACGGCTGGAAAGTTTCGCCGATTTGCGGCAATGACAATCACGGGATGACCGGCATCACGAAGCAGACATCGAGGACGTTCGTGCTGGCTACGTCGAAAACGAAGGTGGCGATCCTGGATGCCATGAAGAACCGCCGGACGTACGCGTCGCTCGATAAGAGTTTGCGGGCGCGTTACACGGTGAACGGGGCCATTATGGGTTCCACGCTGGATAAGGCTACGGACTACCAGTTCGATATCAGTCTTTCGAGCGCGGATAAGATCACGAAGGTAGACATCGTGACAGATGGCGGCGCTGTCGTTTCGGTGTTCACCCCAACACCTGACAACACAGTCCGGTGGGAAACCGGGGTAGCGAAAGAACCCGCCAGCAAGTACTTCTTCGTTCGGGTCTGGACCTCACGCGGCGGCGATGCGCCAGGCGCGAAGCCGGAAGAACCGGTAGCCTGGCTGGCTCCTGTCTGGACCGGCAGATAGTCCCGAATGCTGGCGCGCGCGGCATCCAGCCGGATCACGCTTCCGCTGATCTGCCTCGCCGCATTTGTACTGCGCGCTGTTTGTGGCCTTTTCGGTCCCGATCACTTCTGGGCGTACACGGCGTATTTTCACGTCGCCGACACGCTCGTGCACGGCGGCGGGTATTGCTGGGAACCTGGGCGGTTGTGTGCGTTCTTTCCGCGAGTTTATCCAACCGTAGTCGCGGCCGCGATTCTGACGGGACACGTGAAAGCAGGCGTGATTCTGCTCGGCTCCCTGGCAGGAGCGGGAGCCGTCTGGATGACGGCCGCATCGGGATACTGCTTTTTTCGCCCGTGGTGAGCATCGTGGCGGGGGTATACGCTGCCGTTTATCCGTATTTCGCCTGGCATGACGGCGTCCTGCAGGAGAACGCGGTCCTGGCGTTCGCCGTTGGGGTCTGCATATGGCTGCTGCTGCGCGTGGCGCGGTCGAACCCGCGCGTTCCCTGGTTCGCGGCCGGGGTGGCGCTGGCGCTCACGGTATTGACGAAAGCCAATCTCGCGCTCTTTGTGCCGCTCGCGCTTTTCTGGCTGGGCCGCCCGGCGATGGCTTTACGCCGCGCAGGAACCGGAGTGGCTTGATGTACCGGTCGCCGCTCGTCATGCATTTTGTGAGATTCATGACCCGCAGTTCATCCAGGAGACGGCATGGTTCTGGAAACAGGGGATGACGTTTATCGAAGCGCATCCGTGGCTGACCGCGCTGCGTGGGATTCGCAAGGTGTGGATCGCTTTCTCACCGGTGTTCAGTCCCCGGCAGGGCGCCGTGTTTGAGACCGTGTATCTGGTTTCGTACCTGCCTTTGTTCGCGCTGGCGACAGGCGTGGTGTACAGATTGGCTGATCGCGTCGTTTGCGGTAGCCTGTGCGGTGTTCTGGGGTCATACGAGCCACCGCATGTACATCGAGCCATACCTGATGATTTTCGCGGCGGCATGCGCCCCTTATACTCGCGGTTGATGCGAGTCGTATGGATTGGTTTGATCGGGTGCGCGCTGTTTGCACAAAAGCCGCATACTACCTGGAGTGATTTCGGAGACGGCCCCGATCACTCGCAGTATTCCGCGCTGACCCAGATAAACCGGTCGAATGTCTCGCAGCTCAAGGCCGCGTGGACGTATCCGATCGGCGATGGCAACCCGTATCTGTTCAGTCCCGTGGTCGCCGATGGCGTGATGTACGTCATGGGAAAGAACAGCTCTATCGTGGCGCTGGATGCGATCACCGGGAAAGAAATCTGGTCCCACGCGAACGCGCGCGGCCCGATCACGACGCGCGGGATCAACTACTGGCAAAGCGCGGATGGCAAGGAGCGGCGGCTGCTTTACGCGAACGCCAATTTTCTGATCGAGCTTGACGCGCGCACGGGTTTTCCGGTCCCAGGTTTCGGCAACGATGGAAAACTCGATCTGCGTGAAGGTCTCGGACGCGAGGTTACTCCACGGCTCAATGTGCAGTCGCTGACGCCGGGGCAGGTTTTCGAAAATCTCGTCATCGTCGGCTCTTCCACCAATCAGGAATACGATTCAGCGCCCGGTGATATTCGCGCCTATGATGTCCGCAACGGCAAACTCGTCTGGACCTTCCACACCATTCCGCACGAAGGCGAATTCGGGTATGACACCTGGCCCAAAGACGCCTGGAAAACGGTGGGCGGCGCGAACGCCTGGTCGGAGATGTCGATTGACGCAAAGCGCGGCATTCTCTACGTCCCGACGGCCAGCCCGAAATACAACTTCTACGGCGCGGATCGCAAAGGCCAAAACCTGTTTGGCGATTGTCTGCTGGCGCTCGACGTCCACACAGGCAAGCGGCTCTGGCACTACCAGATGGTGCACCACGATATCTGGGATTACGACAACGCAAACGCGCCGAAGCTGCTGACCGTGCGCCATAACGGTCAGATGGTGGACGTGGTCGCGGAAGCCGGAAAGACGGGCTTCCTCTACGTATTCAATCGAGTGACGGGCGAGCCGCTGTGGCCGATCGAGGAGCGCCCGGTCCCGAAATCAGACATGCCCGGCGAAGAAGCCTGGCCCACCCAGCCCTTTCCAACCGCCCCGCCGCCATTTGCGCGGCAAGCGTTCACAGCGGATGACCTCAATCCGTATATCGCGGATGACGCCGAGAAGGCCAAAATCCGGGCGGACATTCTCGCCGCCCGAAACGAGGGCCTGTTCACGCCGCCAGGTCTGAAGAACACGATCGAAATGCCGGGCAACAACGGCGGCTCGAATTTCAGCGGCAGCGCCATCGATCCCGCACACGGCACGATGTTCGTGGTCTCGAAAGATTTTCCGGCCATGCTGAAGCTGACGCTCTCCGGGCCGGATACGGGCGACCCCACCACCATGCGTTACAAAAGCCCCTTCGGATTCATGGTGACGAACAACGGCCTGATCGCCATCAAGCCGCCATGGACCACCTTCACCGCCTACGACCTGAACACCGGCAAAATCAAATGGCAGATTCCGCTGGGCGAAGTTCCGGAACTCGCGGCGAAAGGCATCACGGATACGGGATCGCATTTCCCGAAGGTGGGTCCGGTAGTGACCGCGGGAGGATTGATTTTCACCGGCACGCGCGATCGCTACATCCGCGCGCTCGATGTGGATACCGGAAAGGAACTCTGGAAAACTGAAGTGGAGGCGGGCGTGGAAGGAATGCCGGCTGTATACGAAATCGGCGGCCGCGAGTACGTAGTCTACTGCGCCGCCGCGCGCTCCACAACGCACACACATGCCGTTCCCGGCCATCCGGCCGCGACCGATCCCGTGCCCGGCGCCTACGTGGCCTTTGCGCTGCCCGCCGCGAAATAGCTCGTCAGTTAACGCGCGCGCACTTCATCAGCATTTCAAGCGTCACGACTTCGAGCGCGCGCTCGTGCGTGGCTTCGAGCCGCACAGGCGCGATGATGCCCGCTTCGAACGTTTTCTTCCACGGCTCCACGCAGACGCACCAGCTATCGCCCGCTTTCAAGCCGGGAAAACCCCACTCAGGGTGCGGAGTGATCAGGTCATTGCCAATCGACGCCTGATGTTCAAGAAACGCGTCGTTCACCACGACGCAGACCACGTGGCGGCCGCGATCGTCCAGGCCCGAATTGCATTTGCCGTCCCGATAGAAGCCCGTCAGCGGATCGGTGCAGCAGGTCTGCAGAACACCGCCGAGTACGTTTTTAACCATAAGCATTCATTAGATCACTCAGGGTATATACTCCAGTCATGAATCGTCGAAATATGCTCGCGACGCTGGCTGCAGCGCCCGCCGCGTCACTCCTGCGCGGCCAGACGGCGCCGGCCGCCACCCCTGTGAGCCATCTCAAGCCCGGCCTCGTGGTGTATTCCTATCGAAGCGCCCTCATGGCGAAAAAGATGACGTACGAAGACGTCATCCACATGGCTTCGGACTGGGGACTCGCGGGCGTGGACACGACGGTTTACTGGTTTCCCGATACGACTCCGCATTACCTGGCGAATCTGCGTAAGACGGCGTTTAAAGCCGGCATCCAGCTTTATAACGTGGGCGCGCGCATTCAGCTGGCGCAGCCGACGAAGGAAAAGCAGGACGCTCAGGTGGCGGAAATCAAGAAGTGGGTGGATGTAGCGGATGCCATCGGCGCGAGCCACGTGCGCGTGTTCGGCGGGCCGGTTCCCAAGACCTCGACGCAGGAAGAGGCGATCGGCTGGGCCGTGGAAGTGATGAAACGCGGCTCCGAATACAGCGGCGAAAAGGGCATCACGCTCGGCGTGGAAGACGACGGTGGTCTGAGCGCAACGGCGCCCCCGACGATCGCGATCGCAAAGGGTGCGGACTCGCCCTGGGCCGGCATCAATGCCGACTCCGGTAATCTGCCGAAGAACGGCTACGAGGAATTCGGCACGCTGCTGCCTTACGCGACCAGCATTCACTTCAAGACGCAGGTCTCCGAGCCGGACGGCAAGAAACTCCCGGCGGACTGGCCGCGGCTTCTCTCCATGATCGCCAAAGCCGGCTATCGCGGATTTGTAGGACTGGAGTACGAGGGCACGAATCCCGACGAAATACCGGGCCTGTGCGCGAAGCTGCGCGACTTGACTGCCAAGGCCACAGCCTAAACTGGAGAACATCATGACACCACTTTCCAGAAGACAGTTCATGGCTATCGGGGCGGCGACGGTGGGAGCGGCGGCGTTTGCAAAGCATGTGCTGGCCAACCCGCTCGGGATGCCGCTCGGTTGCCAGACCTATCCGGTGCGGGCGAATCTCGCGGCCGATTTTCCCGGCACCATGAAGATGCTTACAGATGTCGGCTTCCAGCGTATCGAGCTTTGCTCGCCCTGGGGGTATCGCGAGTTCAACGGACTCCAGAAATACAGCGGCGCCGAGTTGAAAAAGACGCTCGCCGATATGGGTCTCGAATGCCATAGCTGCCACTTCGGCATGCGGGAAATGCGCCAGAACCAGGCGGAGCGCATCGCGTGGGCGAAAGAAGTGGGGATGACGCAGATGGCGGTGGCGAGTCTGGGCGGACCGAAGACTCCCACGATGGACGATGTGAAGAAAGCCGCCGACGAATACAACAAGATCGGCGAAGAAGCGCGCAAGTCCGATATCTGGCAAGCGCTGCACAATGAAAACTTCGAGACGGCAATGGTGGGCGACCGGAAGGTTTACGATGTGCTGTTCGAATTGCTGGATCCGAAGCTGGTGAAATTCCAGTTCCAGGTTTCGACCATTGAGCAGGGCTTCGATGCGGCTGAGTATTTCAATAAATATCCGGGGCGGTTCATCTCGATGCACTGCCAGGGATGGGACGCGGATACAAAAAAGCAGGTGGCGATCGGTTCTTCGCAGGATTCGCTCGACTGGAAG
>DASYCD010000153.1:0-3719 GCA_036500405.1 Bryobacteraceae bacterium
GGAGGGACGTCGGCTGCGCGTTTCGCATTCTCCGGGACGCAGGTCGCCTTTGGATCAGAAGAAAAGGATGCGGTGCTCGCTGTCCAACGGCTTGATCGCGCCCTCACCGAAGTGGGCGCTCCGGCCAGCAAGGACGCCGCGCTCGTCCGCCTTTACGTCCTCAGTCCGGAGATCGGCCCGGTCGCCCAGAAGCAGGTTTCCGGTACCTTGATTCCGGTCGAAAATGTGGCGGCGTCAACGGCCGGTTTCGCGCTCGACGCAGTCGCTCCCATTCGCTGACAAATCGCATATACTGGCAGCACCATGATCCGTGTGGCGCTTCTCTTCGCCCTCACGCTGAGCCTATTCGGCGGTGAAGGCGGCCGTCTCTATTACCTGACTTTCGGAAGCCGCGGAAGCGGCGGTCGCGTGATGTCGGCGACGGATGACGGCAGTGGACCCACCACGCTCGTCGATGGGCGCAACGCCGGACCTGACGGCATTGTCGTCGACACGGCGACCAACCGGATCTACTGGACAAACATGGGGCGCGCCGCCGCGAACGACGGCACCATCGAGAGCTCGGCGCTCGATGGCAGCGGTCTCAAGACGGTTGTCCCCGCCGCAGGCACGTGGACCCCGAAGCAACTGAAGCTCGATGCGAAGCACGGCAAGCTCTACTGGTCCGATCGCGAAGGCATGCGGATCATGCGCGCCAACCTCGACGGCTCGCACATCGAAACGCTGGTGGAAACCGCGCAGGGCGATGAAGCCCGCAAGGACGCGCGCAACTGGTGCGTCGGAATGGCGCTCGATGTAGATGGCGGCAAGATGTACTGGTCGCAGAAGGGAAGCGGCAACAACGGTCGTATCTTCCGCGCGAACCTCGACGGCTCTCAGATCGAGACGCTGTTCGACAATCTGCCGGAGCCGATTGACATCGATCTGGACCTCGGCAATCGGATGATGTATTGGAGCGATCGCGGCGATCCGCCGGCTGGCAATACGGTCAGCCGAGCGTCGATGGATCCGGGTAAAGGCAAGCAGGAAATCCTGGTCCGCGGCCTCAAAGAAGGTATCGGTATCGCGCTCGACGTCAAAGGCGGACGGATGTTCTACACCGATCTCGGCGGCAATGTTTACGGTGCCAAGCTGGACGGCTCCGACAGCAAAGTGCTGCTGTCAGGGCAGGGAGCCCTGACAGGCATTACCTGGATTCCGCGTTAGCGGCTGGAACCGAAACGCCGGCGACGGGGTTTATAGGAAAACGCGGGTTTCGCGCCGCGCGTGGGCATCACAATGACCGGTGCAGCGGCGGATCGCTCTTCACGCCCGAGCCCTTCCGGCAGTTCACGACGCTTGAGCGACATTTTCAGCACTCGCTCGATGGCGCGCACTTCTTTCGCCTCGGCGCCCGTTGCGAATGTGGACGCGACACCGGCGGCGCCGGCGCGTCCCGTGCGGCCGACGCGGTGGATGAAGTCTTCCGGGGCCTGCGGCAGATCGTAGTTCACGACGTGCGCGATGTCATCCACGTGGATTCCACGTGACGCGACATCGGTCGCGACCAGCACGCGGTAGTAACCGTCCTGAAAACCTTTGAGCGCCGCGTTGCGCTGATTCTGCGAGCGGTTGCCGTGAATCGCGGTGGATTTGAAGCCCGCGGTGTTCAGCTTTTTCGCGAGCTTATCGGCGCCGTGTTTGGTGCGCGCGAAAACCAGCGACGAGCCCTGTTGCGTCCTGAGCAGATGCTGCAGGAGGCTGAGCTTGCGGTCATGCTCCACCTGATAGACGTGCATGTCGATGGTATCCGCCGGTTTGGTGGTGGAACCGATCGCAACGCGCTCGGGATTCTTCATGTGCCTCTCGACGAGCGACGAAGCAGTGGAATCGAACGTCGCCGAAAAGAACAGCGTCTGGCGGTTGGCCGGCGTGGCGCGAATAATACGTTCCACGTCAGGCAGAAAGCCCATGTCGAGCATGCGGTCGGCTTCGTCGAGAACCACGATTTTGATCGTGTCGAGAGAAACCAGCTTGCGCTTGAGGAAATCGACCAGCCGTCCGGGTGTTGCGATGATCACCTGCGCGCCGCGGCGGATCGCCTGCAACTGCGGGTTTTCACCGACGCCGCCGACGACGGGCACGGCGTGAATGTTGGCGCCTTTCGCCACGGCGGAGAAAGCTTCGTAAATCTGGATAGCGAGTTCGCGCGTCGGCGTCAGAACCAGAGCCTGGGGTTTGGAGACGAGCGGCCCGCGAGTGAGAGTTTCAATGATGGGCAGCGAAAACGCGAGAGTCTTTCCGGTTCCGGTCTGGGCCGTGGCAACGACGTCGCGGCCGGCAAGGGCTGCGGGAATGGATTGCGCCTGAATGGGAGTCGGAGTTGTGAAGTTCGCGGCCGCGAGGTTGCGGCGCAGAACGGGTGATGCAACTAAATCTAGAAAATTTGTCATTAAAGAAGTGATACAGAACAGAGTCGGCGGGGGTTAGAAACGCGGATCTACTTCGTGTACAACTTCACTTTAGCACACTTCGCCCGGCGCTTCTGAAATCCCGCGAAGGCGACCAGAGCGGTGAGGAGCGAAATCCAGGTGGAAGGCTCAGGGGTTGCTGAAGGCGACGCGCCAGTGGTGGAGCTGCCGAAGCTACCGTGGAAGATGTTGCCGCTTTCGAATTCGGCGGTTTCACCGCTGACCGCCTTCGCGATCAGTTCACCGTTGATGTTCCCGTTCGTGCCGGTGAAGGTAGCGAGGGGGGCCAGGATCGAACCGTTGAAACCGATGCTGCTGGTTGAGATCGTCGTCGCCGCTCCGAAATTGAAGATCGTATTGGCCGCGGTCGCGCCGCCCGCGTAGCTGATCGAGCCGTTGCTGAAAGAGCTGGAAGTCCCGGAAACGTTGATCAGAACGGTGGCGCCGGACGGGGCGTTGATCGTCATGCTGTGCATGCTGCCGCCGGGCAGATTGAAGATGCAGAGGGTGCAGTTGGTCGCGGTGAGCGTGTAGGCGGAGGAATTTCCGGTGACCGTGCCATTCGCCGCCATGTTGTTCAGGGCGTTCGAAAGCTGCGTCAGCGAAGTCGCCGCCGACGCAAAATCAATCGGGAGCGCACCGCCGTGGAGGGCGGTTTTGGTCCCGAAAACGTTCACATTACCCGTCGGCGTACTGCCGTACTCCAGATTGCCTGTAACCGTAAAGGTGCCGTAGTTAGTGGACGAAGTTGCGCCGCCCACCCATGCGTCGCCGTTGACCTGGCCACCCGCCAGCGAGAGGCTGCCGCCCACCACCAGACCGGAAACGGACGGGTGAGCAGTGCCGGGCGTCTGGTCGAAACCCATGGAACCGGACGAGGCGAAGCTTCCTCCGACGGCCGTAGAACCTTCGATGTCGGTCCAGCCCGTAGTCGAATAACTGCTGAAAACAAATACGTTATAGCCGGCAGCCGCGCCCAGTGAGTAAGCGGTGTCCGCATAAGACGGGATGGCCGCCAACAGCAGAGTCGCTCCCAGAGACCATCGAATCAATTTCATAGCTTAATGGTCCCATGACTTGCCGGAATTCGACAAGACCAACAAGTACCTTGGTACTGGTTTGCAAAAGATATATGAAACGTTTTCAGCGTGCCTTCAGCGGGTCCGTTCCGACCGTCCAGCCGGGCTTTTCGGAGGAGTTCTGCTCCTTCAGCCAGGTGAGCAGCGGCTGGAAGTATTCGATCATGGCGGAGGCGTCGATGTGGTCTTC
>DASYCD010000154.1:0-3872 GCA_036500405.1 Bryobacteraceae bacterium
CCTGAGTGGTGACCTCCGGACTCGGCGCGCAGACCAGCGTCGCGAGACGTTGGATGCTCAGGAACGCGGCTTTGCAGACCCGTGTTCAGAAAAGTGCGAACTATATTTGCTTTGTTTTTGCGGGCTTGCAAAAACACGCCCGATTTTGCTTTGGCGGCGACTGCTAGATTTCTCGACATGAGAAGCGTAGCTGAGCACGACGCGCAGCTGCTGGATGTGGTGGAGAAGGCGATTGGGGCCATCAGCCAGCACCTCAGTACGAAGACGGAGGAGAAGGGATCGATCACAGATTTAATTCGGCTGCTGCAATTGCGGCGGGAACTCGAAGAAGAAAAGCCGCGTTCGGTATCGGCGCGATGGGTTGAGGACCAATGCAGCGAATCGATCGATTAGTGCGGCATACGCCGCTGCCGAGCCAGCAGCGGTTTCACGATTCGCCAGCGCGGTTCAAAGGATTTTCGGGTCCGATCGGATCTGGCAAAAGTCAGGCGCTGTGCCAGGAGGCGATTCGGTTGTCGTATCAGAATCCGGGCAGGGCTGGATTGCTCGGTGCACCGACATTTCCGATGCTGCGGGATTCCACGCTGGCATCGCTCACGGAAATTCTGGAAAGGAACCAGATTCCGTTCGAGTGGAACAAGGGCGACAACATTCTGACGATGAAGGACAGCGGGTCGCGCATTCTGCTGAGGCCAGTGGATGATTTCGACCGGCTGCGCGGCACGAATCTGGCGTGGTTTGGCCTCGATGAATTGACGTACACGCAGGAGGGCGCGTGGCTGCGGCTCGAGGGCCGGCTGCGCGATCCGAAAGCGACGCGGCGTTGCGGTTTCGCGGTGTGGACGCCGAAGGGATTCGACTGGGTGTACCGGAAGTTCATTGCGCATCCGGTAGAGGGTTATGAGGCGATTCTGGCGAAACCGTATGAGAACCGGTTTCTGCTGGATGAGGTGCCGGATTTTTACGATCGGCTGCGCGCGAGCTACGACGAGAATTTCTTTCGCCAGGAAGTCATGGGCGATTACCTGAACGTGCGCGGCGGGCTGGTGTATTCGTCGTTCGACCGTGGGCGAAATGTGAAGGAACTGGAGCCGGCGCCTGGGTTACCACTGCTGTGGGCGCTGGATTTCAATGTGGACCCGTTGTGCTCGCTCGTCGCGCAGAAGGTGAAAGACGAGGTTCGGGTGCTGGATGAGATCGTGCTGCGGCGCGCGACGACGGAACAGTTGTGTGAAGCGTTCGCGGATAGGTTTGGGAATCCGGCGGCCGGTGTGGATGTGTACGGAGATGCGAGCGGGTCGGCGATGCATACGAGCTCGGATTCGACTGATTACGGGGTGATTCGGGACTTCTTTCGCGTGCGTGGCGTGCGGGTGCGGTTCCGCGTGCCGAAGTCGAATCCGAGCGTGCGTGATCGTGTGGTCACGGTGAACGGGAAACTGCGGAACGCGGCCGATGAGGTGTCAATGTTCGTGTCGCCGAAATGCAAAGAGCTGATCGACGATTTCGAGCAGGTCTCGTACGAAGAGGACTCGACGCAGATCGATAAGACGAAGGACCGGCGGAGAACGCATTCGTCGGATGCGCTGGGTTATCTGGTCTGGCAGGAATGCCACGACAGTGGAACGGTAGGCGAGCGGGGGCAAAGGTTGATATGAGCATGAATGAGCACATCGCACGGGAACATCCGGATTATGCGCGCAGCGCGGGGATGTGGCGGCGGTATCGCGATCTCTACGGGGGCGGCGAGCAGTTCCGGCTGAACGCGGCGGAGTATCTGGTGCGGCGGCATCGGGAGCCGGCGGAAGTGTACCAGGAAAGACTGGCGCGGGTTTTCTACGAGAACTACGTGGGGTCGATTGTGGATTGGTATGCGGCGACGCTGATGCGGGAGGAGCCGCTGATCGAGCTGATCGAGGGAGGCGCGCGGTCGCGGGAGTTCTTCGCGGAGTTTGTGCAGAACTGCGACCGCCGCGGGACGACGCTGACGCAGTTCTTCCGGCAGCAACTGACGGAAGCGATGGTTTGTGGAAAGTCCTATCTCGCGGTGGATTTCCCGCGGACGGGTGGTGAGGCGCGGTCGCGCGCGGAGGAAGATGCGGCGGGACTGAGCCGGGCTTATCTGGTCGCGTATGCGGCTGATGAGGTCATCAACTGGAGCTACGACGACTGCGGAGCGCTGGAGTGGGCGACCGTCCGGACGTCCTGGCTGAAGCAGGACGATGGGAACGCGCATGGCTGGAACAAGGTGACGCGGTGGATCCATTACGACCGCGAGAATTACAGAATCTACGAGCGCGACGGACAGATCGAGCTGGTGGAGGAGGGACGGCACGGGTTCGCGCGCATCGGACGCGTGCCTCTCTTTGAAATGCGAGTGAGCGAAGGCATGTGGCTGACGAATAAGACGGCCACGCTGCAGCTGGAGCACTTCAATAAATCGAATGCGCTCGGATGGGCGCTGACGATGGGGCTGTTCGCGATGCCGGTGATTCATTCGCGGCGCGACTGGAACCAGATTGTGGGGGAGAGCTATTACATCCACCTCGATCCGGAAGATAGCTTCGGATGGACGGAACCGGATGGCAAGGTTTATCAAATTGCGGCCGACAATCTGAACCGGCTGAAGGATGAGATCTATCGGGTGTGCTTCCTGATGCAGCAGGCGGGGGAGAGCGGCGGGGCAATGCAATCCGGCCTGAGCAAGCAGTGGGATTTCGCGGTGACGCAGGAAGTGCTGAGCGCATACGGCGACGTGGTGAAGGACGCGATGCGGAATGTGCTGAATGGCGTGGCGGCGGCGCGGCTGGATGAGACGCGGATCGACGTCACGGGTCTCGATTCATTCGACATCACGAGTTTCGCGACCGAGACGGCGGATGCGGCCGGATTGCTCGCGCTGGGAATTCCTTCGCCCACGCTGAAGAAACAGGTTCAGAAGCGGGTGGCGCTCAAGTATCTGTGCGATGCGCGGCAGGAGATCAAGGACCGGATTGCGGTGGAAATCGAATCGGCCACAGATTAACGCAGATGCACACAGATAAGAAAGGAAAGTATGGATCAACCGGATGTGCAGACGATCGTGCAGCAGGCGATTGAGGAATACATGAAGCAGGACTCAGCTCGCCGCGAGCCCGCTTATAAGACCGAATTGCTCGAAGAAAGAAGGAAAAGAGAGCAGCTGGAGAAGCGTCTCAACGAGATGGGCGAGGAGAATGCCCGGACGCGTGCGGCGGCGGACGAAGCGCAGCGAAATACGGCAATCCGCGGGGAATTGCAGCGGCTCGGTGTGGTGAAAGTCGATCTCGCTTACAAAGCCGTGCAGGATGGGATTGTTCGGGGCGAGGACGGCCGGATGATGGCTGGCGAGCAGCCGATGAGCGAATTTCTGGCGGGATTTGTGGAAGAGAATCCGGAGTTTCTGCCGGCGCGCATTGCCGGTGGGACGGGGATGACGGGAGCGCAGAAGACCGCGCCGGCGGGCGCCGCGGCGGTGGATTTCGACAGGATCGGCCCGTCGATGAGTAAAGAGGAACTGGAGCGGGCGCGGCAGGAGATTCTGCGGGTTGCGTCGCAAGCGCTGCGGTAGGCAAAAAAAACAAGTCTGTTGAATACAGGGGATGGCTTCGGCCATCCCTTTTTGTTTTGGAAAAAGGAGAAGAATGGCTTCAATTACTTCAGCAAATGTGGCGAACGCGATCGTGAAACTGGTGGCGGCGGATGCCCTGCCTGCCCTCGTCGGAAATCTGGTGATGGGGAATCTGGTCAATCGCGATTATGAGCCTGTACTGGCGCAGGCGGGCGATACGGTGAACGTGCCGATCGCGCCGCAGCTTGTGGCGAATAATCTCGCCGAGGGCGGGAGCGTGCAG
>DASYCD010000155.1:0-2837 GCA_036500405.1 Bryobacteraceae bacterium
CGCCGGAAGTGACCGCGATGCGCGATTGGTCGAGATCGATCTTCGCGCCGCGCCGCAGCGTTTCCGCGAGAATGCCGCGCTTGAACTGAAGCTGCGCGGGGTAATCGGCATGCTGATAGTGGCAGCCGCCGCACTTGCCGAATATGGGGCAGGGCGCGGCCACGCGATCGGCGGAGGGCTCGATGACGCGCAGCAGATCCGCCCGCTGCGCCTGCTTTTTCGATGCGGGGGGCGCCACTTCCACGGCTTCTCCCGGCAGTACGAAAGGTGTGAAAACCACCTGTCCATCCACGCGCGCGAGGCCTTCGCCGCCATAAACAAGTTTTTCGATTGTGAGATTCATCGCGTTTAGAATCAAAAGGTTAGCGTAGTGCCGCCGCCTCGCCGAAACGAAAGGCGGGGGAGCAGCATCGAACTTAAGTATGGCAGGAAGATCTGGTAGTTCTTTCCAGAAGCGCCAGAAGGAATTGGCGCGCGTCGAAAAACAACGCGAAAAGTTCGCCCGTCGTGTGGCGAAGAAGGATACTCCGAGTAACGGCGAGACTGAAGAGCCGATGGAACACGAACACGTGGAACAGTCTGAAACCGTGGACTCTCTGGCATAGAAGCCCGCGCGGCCATCGTTGTTACGATGGGAATTCATTCCCTGACAGATGATTCCACGCGTTCTTTCGGGCGTGCAGCCCTCCGGCAATCTGCATATCGGTAACTATCTGGGCGCCCTCACGAACTGGGTGCGGATCCAGCACGATTACGAAAGCATCTTCTGCATCGTCGATCTGCATGCGATCACGGTTTACCAGAAGCCCGATGAACTGCGTGCGAGCATCCGTTCGCTGGCGGCTTTGTTTCTGGCAGCCGGCATCGATCCGAAGCATTCGCGGATCGTGGTGCAGTCGTCTGTCCCGGCGCATGCGGAGCTTGCGTGGTTGCTGACGTGTGTCACGCCGATGGGCTGGCTGGAACGCATGACGCAGTTCAAGGCGAAGGCGGCGCTGCAGGAATCCATTGGCGACGGGCTTTTCCAGTATCCGGTGTTGATGGCGGCGGATATTCTGCTGTATCAGGCGGCCGCCGTGCCCGTTGGTGACGACCAGAGCCAGCACCTCGAGCTGACGCGCGACATCGCGCAACGCTTCAATGCGCTCTACGGCGATACGTTCGTGATGCCTGCGACGAAGTTGCCCTCAGTCGGGGCGCGCATCATGGGACTGGACGATCCCACCACGAAGATGAGCAAGTCCGCCACGGGCGCAGGACACGCGGTGGCGCTGCTCGATCCGCCGGCGAAAATCCGCAAGGCGATCATGCGCGCTACAACGGATTCCGGCAGCGGCGTGGATTTCGAGACGATGGGGCCGGGCGTTGTCAATCTGCTGAATATTTTCCAGGCGTTTTCCGAATGGACAAATGATCAGATGCGCTCGCATTTTGCGGGGATGCGCTATGGCGATCTGAAGAAGCAGGTGGCGGAGATGGTGGTTTCGAAGCTGGAGCCGCTGCAGGCGCGGTATGGCGAGATTACTTCCGATCCTGGTTATCTCGATAGTGTGCTGCGCGCCGGGGCGGAGGCTGTGACGCCGATTGCCGATTCGACGGTACGGCTGGTGAAAGAGCGGATGGGGATTTACGTCCCCGCCTGATCTCGCTTTACTCCCGAGTCGATTTCCTGATGCATATCGGCGATCACTTCTTCGCGGCGTTGCGGGTCTGCCAGGTCTTTCTCCAGGCGCTTCAAAGCGACGCCCGTGACGTCCCGATGATGCAAGCCTGAGCTGAATTCCTTCTGCGAGAGGCGCAGCCAGAGCGCATGGAGGCGGTCCAGATCTTCCGGCCACAGGCGCGGCGGATGCGGGCCCAGATTCACGAACAGCGTCTTGCCTTCGGGCGGAATCACTTCGAGGGAAAACGGGGGACGCGGGTCCGGCAGCGCCTCCCACGCGAGGCCCACACGCTGCGCCAGATCCTGGGCTTCCATGCGACGTGACGCGCCCAGCACTACGCGTGAGGCCTGGATCTTCGCCGCGGTTTGCACGATCGCTTCGAACGGATCGCGTCCCGGTACCACCAACAGTTCGACCGTCTTGCCTTCCTTCTCCGCCGTTGTCACCACGTTCGAGAAGAGTTCGCGCTCGTAATCGCTGAATACCTGGTTTTCGGCAAGCCGGTATTCGCCTGCGCCAGTGGAAATCTGCCGTACCGTCATCACCACGATGTCGTGCCGGCGCAGATTCGTTTTCTGCACGACCGACGTCAGATGCGCGAGGCTGTTCGCATCGCGCACGGCTACCAGGATGGACCCCGGCCGCGCGTGCAGGCTCTCCGCCACGACTTCGGTGTGGACATCGAGATTGAATTCCTCGAGCCCGTGCTTCGCGTGCTGTCCCTTGCGGCGGTTGATGTGTTCGGAAACCGTGAACAGCGCGAAGAGCAATATCGTGAACAGCACGCCGTAAATAGTCGCGTACTTTTTTGAGAAGAGATTTGCCACCGCGGTCATGCCGAGCGCAACCGTCGTAGCCCCCAGACCTACCGGAATTTCCACGCCGGCAATGCGCAGATTGAGCGGAAACTTGTATTCCTGATCGTGGCGGTGGTAGCGCAGCACCAGCACGCCGAGCGATTTCAGGAAAAAACTCCAGACCACGCCGAACGCATAGGCTTCGCCGAGCGCGTACATGTTGCCGCCGCTCAGCACGATCGTCAGGATCTGCAGCAGCGCAATCAGATTGATGATGCGGAACGTCGTGCCGTATTTTTTGTGCGGCTTGCGGAACCAGTCGATCAGCACGCCATCTTCGGCGACGCGATTCATCACGCCGTTCGCGCCGATAATC
>DASYCD010000156.1:0-2343 GCA_036500405.1 Bryobacteraceae bacterium
GCCGCCATGCCTTCCGCCCGCAGCAACTGCTTTTTCGCCATCTCCGCATCCGGACCGGCGGGCGCCACCTTCAGAAACGAACGGAGAGCTTCCGCGCCACCCGTCAGATCATTGCGCGCCAGCAGAATGAGCCCGAGCAGATACTTCGCCCTGGGATTTCTGTTCTGATCCAGCCGCAATTCGGCGCGAATACTGTGTTCGGCGGCTTCATAGCGCTGGAGATTGAAATCGGCCACCGCGCTGAAGAACCAGGGCGCCGGTGAATTCATTGGATCGAGCCGGGTTGCCTGATCGAGGAATTTCGCCGCCTCTTCCCACTTCGATTGATCGGCGGCGAGGTATCCGAGCTCCTGCCACGGGCCCAGAAGCTTCTTATCCAGATCCATCGCCTTCTGGAAATCCTCGCGGGCTGCGTCGTGGGCGCCCAACTGGCGCTCGGCCCGGCCCAGGCTGAGCCACGCGTCGGCGTAATCGGGATACTCCGTCACGGCCTTGCGGAAGCTGGCTTCGGCCTCCTTGAACTTGCGCTGGCGAAACTGATCGGAGCCCTTCTGGAAATTTTTCTTTGCGCTTTTTGGCGCTTTCATGGAGAGCACGCTGACGGTTGTGCCTTCCTCGCCGGTGAGCCGGTGAATGATGAGTGTCCCCACTTCGATGTGGTCAAGCTGGCCGTAACTCAGAAGAGGAGCGTGGCTCGAGATATAGCCAGCCGCATCGACGCGCAGTTCGCAGTTAGAAAGCGGATTCGCCAGGCCGGTCCCCAGGCCGCTGGGGGCGCCGGCATTGCCGCTCGCACTGCCGCCGAAGATGGAACTCGATCCACTCTGGGATGCATCCTCAAAGATGCCGGTATTCTGGCCCCACTGGAACGAAAAATCACCCTGCGGACCGGTGTGGGTCACGATCCTTTGATCGGCCCCGCATACGGCCTGGATTTTCATGCTGCCCGGAAGCGGGGATCCATCGTCCGTTGAGACGGTCCCGGAAATGAAGATGGGCCGGGGAGCCGGCGCCACCTGCGTTTGGTTTTGCTGCGTTGGGTTGGTGGGACCGATAATCGTGCCTCTGCCGCCGCCAGGATTTCCCGCGCCTGGTCCGGTAGATCCACCCGTTGGACTCGAAGGAGCCGTAGCGCCGCCGCCGGCGCCTCCGCCCGACGCGCCGCCAGGCGACCCACCGCCTCTCTGGGCCCAGGCACAACTCAACCCGATCGCCGCCGCGAGAATGAGATGCAGGGTAATTTTCATGGAAACCCTCCCGGGGAACAACTCCGGCGCCCCCCATTTGTGACCCAATTATGTCACAAGGCAGAACATTCACCCTCCCCTCTATTTTGTACTTGCTCGGCGAGACCGGCGGGGGAGGATGTCTATTTCAGCGTCTACACCACGTGGGAGAAACTCGCGATGCAGGCTGCGGGAGTGCGGCCGCCGTTGACCTATGCCTGCGAGATCAGGAAGTGTACGGCGGTTCAGTAGCTACCGTCTGGTCCCGGTGGTCGTAGAATCAGGCTTATGGGAATCATTCCGAAGCCAAAGAATGCCGCTTCGTTTATCGGTGTTGCCACGGTTGGGCTGGCTGTCGCGGCCACAGCGGTCGGCGCGCTGGCGATTGGAGCGCTGGCGGTCGGCCGCCTTGCCGTTCGTCAAGGGCGTATCGAGAAGCTCAGTATCGGCGAACTGACGGTCGACAAACTGATCGTCACGGAGCGCCAGCCGCAATAGCCAGCGTCTCAATCACGGCTATGTTCCCGAGGAGGGGCTCTGGCAGATGATGCCGGTCGCTGAGATAGCGCGGATCGTTGTAAGAAATCCAGGCCTGACCCGCCTCGTCTTCGCGAACCAGAATTTTTAGAGGCAGATCGATCGCAATACTGGGGGATGCAAGCATCAGAGGCGTCCCCGCCTTCGGACTCCCGAAGATCACGAGTTTGGTCGGAGGCATCTTCATGCCCGCCTTTTCGGCCTCTCCGCTGTGATCCACTACGGCAAAGAGTATGACGCCTTTGGCCTGGAGAATAGCTTTGAGCTTTTCGACGGTTTCTTCGACTGAATGGCCTGCTGGAATTTCAACGATTCCATTGGCTGGCGGCGTAGATGTCATCGGTTCCTCACGGCGATCAGTATAGCGGCGAGCAGTCCCAGCACGCCGTAGAGCACAAACACCGCATCCGTCACGCTCTGCTGATTCAGCACAGAGAGTGGCGCATTCACGCTGGCGTGGGCGACCGCAAGCACGAAGATATTCCCTTTCACGCGTTGCCATAGCGCGGTGAAGAGGAACGATAAACCGAACACGCCGAACAGAAACGTGATTGCCGTTCGTGCGCCGCTGAAAAGAATG
>DASYCD010000157.1:0-5719 GCA_036500405.1 Bryobacteraceae bacterium
TTCCACAAACGACTTTGTTGTTATAGGAGTAAGGTAGCCCAGCCGGATTACGAACGAACCCCATTGATAATGGGCGAGTTCTCCGTCGGGTAGTCGAAACGAATACACTGATTCTGACCGGGGACCGGGGATCCCAGATTGAAAGACTATCACACGCCGCGAGTTTTGAAGGCTCTCGCCCGTAGACTGAAGGTCGAGCAGAATGATGTATTTCTCGTCGGCTGAGTGCGCTCTCTGCCAGCTTTTGCGGCAAGTCGAAGCGGCGTGTCCACACGTCCCTGGACCTCTTCGGCCCGCCACACGCCGCTTTGGCCGAAAGACGCGCCACTGGAAAAAGCCTCAAGGTGGATAGCCGGAGCTAAGCGCGTTTAGTTCCCGATCCCTTCCGGGCACCCAGTACCGGCTCCTGGGGCGCTCGTTTTGCAATCGCTACCCCATAGAGCCCGCTAAGACAGAACTTCAGTGCAGGCTTTGACCAATGCCGAGGAGATTACCCTCACTGTCTTTGAACCAGGCGCCCTTCTCACCGACTCCCTTGCTGGGGTAATTTCCTGCGATTTCGGCGATTCCATTTACGGTTTTCAGGCCCGGCAGATCGTATTCTTCGAAAACAACTCCACGCGCTCTCAGTGCGGTCACGGTCGCCTCGATATCGGCAACCTCCCAGCCCATTTGAGTGTGACTGCCCGATGCTTCCCCTGTGGATTCGAATAAAACAAAGAAGCCATTACCGCAGCGGTAGCGAAGGCCTCCAGGGCGCTCCTCGAAAGGCTCCAGCCCAAGCTTTTCCGAATAGAATTTCCGGGCTCGATTCAAATCCCGCGCCGGGAGCCGGGTTGCCACATCACTCTGTTCGAGCATCAATATATTCCTACGCCATTATCGCTTTCCATGATCCGATCGGCAATGCTAAACTCGCTCAAGCCCGATGGCCACAGCCTCAGTCGACTTGCCGCCGCGTACGCGGCCCATCTATCTTTATTTCGGCTTTCTGACACTGCTCGCCTACCTCGTCGCGCCGGAATATCTGCTCGATATCCCGACCTCCTACATGCTCAAGAATCATCTGCATGCCACGGCGCCACAGGTCTCGTTGTTCCGTTTGCTTACCGGCATCCCCCTCTACATTGCGTTTCTGTTCGGCCTGGTGCGGGATCTCTGGAATCCGTTTGGATGGCGCGACCGCGGCTACTTTTTTCTGTTCGCCCCGCTCACGGCCGTCGTATTTGTCTGGATGGCGATATCCCCGCTCTCTTACAACATGCTGCTCATCGGGATGTTCCTCGCGATGGCGACGTTTCGTCTCGTCCAGGCGGCCTATCAGGGACTGATCGCTCTGATCGGCCAGGAGACACTCATGTCCGGGCGCCTGAGTACACTATCGAGCACCGGCTATCAGATTGCGCTCATCTCGGCGGCCCTCATCTCCGGCGTGATGAGCGAAAAGCTTTCGCCACCGCAAATATTCTTTCTGATGGCCGGACTAATGCTGCCGATCGCGATGTTCGGCTTGTGGAAACCGGCCGCCATTTTTGGCCATGCTTACGACAAGCCGCAGGCAAAAGGCAGCGATTTTCGCGGCGATGTGCGGCGCCTTCTGAAGCACCGCGCCATTTATCCAGCGGCGCTGATCAGCTTTCTGTGGTGGTTCAATCCAGGCCTCTACACTCCGGTGCAATTCTTCCTCACCAACCAACTCCACGCTCCCGATGAAGCATACTCCAACTTCCTGGGCGTATTCGCAATCTCCTGTATTCCCACCTTTCTGCTCTATGGCTACCTGTGCCAAAGGATTCCACCCAACAAGCTGCTCTGGTGGAGCACCATCGTCGCGGCGCCGCAAATGATTCCGCTGGCTTTCGTCCATTCGGGCAACGCCGCGCTCATACTGGCTGTCCCGATGGGACTGATGGGTGGCATGGCCACGGCGGCTTACTTCGATCTGGCGGTACGCTCCTGCCCGCCCGGTTTACATGGCACTCTCATGATGCTGGTCTCCGCCGGCGTCATGCTGGCGCAGCGCGGCAGCGATCTGCTGGGCGCGAAGCTTTACGCCGGCAGCCCGGCGCACGGGTTCCTCTATTGCGCGATCGCGACCACGGTTGTTTATACCCTGATCCTTCCCGTAATCCCGTGGATTCCCAAACACCTGATCTCCACCACGGATGGAGAGCGGAACCTGGCAGTCGAGACCGAGACGCTTCAGACGATTGCCTGAAATCGGCGCGTCTGAAAGAGCTTGTGAAAAATGCGTGCGCGTTGAGGTCGGCGAGGCGCACCGATGGTAAAGAGAGGAGCAGGGTTCCGTTTTCCGGATTGTCTTTTCTCTGCGATGATGCGCGCTCGGAAGTTGTTGTTGATTGGCCCGGCCGGTATTCGGTGACCGTGGAGGCCGATTTACAATCGGCCGCAGATTGCCAATCTGCCCCACCGCCTACTCAATCTCTGCTCTGACAGTTCGGACACCAGAACGTCGTTCTCGCATCCAATCCCTGCTTTTCGGCGAGAATGGCGGATCCACACACCCTGCAGGGTTCGCCGCGCCGTTTGTATACCCATAGCCGTTCCGAGGGGTCGGCTCGCCCGGTGGTTTGGCGCATACCGGTATAGGTCGCAATTGTGTTGGCGCTCATAAACCGGCGCGCGTTTTCCATCAGCGAATTCAGCTCCTCGGCGGAAAGCGAACCGACCAGCCGAAATGGATTGACACGACTGGCGAAGCAGACTTCCGACTTGAAGACATTCCCCAGGCCCGCAATCAGGTGCTGGCGCAGCAGCGCAACTCCCACTTCCAGATCCGGACGCGACTTCATCTGAAGAGCGGCGGCAGCGGGATCAAATTCAGAGGCAAGAACGTCGGGTCCCAGTTGTGCGCTTCGGTGCCGCAGAAGCGTCGCCGCCGTATGGAATTCGGCAAGCGGAACCTGAAAGGCCACAGCAACGAAATCCTCAACGCCGATTACGACTCGCATCTGAATCGCAGGCCGCTGCCAGCGCTCGCCGGGACGATAAATATGCCAGCTCCCGCTCATCAACATATGCGTCACAAGAATCAGATCGCCCGAGAAATACATCCGCATCCATTTCCCTGCGGCGCTGACGCTCTCGATCGTCCGTCCTGTCACCGGCGTGTCGTATTCCACGCGCGCCAGTTGCGGGAGTTGTGTTTCAAAACGCGTTACCACTTTGCCGCCCAGCGCACGATTCAACGTCCGGGCCGCGCGGAAGATGGTGTCGCCTTCAGGCATCCTCGTCCGTTTCAGCTTCGGGATCTATGGACGCCGGATATGCCGACGGCGCGATGCGCCGCATGTGATAGCCGCCCGAGGTGCTGACGAAGCCCGCTTCCTGAAGAAACTTACCGAGCAAATGTTCGTTCGCGGGCTGATCGTTGATGGTCCCAATCAGCAGACCGCTGCGGCGGCTTTGCAAACGAATCGCTACGGCCGCCAGCTTCTGCGCCAGTTGGCGGGCAATCTGACTGGTGTCCGGTTCTTCCTCCGGCAAAAACACCTGAAGCGCTGGATTTTTGCGGCGGAAGAAGGCGGCCAGACGGCCGTTCACCAGAATGACGTTAGCGCCGGAGGCCCGCGCCATGGAATGATCGGCGGAGGACCACGGCAGCAAACTGCCATAGGGATTGGCGGGGTCGGAGGCGGCCAAATGAACCGCGTCGGGGCGCTCGTCCGGGCGTCGCAGGCTTCGCAGCATGTCAACCGCCGCGGATGCGGCGAATTGCGCAGCGCCCATGCCTGCCACAAACATGCCGCGCCGCACCAGTCCGCTGTCTTCCATCGTTTTCAGCGCCGGATACACCGAGGCATACCCACCACGCACATCCTCGGCCGCGGCCGTTTCGCGCATGACGATTCCGTTGCGCGTCAGCATTTGCTGAGCCATCGCGGCGCTCCATTCGGCCGGAGTGATTCGATTGAAAATGCGCTGAGATACCAGAGACCAGCGGCCCTGACCCGAGTGCTCGCCACGCCGCGCCCGTTGGCGCTGAACAAAACCAGGGGACCCTGGAGGCAAGTGAACGGCGCTCCGTTTCACTTTCTCCGGGCCAGTGAGCAGCGCGCGGATCGGATGATAAGTATCGTTCGTAATGAGCCCGCGCAAGGCCAGTTGCCAAAGCGCTTCCGTGGTTTCATTCGGAAAGCCGCCTCCGGCCGCCTGATGAATCATCGACTGAAATGATGCCCCCTGCCGCGTCAGCAATTCCAGAATTTTGAGCGAACGCTCCGAAAGGTCATCCGGAGTTTTGTCGAAAGCGTCCGGCGGCATCAGACTGCCGAATGACTCCGTGAGATAGAGAGAAATGCGCCCGTCGTGTCCGCCGAGCGGCGCGCGTCCCACCCAGATGATCTCGCCGGAAGCCAGCAGCGCGTCCAGCGTGGAAGGCTGGTAATCCGCCACGCGCGCCGGCAAAATCTCACGCTCCAGGTCGGAAGCGATCAGCTCCGTTCCCTGCAGAATTTCGATCGCGTCCAGCAGCGCGTCCGGTCCTTTGCGCGGAGCGGTCACTCCCTGCCACCGCGTCAGCAGACGCGCAAACGTGGATTGCTCCGCAGGGACGACCTCTTTCCGCAGGCGCGAGAGCGTCTTGCGACGAATTTGCTGGAGAATCTCCGGATCGCACCATTCGCGATGCACGCCGCCCGGCCGGAATTCGCCTTCGAGTAATTTCTCGTCCGCGTGCAGCAGGCCGAGCTGGCCTTCCGCGTATTTTGGGGAAAGGCCGTAGCGATCGGAAATCTCACTGAGCGTGAACGGTCCGTGGGTTCTGGCAAAACGGCGGATAATGCTGCCAATGGCGTTCGGCGCGGGTTCCAGAAACGTATCGGCCAGGCCGGGGGGCAGCGGAATGCCTAACGCATCGCGATAGCGCGAGGCATACTCCACGGGAATAAATCGCGACTGCCCCGCCATGCGGACCCGAATGGCTCGCCTGGCGTTCGTGAGTTCGTGAATGGTGGAGGCAACCGCCGGCGACACCGAGCGGGCCTGGATCTCCTCCTCAGTCAGGTCTCCCAGCTTGAGAAGAAGATCGTGGATCCCATCGGCGTGTTTGACGTGGTACTCGGCGTCCAGAAATTGCAGCTGCGCTTCCACTTCCTCGAGCGCGGTCTTATCGAGCAGTTCGCGGAAATCGGTGCTGCCGAGAATTTGTTCCAGTTGCGACTGGTCAATGGATAAAGCCTGGGCGCGCCGTTCGGCCAGCGGTGCGTCGCCTTCATAGATGTAATTGGCGATGTAGGAAAACAGCAGGGCGGAGGCGAAAGGGGAAGGCCTGGTGGATTCGATTGTCGTGATGCGGATCTCTCCACGCTCAATCTTCTTCAGAACTTCTGCCGCGGCGGGCAGGTCGAGCACTTCGCGTACGCATTCGCGATAGGTCTCGAGCAGAATCGGGAAGGACGGATAGCGCGCGGCCACGGCCATCAGCTCGGCGGCGCGTTTGCGTTGTTGCCACAGCGGCGCCCGCATCCCCGGGCGGCGTTTCGGCAACAGCAGCGCGCGGCCCGCTGCTTCACGAAACTTAGCGGCAAACAGAGAAGTGCTGCCTAACTGCCTCAGCACCAGATCTTTCAGCTCCGGAGCGGAGGGCAGTAAAGCTTCGGTTTCGAGATCGCCCTCGCTGTCCGGCAGACGAACGACAAAACCATCGTCGGACCACATGGTTTCGACGTCCATGCCGCGCTCGGCACGGAGACGCGCG
>DASYCD010000158.1:0-8547 GCA_036500405.1 Bryobacteraceae bacterium
TTGTTAAACTTTCCGTCCACCGTGGACCCGCCGACATACAACTGCGGCGTCAGCACGAAGTGAACAGTGACGCCTCCGGCGGGCGCCTTTTCCGCTTCCACAACAATGTCGGCAAAGCGGCCGGTCGCGAACATCGCGTCGATCGTGTCGCCCACATCGAGTGCGTGCAGCGTGTCGCCTTTTTGCAGAAGCTGAACGACGGCGAGATCCGCCGGATCCAGAATCGGCGCGGGCGAGTACTGGATATCGGCAATCTTCTGCCCTTCAAACTGCGCAATCTGCGCGGAAGAATTCACCGCACAGGCCAAAGCGAGAATTGCCAGCCCAACACCCTTCTTTGGCCCCATTGCGACTCAAGAGGAATGCATCTGCCGGGCCAGTGTGCGGTAACTGACTATGAACAGCTATCGGAAGAGGCTTCAGCTGCCCGGATGAGATCTCAGTGCGAAACTTGCTGGGGAGTGACCTTCTACGTCACCAGTGCACTGGCCAACGAATGAGCCTGAAACTCACAGAGGACGAATTTCGCGCGGAACATGCCTCCCGTCGCGGACTCGTTCCTGTCGAACTGGATTCAACCCAACATACCGCCTCCTGGCTGGACCTGAAGGACTATCACTGCTTCGAGGGCTCCTTTAAAAGGTCGTTGGCGACCTATGCCGCGATCCTGGCAGGCGCGCGCCATCCATCTGAGCCATGGCGATGCATTTCGTCTCTCGATTTTCTACGCTCCGCCCCGCCCGCCACAGACTGCCTGAGTCCTTCCGGCTTCATCCTGCACGCTGGGCGTTGCGGCTCCACTCTACTGGCAAAGGTGCTGGCCCGGTCGCTCGAACATCTCGTATTTGGCGAGGGCGGGCCGCACAACCATGTCTGGCCCGTCATCAATTCCAGTTCCGACCCTGCCCCCACCCTTCTCCGCAATCTGATCCTCCATACGGGAAGACCGCGCCTTCGGTCTTACAAAGCTCACGTGGTGAAGTTCACGTCCTTCAACGTCATGCGTCTGGAAACAATTCAGGCCGCGTTTCCCGATGTCCCGGTCTTATTTCTCTTTCGGCATCCGGCGGAGATGCTGGCTTCCTGGCGCCGTGGGAAACCTGGCTGGATGGGGAAGGATACCGGCATCGGAACAATCTGGCATACTCCCGAACGCGCCATTTCCGATTTCTTCCAGCATGCTCTCCGCGCCGGCGATCGTATGAAGTTGCTGGACTATAGCGATCTCTCACCGCGGATGCTGCCGGCTATTCTCGATGCTTTCCATCTCGATCCCCCTGCCGTAGACCGCGAGCTCATGCAGGCCGAATTTACATGGGACGCGAAGGCGAACCGGGCATGGACCCCACGGCCCGCATCCATTGCGGATTCCGAACTTCCCGCGCCGGCTGAACTTCTGGAACTGTACCGGGAACTGACTTTGCGGAAAATCAGATACTGATGATTCGGAGGAAGCCCGATTTTACGAATTCCCTGACAAGGGTGACCTTGCCGGCAGACGTAATCATGCCTTCTATCTCGCCGACTGCGATCTTTTGATCCCCCAGAATTCGGTGCAGTTGGTCCCGCATGAAAAAAGGGATTATCACCTTGCGGTCTCCAAACGAGACATGCATAAATTTCCCGTCGTCTGTGATTTCAGCCCGTACTTCGGCGCGCCTGCCAACAACCGTATCGGGGGTCATCAAGGTAAGAAGACGAAGATCTTCGAACCTGCCGGACCACGCTTCGGCTTCGCGCGCGGCATAGTCCCGGTTCCGGAGATCGGTGAGCGTCGCGAAGTCCGCGTCCGCCGCCAGTGCGCGAAGTCCCGAGAGAAATTCCGTTTCAAATGACCGAACCACATCCATGCCGGCAAACCTGGGTGGCATCGGCTTCTGAAAGTTTTCCTGTTTCGCCGCCAGCGTCGCAAGATCCCGGATCAATTCGAAAGCGTAAACCGGCTTTAGCCCGAGCGTGATGTGGATGGAGTCCTCTTCGCACGACCGCGCATCGTGAAACATCCCGCGGGGGATATAAAGCAGATCGCCCGCCTGCAGTTCGATTTCCAGCGCATCCGGTGCGTAAACCCGCCAGACTTTGCCGCCGGCGATTTGCAGAATCAGAACGTCGTGATCGTCCGAATGTTTGCTGAAGCCTGCTGAATTGCGGGGCGTGATGTAGATGTTTGTCTGTGTGGGGAAGCCGAACTCGCGCGTCAGTTTTCTGCACGTCCCGGTGAGGGAAGGTACCAGAGCGTCGGCATGATTGAGGATCAGCGTGGAGCCATCGGCGTAGAGCCCCAGAAGACTCTCCGGAATAGCGATCTGATGTATACCGCGCGCCGAGTCAACAAAACGCGACCATTCTTCGATGGGACATCGCACGCCGTCCTTCACAACATTGACGAAGCCCACGGGCAAGCGGCGGGATTGCAGGATACTGTCCAGGTCGGCAACGCTGAGCAGGTCGGCGTAATAGCCGGGCGAAGACCTGCCGACATGAAAGTGCGCTCTTGCCTGGTAGTGCTGGAGGAACGCTTCGGCGGTCAGAGGCGCCAGAAGACGCGACAGGCACTCAGTCATTGGCGATCACATCCGCTTCGACAAAATCCACCAGACGCGGCAGGAGTTCCAGCGACCGCGGACGCATCAGGCGGCGCACCGGCGCTGCGGCGGCCACCGCTGCCGCCCGGTCCAGATTGATTTGCCTGAGCCGTGTGTCCGCCCGCCAGCTTCTAAGCAGGGAGTGCGCATTGAGCAGCGCGACGGCGTGAAGCCCGGAGAGCATGGAGGAGCGCACGTTCAACTCGCCATTGGAATGGTAATCCAGAAGATAGATCCTTCCGATAGGAACAGCGCCGGAGTCGCCGGAGCCGCTGAGTCGATAGAAATATTTGTCGGCCTGAAAATCCGCCGGCGCGGCTTCCGTGCCAATTGCTTTCCGGCTATCGTCGAGCAAACGTAGCCCCGGCCATGCGGGCTGGAGTTCGATGCCACGCGCTGCAAGACCAACGGCAGCCACATCGTCCGCAAGAACCTGATGGCCCCGCGAGTAGAACGCGGCGGCTGTGGTGGATTTCCCCGCACCGCTTTCGCCCAGGAAGAGCACGGCTGTTCCGGCTATGGAGATAGCGCTCGCGTGAAGCGCAAGATATCCGCGCTGGCGCAGCAGATATCCCATCAACCTGCCCGCGAGCAGAGCGCTCACCGCCCCGGTGTCCGCCTCTGGAAGCAGATCCGCAATGATCTCGCGGCCATGGCGGATGTGGAACGCCCCGATATCGCGCGGGTAAGCATGTTCGTCATCGATCGAGGCCAGCGCTTCCGTTCGGTTGACGCTGCCGAGACGAATCGCCACGTCCGGGTGGCCGGAGGCCGCAGGAAATTCGGGCAACTCGACCTGGGAGCTAATTTTTAGAGAAAAACCCGAATAGAGGTGCATTGCCTGTTGAGTCCGGATCGTAAGCGAAGGTCACGATCGCGTTATAATCCCTGTGCGTCGGCGCTCCGGTAACCATGACGTCCCCTGACGATAACCATGCGTGAGCTTTTCTGGGAAGACCGGGAGAATGGATCGGATGGTTGACGCCTACTGCGATGAGGGAGGCAATACGGCGGGATCGCAGCATGCCCGCGCCTGCCAGACTCTTTGTGAGGCAGTTGCTCCGCCAGAGAGTGCGGCGGCCGGTGATAACCAAAGCCCTGCGGGCGCGCAACGCAAAAGCGAGGGAATCCGGCCCGGGAACCGCCGGGTTCTGCGCGGCGCCGTCGCCGGGCTGAAGAGTCAGCAACCTCATGATCCAGCGGAAGGGAATGATCAGTGTGGCAATGCGCGCGAGCGCCAGCCAGAGAAACGCCTCCACCAGCAGCCAGACGTCGGCGGCATAGACTTTGCGCAACATCCCTCTCCGGAGCCCTGATTTACTGAACTTCCAGCAAACCTTCACCGTCCAGCTCGTTGAGAAACTCCATCAGATCGGCCCTGATCTGCAATGAGTTTCCCCGATATTCCTCCGCCACCTGATCGCACAGGCTGTCGGCCCGCGTTTTGGCTTCGAGCAAATCCCACACGCGCGCGCCGATGTCATCCAGGCCGGTATATTTATCCCGCACCGGATTCAAAAGGTAGATTTCGTTGTTCAGCCGGGTGCTCATCAGGCCGGCAGTTCTCGTCACGAGGGATTCTGGATTTACGGGCATTTCAAGACACTCAACTGGCTATATCGTCGCCCGTCGTCGGCTTAAGGCGTGGGTGCCCACCGTCGGACGAAACGATCGAGATGCGCGAAACCTCCGGTTTATGCCAAACCGGTAGCGAAGCGTCACTCCCGGAGGGATCGTGGCCAGCAGAGTCTGGAATGATGGAGCCTGAGTCTGACATGAAAACTCGCGAGTAGAATTTCTACACTATCAGGCGCGCATCACTTTTGCATCGTTTCTTTACACCAAATCGCTTTAATTGGGTGGCTTTTCGGACAAATAACTAAAGTTATTACCCCGACGCGCGCCCCGCCCAGAAAACGAACTTCGCCCCGAGCTAAACGTTGCGCTCATCTACGGCGAAGCGCTGCCCAAATAGCGCTATCCCGGTTCGCACAAAGGGGCTCAATCTGGATACGGAATCGCCCGCTTCGGCATAGACGCTCCTGGAGCGCGCGCACGGGACCTTGTTATTCATACGCGGTGAGGACCCCGGCCCGGTCTCTGCGTCTCACGTCGAATACAGATGCGGGAGAAGTGCCCGGCAGAAATGAGCTACCGGGCGTTTTGCTTTAGACCGCCGCTCCGCCGGACACAAAAATCGTCTCCCCGGTTATCCAGCGTGCATCATCTGATGCCAGGAACGCCACGGGAGGGGCGATGTCCTCCGGAAGTCCTGCCCTTCCAAGCGGGGTGAGCGCGATGGCTTCTTTCTCAAACTCGCTTCCCACCAAACCTGCAGTCTGCGCGCCTTCAGTAATCACGAAGCCGGGATTGATGGCGTTCACACGAATCTTCCGAGGTCCCAATTCCTTCGCGAGGGTTTTGGTGATCGTATCTACAGCCCCCTTCGTCGAGGAATAGACCGACGTGCCCGGCGGCGCGAGAGTACTGACGATCGAGCTGATATTGATGACGCTCCCGCCCTCCGCTGGAAAAAGTCCTGTTGCGGCTTTGGTCGTCAGCAGGAGGCCCAGCACATTCGTGTCGTATTGCCGGTAATACTCAGCGGGCGTGATCTCCGTAAGCGGCGCAAAACCGTACACCCCTGCATTATTTACCAAAATGTCAACTTTGCCGTAAGCCTTTTTCGTTTGGGCGAAGAGCGCGTCAATATCAGCCTCTTTGGCCACGCTGGCGCCCACAGCAATGGCTTTACCTCCAGCCTTCGTAATCTCCGCGACGACCTTGTCCGCGCCATCGCGGCCTGTCGCGTAATTCACGACCACGCTCGCTCCATCAGCGGCGAGTTGCTTCGCAATGGCGGCGCCGATTCCTTTAGACGCGCCGGTCACCACCGCCACTTTTCCGTTCAGTTTTCCCATGCCCTTGCTTTCCGGCGGAAGGCCGCCTCTTGTTTTAATCCTGCTCCCTAGATGGAGAGACAGCGCAGGAAGATTCAAGAGGGATGGACAGCGTCCGGAAGAAATGCCAGACACCGGATGATCGGGGAGGCAACGAGCAGCGGAGTTCGGATCAATAGCGATCGATCCCACGGCGCCTGCAACTCCCGAGCATTGTCGAGCTTTCCTCCCGTTTTCGCCGCTTCGGTTTGAAGCCGGTTAATTGGCTTCGACAAGAGATTGTAGATAACGACGAACAGGACCAGCATGGCGAGCGAGACGAAATAAAATTCGCGGCGTTCGCTCCCGCCGAACAGGGCAAGAAACAGATTCGCCAGGATCGACACGGCGCCCCAGGCCGGCATCCGTGCGTCACCGAAACGTCAGGAAGAACATGTCGGCGCCATAAACTACTGCCGTGCTCAGGATGCCAACCAGAGACAGCCCTGTCAGATGGTTCATTGTTCTTCCGGCTTTCTCACGCTCGCCGCGCCGATCTGCTGAAACACTTCGAGAAGATTCAGTTCATCCCAGTGTTCTGCAAACTTTCCGTCCACGACGCGCCAGATATCGATGCTGCGCATCCGGATCGCGGCTCCGTTGGGCCGGTAGCCCATGAACGGATTGCTGAAAGTTCCGTTGTAGGTGAAGCGGGCGCTGATGCGGTCGCCTTCTTCGATCACGTCGTCCATCACCACCTTCGTGTCGGGAAATGCGTCAAGGTAGTGCCGAAACAACGCTTTGACGCCCGCCGGGCCAGGTTCTGCGTATGCGTTGTGGTTGTTGTAGTCCGGGTGGATGAACTCATCGAAGAGTTCGACCCGCTTTTCGTTCAGCGCCTGCGCAAAGAGTTGCGGCAGATGTTTATTGCTCATGGAATCCTTCCTGACCCGAGTGTATGATGAGTACTGACAGAATTCAATATACTGCCATATTTGTCAGTATGGGAGCAGCGAATGCCGGTCTCGAAAAAGGAAGAGGGCGAGTGCCCCGTCGACGCGATGATGCGAGTCATGGACGGCCGCTGGAAAGGCACGATTCTATGGCGTCTGCTGGAAGGGCCGAGGCGTACCAGCGAACTCAGGCGTTCCATTCCCGGCATCACGGAGCGTATGCTCATCCGGCATCTTCAGGAACTTGTAGCCGATGGCATCGTCGAAAGAGACGATAAGAAAACGATTCCGCCCTGCGTTTACTATTCGATTTCGACGTATGGACGGACCCTCGCCCCGGTAGTCGAAGCGATGTGTAAGTGGGGGCGCGCGCACTTGAAGCGTCTGTCGGCAAGAAGATAAGAACCAAAGGACTTTCGTTAATTCGGAATAAGCGGCTCAATGTGGTCAACAACAATGAACTCAACCGGGCTCTTCCGGGGTTCCAGATCCAGACCGAGCTGCTCCCGAAGAGCGGTAAACACCGAATCGGGGAAGCCGTTGGCTGCTGGTAAGACGTTTGCCCCGTCTCGACTCGCGCTGTCGTTATCCGGAACGTAGCTCAGCTTGAAATCGTATTGGGCGCTGAGTCCTGTTTTGTCCAGAACCTTACGTCCCGCCACCTGAGACAGTACGCCGATCAGATTCGCCATCGTTGCATTGATGAACGTGAAACTATGGCCGGCTTGCCTGAAGCCTGGCTGCTCGCTTTCATGCGTGGTTTCGCGGAGTTTCGAACCACCTTTCCCCACAATCAGGGCGTACACGGGCTCATCTTTCAGTTCGCGATGAACGGATAGATGAAAACGTTCCTCCAGCAGCGACCGAAACAGATGAGGGAGCTGTTCCTTCGTCATGGGCTCCTCGCACGTCGCCTCGATGTCATATCTTTCCTGGAAAAAGGCGACTGGAACACCGGAAACCTGCAGGGGTGAAACATCGTAAGCGAACATGAGAAGCGCCATCAGGTACTGATTTGTTGCGATGAGGCGTCTGCCTCCGGGACTCAGCTCCGGGTAGCTTCCTCCAGCGCCGCCGGTATTCACCTTGATCGAGGCTACGTCGAATTTGCCGCACGGCTGCGCTCTGATCTCGCCACCAAAACAAGCAATAGCGAAAAGGCCGGCAACGAGTCTCGCAGCGGGAGTCATGTTTTTTCAACGAGAACAGCAATCCGAGCGCCACACAAATGCCAATGAAATTACCGCCGGTCTGGTTGTGCGGTATCTGCACACCTGTGCTGTATCAAACGGCCACTTACGCAAAGGTTGTCGCCAATTCGTACCGAGGTCGCCGTCACGCGACGCGTCCTGTAGATTGAACACATGGCGCTCAAACGAATGGACAACGTAGGAATCGTCGTCGATGATCTCGGAGGGGCGATTGATTTCTTTCGCGAGCTCGGCCTCGAGCTCGAAGGGCGGGCCACGATCGAAGGAGAATGGGCCGGACGCGTCACTGGACTGGGAGATCAGCGCGTCGAGATTGCCATGATGCGCACGCCCGATGGCCACAGCCGGCTAGAGCTCTCCCGCTTCCTCACGCCACCGGTCGTCGCGGATCACCGCAACGCCCCGGTGAACGCTCTGGGCTACCTCCGCGTCATGTTCGCCGTGGACGACATCGACGAGACGCTGGAAAAGCTCCGCAAGTTCGGCGCGCAGCTCGCAGGCGAAGTAGTCCGGTATAAAGATGCGTATCGGCTCTGCTACATCCGCGGGCCCGAAGGGATTCTTATCGGACTCGCCCAGCAACTCAGCTGACCGCAATACCAGATCCCGGTGAGTGCCTTGACGATTTTGCGCTCACCAGGATCCTCCGATTTCAGACGGCCGACAAGCCCCCGTCGGCGGACAACTCCACCCCATTCACGAAGCTCGAATCATCTGACGCAAGAAACAACGCGACCGTCGCGATTTCCTCAGGCTGACCCATCGTTCCCCGCGGGATCAGGGATTCGAACATCTCCTTCACTTCCCTGGTGAGAACTTCTTCCTGCATTGGTGTGGCGATCGGCCCCGGGCTCAGCACGTTCACCCGGATCTTCCTGCCCTTCAGTTCGTTGAGCCACGTGCGTGCGAAGGAGCGCAA